>DASYFS010000548.1:0-6985 GCA_036498305.1 Candidatus Elarobacter sp. | reverse complement strand
GCAAGAGCGCGTCTTCGCGCGCCCGCTGGTGATTCTGCCGCCCTGGATCAACAAGTTCTACATCCTCGACCTGCAGCCGGCGAACAGCTTCGTGAAATACGCGACCGACAACGGCCGCAACACGTTCGTCGTCTCCTGGCGAAACCCGCCGGCCGAGATGCGCGACTACACGATGGCCGATTACGTGCGCGAGGGCGCGCTGACCGCGTTTACCGCCGCCGCCGACATCGCCGGCAGCGAGCAGGTCGACGCGATCGGCTACTGCATCGGCGGGACGCTGCTCACGATGACCCTCGCCTACCTCGCGCGCATCGAGTCGAAGCTGGTCAACACCGCAACGTTCTTCGCCGCGCTCGTCGACTTCGCTGATCCCGGCGACGTACAGGCGTTTATCAGCGAAGAGGCGCTGACCACGATCGAAGAGCGGATGGAAGAGCAGGGCTACCTCAGCGGACGCGAGATGGCGGACACCTTCAACTTGCTGCGCGCGAACGATCTCGTGTGGCAGGTCGCGGTCAACCGGTATCTGCTCGGCAAGGACGCGCCGGCGTTCGATCTGCTCTATTGGAACAACGACGCGACGCGCATTCCGGCCGCGCTGCACGCGTACTACCTGCGCCAGATGTACCTCGAGAACAACCTGGTGAAGCCCGACGTCCTCGAGGTGGACGGCGTCCCGATCGATCTCGGCCGCATCACGCTGCCGGCCTACGCGGTCGCGACGTCCGAAGACCACATCGCGCCGTGGCGAAGCGTCTACGCGATGACGCAGCGCTTCGGCGGCGAGGTGACGTTCCGGCTCGGCGCGTCCGGACATATCGCCGGAATCATCAGCCCGCCCGGCAAGAAAAAGGCGGCGTGGTGGGGCGAGCCGGCGGGATCGCCGGCGCCGCCGTCACCGGACGTGTGGTTCGCGCGCGCCGAACAGCACGACGGCGCGTCGTGGTGGCCGGATTGGACCGCGTGGCTCGCGGAGCGATCCGGCGACGCCGTCGACGCGCCGAGCGGGTGCGGCTCCGAGGGCTATCCGCCGCTCGAAGACGCGCCCGGCAGTTACGTGCTCGTGACTTAGTGCGGCGGCAGCGGCGCGCGCAGCGCGGCGAACCGCGTCCACGCGTCAGCCGTCGAACCGGCCGAGTCGCGCGGATCGGGACCGTAGCCGAGCGCGACCTGCGCGTCGCCGCAGAGCGGGCTGTCGGGATAATCGGCGACGAGCCAGTCGGCCGCGTGATGCGCGAGCGAGACGCCGCGCGGCGACTGCGCACGCAGATACGCGAGCTCGAGTCCGTAGAGATCGCGCGCGATCCACGGATCGTTCGGGAACTGATGCTCCCAATCGCGGATCGAATCTTCGACGAACGCGAGCGGTCCGTCGAACACCTTCGCGGGGTTCGCGCCCTCGTCGAGCCGCGCGCCCGCATCTTTGATATGGTTGGCGATCCCGAGCACGCTGAGCTTCGCGTGGCCGAAGTATTCGTCGGCGGGCGCGAGCTGACTCATCGGGACGTACGGTGCGCCGTCTTCGGCGGCGAGCGCTGCGACCGGCAGCGCGAACATCGTTAGGGCAACAGCACAGGCAATAGACCGGAACGACATGGCGGCTCCTCCGTGTCTACCAGTCATCGGCCCGGCGGGCGAGAATCCGATGAGGCGAGGATTAAAGTACGCTGGGGGTCGCCTGCCCGTAGGCCGAACGAGAACTGCGCGCGGTATTCTGGCGTTGCTCCACCATCCTCGACCCCGCATCCGCGAGGCGCATCCATGCTTTCATATCGCGATTTTTTGCGAACCGTCGCCGCCGTTATAGCGGCGCTCGTGTTGCCATTCTTGCCGCAGCTTGCCCTTGCCCAGTCGGACGACAACGCAGGCGCAGGCGTCGCGCGCATCTCCCTTATTGAAGGTTCGCTCGCGGTGCAGCGCGGCGACGCCACCACTCCCACCGCCGCCGTCGTGAACGCACCCGTTCTCGGCGGCGATTTCTTGACCACCGGCGACAACACGCGCGCCGAGGTTCAGATATCGGGCGGCACGCTGTTGCGATTGGGCGACAACGCGCAGCTGCGCTTCACAAAGCTCGACAACGACACGCGCGCGATTCAGCTCGCCGAAGGAACCGTCGAGCTGCGTCTGCTGCGCGGTACCGACGGGGGAACCGACATCGACACGCCGTCGGTGACGGTGCGTCCGCGGACCGGCGGCAGCTACCGCGTCACCGTCACGCACGACGGTCAGACGATGGTGACCGTGCGCGCCGGCGACGCGGCGATCGTGTCGCCGCAAGGCGATCAGGCGCTGACGCCGGGGATGACGCTGTTCGCGCAAGGCCCCGCGGCGAGCCCGTCGATCACGACGCAGGAGGCGGTCGCGCTCGACGACTTCGATCGCTTCAACCAAGATCGCGACGTGCGCTACGAACACGCCGTCGCGCAGGACCACTACGTCAACCCCGACGTCGTCGGCGGTGCCGACCTCGACACGTACGGCCGCTGGGTCCCCGATCAACGCTACGGCGAGGTGTGGGTGCCGTCGAACGTCGCCAGCAATTGGTCGCCGTACTCCGACGGCCGCTGGGTGTGGGAAGACGCCTACGGCTGGACCTGGGTCGGCAACGAGCCGTGGGGTTGGGCTCCGTATCATTACGGCGCCTGGTATCACAGCCCGTCCTACGGCTGGGCGTGGTATCCGCCGCCGTATCGCACCTACACGCCGTGGCGCCCGGCGCTGGTCGCGTTCTTCACGATCGGCAACGTCTCGGTCGGGATCGGCGACAGCATCGGCTGGGTTCCGCTGGCGCCGTTCGAAGCGTACCATCCGTGGTGGGGCTCGGGTTGGGGCGGCCGCACGACGATCGTGAACAACACCGTCGTCAACAACACGACGATCATCAACAACTACCACAACGCGCCGTACGGGATGGTGACCGTCCCGGGTCGCCGGTTCACCGAGGGCAACTTCGCGCATCCGACGATCATGCGGCCGAACGAGCTGCGCAACGTCCAGGTCGCGCGCGGCGCGCTCCCCGTCGTTCCGACGACGGCGAACCTCCGCTACACCGAGAAGGCCGTCCCGCAGCAGCTCGCGATGCGCACGGCGTTCGCGCAGCGGACGTTCGCGGGTTCGCCGGCGAACGTGCAGCGCGTTCCGTTCGAGCAGACGCGCACGGCGATCAGCGCCGCGACGCAGGCGCACTTCCAGGGGGCCGGCGCGGTGCGCTACCCCACCGCCGCCGCGCGCTACTCGGGCGGAGCCCAGGCCCAGCCGCAAGGGGCCGCCGCGGTATCGCATCAGCCGGTCGCGCCGACCGATCCGTGGTCGCGCTACGGTTCGGCGCGCGGCACGACGATCGACGGCGCGCCGCGGATGAGCGGACGCACGTACGGCAACACCGGCTCCGGCGCGTACAACGCGACGCCGCAGCGCGCGTACGGCAACGCAACGACGAGCGGCGGCACCGCACCCGTGCAGCGCACGTACGGCGCGGGGAACGCGAACGGCGGCGGCTACACCGCACCGCAGCGTACCTACGGCGGCGGGAACGCTAACAGCGGCGGCTACACGGCTCCGCAGCGCACGTACGGCGGCGGCAACGCCAACGGCGGCGGTTACACGGCGCCGCAGCGCTCGTACGGTGGCGGCAACGCGGCACCGCAGCGGTCGTACGGCGGCAACAACGGCGGCGGCTACACGGCTCCGCAACGCTCGTACGGCGGCAACAACGGCGGTTATAGTGCCCCGCAACGCTCGAATGGCGGCGGCTACTCCGCTCCGCAGCGCTCGTACGGCGGCAACAACGGCGGCGGCTACTCCGCTCCGCAGCGCTCGTACGGCGGCGGCAACGGCGGCGGCTATGCCGCTCCGCAGCGCTCCGCTCAGGCGCCGCAGCAGCAGCGTCAGGCGCCGCAACAGCGCCAGGCGCGCCAGGACAACCGCGGCGGTGATCGGACCCACTGACCGCGTGCGCCGCACGGCGATCGCGATCGCGGCTTGCGCCGCGGTCGCGGTGCCGCTGGCGTCCTCGGCGCAGCAGACCGGGAACGAGCGGCGTCTCATCGGACGCGTCATCTCGTTCCAGCCGTACAACCTGCAGCTCGATCGCGGGCCGCACGTCGTGCTCCACCGCGGGACGGTGATCCACCCCCGCGGCCTCACGTTCCAAAACGGGATGCGCGTTCGCGTCTACGGACACCGGCAACCCGACGGAACGTTCTCGGCGGATCAGATCGACCTGCTCCCCGCGCGGCGCCGGCCGCTCTAGCGCTAGGGGATCGCGCGCACCACACCGCCGTCGACGCGCAACGCCGCGCCGGTCGTCCCCGAGGCCGCAGGCGAACACACGTAGACGATCATGTTCGCGACCTCTTCGGGCGTAATGAAACGGTGCAGGAGCGACGTCGGCCGTGCGCTCTCGAAGAACCGCCGTTCGACCTCGTCGCGCGAGAGGTTCTGTTTCGCGGCGAGCTCCTTGAGGAACGTCCCGACGCCTTCGGACTCGGTCGGCCCGGGCAGCACGCTGTTAACCGTGACGCCCGTCCCGGTCAGCGTCTCGGCGATTCCGCGCGCGAGCGCGATCTGCGCCGTCTTGGTGACGCCGTAGTGGATCATCTCGCTTGGGATCTGCAACGCTGACTCACTGGAGACGAAGACGATCCGGCCCCAGTCGCGTTGCCGCATCCCCGGAAGGTAGGCGCGGCTGAGCCGCACGCCGCTCATCACGTTGGTCTCGAAGAAGTGCAACCACGTCGGGTCGTCGATCTGCTCGAACGCCTGGGGCCCGAAGATCCCGAGGTTGTTGACGAGGATGTCGACCTGCGGGTAGGCGGAGGCGACCGCGGTGCAGCCCTCGGCCGTCCCGAGGTCGGCCGCGAAGCCCCGAACGTCGGCGGTAGGCTCGGTCCGGTTGATCGCGGCGACGGCTTCGTCCACCCGCGCCTGCGTGCGGCCGTTGACGATCACTGAGGCGCCGGCCGCGGCCAGCCCGCGGGCGGTCGCCCAGCCGATTCCGGCGGTCGAGCCGGTGATGAGGGCGACGCGGCCGTGAAGATCGAGGTTCATACTTGCTAAATGTCCTGTTCGGAGGGTATGCTGGCGAGGGCCGCTTGGCCAAATAGATAAGGACGAGAACATGACGTTCGACCAATGGATCGACTCGGTGAACGACCAGGTGCACGGGCGCCTCGGCAGCCGGGTCCGCACGACGGAGCTTTCCTGGGACTCGGCGATGTGGGTCGGCCAGAGCGGGACGGTCGTCGCGGCGCTGCAGGACAACGAGCGCGACGTGACCGTGGAATTTGACGGCGGAGAGAAGCTGGTTCTCAACTACGCCGACCTGCTCCCCGAGTCGGTCGCCTCGCGGATCGCCGCCAAGCTCTAGACCTCGGCTCGACACGGCGTCGAAACGGGCCGGGTGGCTGATGGCCACCTGGCCCGTGCTATGTCCCGGACCCGCCGGTACAGTACCGAAATGGCAGTCCAGGGCACGATGTGGTGGCTGGCGGACGCGATGGCGCCGCTCGCCGAGCAATTCGGCGACGACCTGACCCTCTGGCGCGACGGCGGCGTCGCCTGCTGGCGCTTTGAGGACCAGACGGTCCTGGTCGCCGCGGGCGAGCGCGGAACGATCGAAGCGCGCTTCATCGACCGGCCGGCCAGGGACGAAGTGTCCGGGAGCTACGCGGCGGCGGTCTACGAGCGGATCGGCGGGACGAGCTATCCGCTCACGCCCGACGGCGGCAGCCGGATGGCCGCCGATATGTCGGCGTTCTTCACCGGTGTCCGCGAGCCGAAGTTCGCCTTCGTCGCCGTGCGGGAGCTGCGCCGAGCCGCCTGAAGTAGTCGGGATGCAGCTTGCCACCGACGTCGCGCGGCGGTTCGCCGCCGACGGCTTCGTCGTGCTCCCCGGCTTCAAATCGCCCGCAGAGGTCGCCGCGCTGCGCGCGCGTGCCGCCGCGATCGTCGACGACTTCGACCCCCGCACGCCGGGCGCGGTCTTCTCGACGCGCGACGACGCGAAGACGAAAGCCGAAGAGTACTTCCTGAGCTCGGGGAACGCCGTGCGCTGCTTCTTCGAGGAAGAGGCGTTCGACGCCGGCGGCAACCTGCGTCAGCCCAAGGCGATGTCGATCAATAAAATCGGCCACGCGATGCACGTCCTCGATCCAGTCTTCGCCGCGTTCGCGAACGACGCGAAGATCGGCGCGCTGCTGCGCGAGCTCGGCCTCGCAGAACCGAAGATCGTGCAGAGCATGTACATCTTCAAGCAGCCGCACATCGGCGGCGAGGTGCGCTGGCATCAGGACGAGACGTACTTCGTCACCGATCCGCCGAGCGTGACGACGCTGTGGTTCGCCCTGGAACGTGCCGACCGCGAGAACGGCTGCCTGTGGGCGCAGCGCGGCGGCCACCGCACGCCGCTGCGCGAACGGTTCGTCGTCGAGAACGCGGCGCCGCGGATGGAGACACTCGATACCGCTCCGTGGCCGGGCGACGCCGAAGCGGAGCCGCTTGAGGTCGAGGCGGGAACACTGCTCGCCTTTCACGGACGCCTGCCGCACTACAGCGCGCCGAACCGGTCGTCGGCGTCGCGGCACGCGTTCACGCTGCACGCGGTCGACGCGAGCGCGGCGTACGCCGAGACGAACTGGCTGCAGCCGGCGCGCTGAGCGCGTCAGCCGAGCGTTTCGAGCGGCGGCAGAAAGAACACCGCGCGGAGCGAGGCGTCGTTCTGCGGCACCATCGTCAACGTCGAGTAGCGGCGGCGCACGCCGTCCTTGTCGACGACCTCGATGTGGCCCTCGCTGCGCACCTGCACGTCCTGACCGCGCTGCCAGAGCGCATTGAAATCCTCGCTGCGCGCGCGTAACGACTCGACGACCTCCTCGAGATCGGCGGCGCCGGGATACCGGGCGAAGTCGAGCCGGAACTGCGCGACGATGCGTTTCGCCATCTCGTCCCAGCCCGGATAGAGCCGGCGCGCGTGCTCCGAGGC
>DASYFS010000547.1:0-3466 GCA_036498305.1 Candidatus Elarobacter sp. | reverse complement strand
CGCCATCATGGCCGCGCGGGCCTTCCTCGGCGTCACCGAAGCCCCGACCTTCCCGGCCAATGCGAAGGCCGTCGGCTACTGGTTCCCGCGGAGCGAGCGCAGCTTCGCGACCTCGCTGTTCGACGGCGCGGCGAAGCTCTCGAACGCGATCGCGGTTCCGTTCACCGCCTGGCTGATGATCCAGTTCGGTTGGCGCGGGATGTTCTGGACCAACGCGTTTCTCAGCCTCATCTTCTTCGGGTTGTTCTGGGTCTTCTATCGCAACCCGAGTCAGGACAAGCGCCTGACGCCCGCTGAAGCGAAGTACATCCGCGATGGCGGCGCCGAGCCGGAGACCTCGGCGGGCGGCGCGCCGGGAGCGAGCATCATGTATCTGGTCTCGCGCACGAAGGTGTGGGGGCTCACGATCGGGTTCACCGCCTACGACTACCTGTTCGGCTTCCTGTTGACGTGGCTGCCGGGATACCTGACGACGACGTTCGGGGTGAACATCCTCAAGGCGGCGGGCTATGCGTTCATCATCTGGATGTGCGGCACGATCTCCGACATGGTCGTCGGCGGCTGGCTCGTCGACTACCTCATCAAGCGCGGCTACGACGCGAACCGCGTGCGCAAGACGCTGCTGATCGCCGGACTCGTCCTCGGCTTCGCGGTCATCGGCGCCGCCTTCACCAAGGACATCAACGTCGCGGTGTTCTGGATCGCCGTCGCGGCGGCCGGGATCTCGTTCCACGCGCCGGTCGCGTGGTCGATCCCCGGGCTGATCGCGCCGCGCAACTCGACCGGGACGATCGGCGGGATCATGAACCTGTTCGGCAACCTCGGCACATTCTGCGCGCCGCTGGTGACCGGACTCATCGTCGCGTCGACCGGCTCGTTCTACGCCGCGCTGCTGACCGCGGGGATCATCCTGCTGGTCGGGATCGCGTCGTACGTGTGGCTGCTCGGACGGATCGAGCCGATCCCGGAACCGACTGCCGTTGCGTGACGGTCGCGACTCCGCTCCGGTCGTCGTCGGCATCGACCTCGGCACCAGTGCCGTCAAGGTCCTCGCCTCGACGACCGCCGGGCGGCAGATCGCGGAAGCCTCGGAGTTCTACGGTCTCGAGACGCCGCATCCGGACGAGGTAGAGCAGGATGCCGACCTGGTCTACCTCGCGACGATGCGCGTCCTCGAACGCGTGCTCGCCGACGTGCGGATGCGCGGCAGCGAGGTCACCGCGATCGGGTTCTCGAGCGCGATGCACGGCGTGCTCTGCGTCGACGACAGCGGTGAGCCGCTCTCGCGCGTCATCACCTGGATGGATCGCCGAGCCCACGCGGTCGCCGACCGGTGGCGTCAGGACGGAACCGCCGCGGAGCTGTACGCCGTAACCGGCGCACCGATGCACCCGATGCTCCCGATCGCGAAGCTGCGCTGGCTGCACGAGAACGATCGCGAGCTCGTGCGGCGAACGCGCCGCTTCGTAGGGCTCAAGGAGCTCGTCATCTTCCGCTGGACCGGCGAGTGGCTCGTCGATCACGGGATCGCGTCGGCGACCGGGATGCTCGATCTGCGCACGCGCGATTGGCATCCGCGCGCGCTCGAGCTCGCGGGCGTCGACCCGCAGCGCCTGTCGACGCCGGCGAAACCGTCCACGTCGATCCACGCCTTTCGCCCCGCAATCGCGCGGCAGCTTGGGTTCACCGGCCGCACCGAGGTCGTGCTCGCGTCGGCCGACGGGCCGCTCGCGAACATCGGCGTCGGGTGCAGCGAACGCGGCGACGTCGCGCTGACGCTCGGCACCTCGGGCGCGGTGCGCATCCTCACGGACGAACCGCTGCTCGACGACCAGGCGCGCACGTTCTGCTACTGCGCGGACGACGTGCGGTACGTCGTCGGCGGACCGACCAGCGCCGCAGGCGCGTCGCTCGACTGGATCTTCGAGCTGCTCCTCGCCGACGTCCCCAAGGAGCAGCGCTTCACGCGCGCCGTCGCACTCGCCGCCGGCGTTCCGGCGGGCGCGGACGGTCTGGTCGTGCTGCCGTTCTTCGCCGGAGAGCGCGCGCCGTATTGGCGCAGCGGACTGCGCGGCGCGTTCGACGCGCTCGATCTCGCGCACGATCGCACCACGATCATCCGCGCCGGGTTCGAAGGCGTCGTCTTCGGCGTGCGCGCCGTCTACGAAGTGCTGCGCACGATCGGCGGCGACGCCTCACGGCTGCTGCTCACCGGCGGCCTCACCAAAGCGCCGCTGGTGCGGCAGTTGCTCGCCGACATCTTCGAGCTTCCGGCGGTGCAGCCGCGGCAAGAAGAAGCGTCCGCGTTCGGCGCCGCGCTGCTCGCCGCGCAAGCCGTCGGCCTTGTCGATGACGCCGCAGCGGCGGCACGCGCCGTCGGCTACGACGAGCCGTCGAATCCCAAGCACGGCAGCGTCGAGGCCTATCGCGCCGCCTTCGACCGCTATCGCGCGTTCGTCGACGCGCACCTGGGTCTCTACACCTAGCCGCCGGTGCTCGCCGCGTCGCGCAGCTTGATGACGGTGTTCCAGTTGCGCGCGCTGCCGCTGCATCCCAGCGCCTTCTCCAGCTTCGCGGCGGTCAGCTTCGACGTTCCGATGCCGTCGGGATAGACAAGGTACGCGTTCGCGCCGCGCACGCGACCGTATTCCGGGCCGGTGATTGCGGCGGCGAGCCGATCGTCCGCACCCGCACTCGACGCGCGCTTGAGGCACATCAGCAGAAGATGCGCCGGATCGTCGCGCGCTTCGCGCGGATAGGGATTCTCTTCGATCAGACGCTCCCACACCGCGGCGTCGCGGACGAAGACGTCGACCGGGTGACCGAAGCGCTTTGCGATCGCGGCTTCGAGCTGCATCTCCAGCTTCGCGGCCGTTGCGCCGCTCGAGCGGAAGACGAGGTTGCCGCTCTGCAGCACCGTGCGCACGTGCGCGTGGCCAAGATCGCTCGCGACGTCGCGTAGCTCCGCCATCGCGATCGTGCGCTTTCCGGCGAGGTTGACGCCGCGCAGCAGCGCGACGAAGGTCTTCACGGCGCTTCGGCGAGCGCCGCAGCGTAGGCTGCGATGCGCGCGCGCAGCCGGTCGCCCGACTTCGGCGCTAGCTCCGCGAGCGTCGCGATGTCGACGTCGGCGGGTTCGAGGACGGCGAGATCCCAGCGCTCCTCGTCGCCGGTGCCGAAGTAGCCGTCCCACAGTGCCGCTTCGGCGTGCGTGTAGCACTGCTGCGGGTCGGTCGGATCGACGCCGTACTTGACGCATAGCGCCGCCGTTGCGGCGCACAGGAACTCGTACTGTGCCGCGTCGATCGGCGCAGTGCCGAAATCGGCCGGCGTCGCGCCCGCCATCGCGGCGATGCTCGTCGCCATCCCGTGCGAGTTGCGGCCGCGGCACGACGCGCAGTAGTCGACGTTCATCCGCATCTCCGGCGTGATCTCGCGGGCGTTCACGTTGGGGCTCGGTCCCGCG
>DASYFS010000546.1:0-5644 GCA_036498305.1 Candidatus Elarobacter sp. | reverse complement strand
GAGCGCGCCGCCGTCTATCGCGCGATCCGCAGCCGGCGCGACGTGCGCGCGGACTTCACCGACGAGCCGGTCGAGGACGGCGTGCTGACGCGCATCCTCGAAGCCGCGCATCGCGCGCCGTCGGTCGGCCTCTCCCAGCCGTGGCGCTTCATCGTCGTCCGCGATCTCGCGGCGCGCCGCGAGGTTCGCGATGCGTTCGACGAAGCCAACGCGGCCGCCGCACAGCGCTACGAGGGCGAGCAGCGGACGCGCTACCTGTCGCTGCGCCTGCAAGGGATCCTCGAAGCGCCGCTCAACCTGCTCGTCCTCTGCGACGACGATCCCGAACGCGGACAGGGTTTGGGACGGCAGACGATGCCGGAGACGGCGCGCTACTCGACCGTCTGCGCGATCCAGAACCTGTGGCTCGCGGCGCGCGTCGAGCAACTCGGCGTCGGGTGGGTCAGCATCGTCGACCCGCAGGCGCTGCGCCGCATCTTCGCCGTCCCCGACCGTTTGAGAATCGTCGCGTATTTGTGCGTCGGCTACGTGCGCACGTTCGCCGACGAGCCGGACCTCGTCCGCGCCGGGTGGGAGGGACGGGTCCCGCTCGAGGCGGTCGTCGACTACGAGCGGTTCGGCGCGCGCTAGCGCGTGGCCAGCTCGACCTCGAACGTGCGGCCAGGCGCGGGGTACGCGAAGATCGGCGCATAGCGTTCGTTGCCGAGGTTGCGCGCGCGCACCGACAGGATCGTGCTCGGCGCCAGCCGCCAGCGGACGTACGCGTCGGCGGTCGTGAACGCCGAATACGGATCGGCATACGGTGCGCCGCCGTAGTTCGGGACGTCGGCGACCGCGCCGGCGACATGGACGTGCGCGCCGAACGCAACGGCACCGCCGTCGAAGGGCCGCTCCAACCCCAGCGTCGCGACGATCGGCGGCGTGTACGGCAAGCGCATCCCGGTCGTCGTGTCGAGCGCGCGGTACAGGTCGGTGATGCTCGCCGTTGCGCGGAAGTGATGGAACGGACGCGTCGCCGCGGTGAGCTGCAGCCCGTTGACCGAGACGCGCGACGCGTTGAACGGGACGAAGGTCGCCGGATCGAGGACGATTAGGTTCGATCCGTCGCGGCCGAAGATCCCGAGCGCGACGCCGCCGCCGAGATCGGGGAACGCCAGCGTCGCGTCGTAGTCGGCGAGCCGTTCGGGCTTGAGGTTCGGGTTCGAGAAGCCGGGATAGTAGAGATCGATCAGCGTCGGGACGCGGAACGACGTCCCGGCGTTGGCGGTGAGGCGCGCCGCACCGAGGTCGATGCGGGCCCCGAGCGACGGAGCGAGGATCTTGCCTTGCGGCCCGTCGTTCTCGCCGCGCAAGCCCACGACGAGGCGCGTCGTGCGGGTCGGATCGATGCCGAGCTGCGCGTAGAGCGCGCTCTGCGCCGCGGCCGCGCCGATCGGCGGCTGCGGCGGCGTCGAGGGCGAGAAGGTCAGCACCGCGCTCTCGCGCGAGAAGTCCGCGCCGGCGACGAGATCGCCGTGCTTCCAACCGCGCGTGTAGCGGAGCGACGCTTGCGTCCGCGCATCGAAGGTGTCGTCCTCGCCGCCGAGGCCGGCGATGTCGCGGTAGACGAGCTTCTGCCCGATCCCCGCGAGCGTGAGGTTGAACGTTCCGCCCGCGGCGGCGTGCGAAAGATCGAGCAGCGCGTCGCTGCGCTGCGTCAGCTGCCGCGCGCCCGGCGTCGCGAAGTCGAGGCCGCCGGGGACGCCGACGCCGATCGCCGCGTCGCCGCCGCTCAGGCGCGCGGTCCAGCCGCCGACCTGCGCGACGTAGGAAAGCCGCAGCGCGCTCTGCTCCGCGTCGGCGCCGGTGCGCGTACCGGCCGGCGTCGCGTTTCCGCCAGCGTAGGCGAAGGCGGGATAGTCGTACACGTTCGTCGCGAGCCGGCGTTCGAACGAGACGGAGAACGTGCCGATCGCGGCCTGCACCGCGGCGTCGCGCTCGCCGAGCGAGCCGGCGGCGAGCCGCAACGAGGGCTTCGCGACTTGCGCGGTCGTGATGATGTTGATGACGCCGCCGGTCGCGCTGCTGCCGTAGAGCGTCGAGGCGCCGCTCTCGACGACCTCGATCCGCTGCACGCCGATCGTGGAGAGCGAGCCGAGGTCGACGACGCCGTTCGAACCGGCGGCGATCGGCACGCCGTCTTGCAGCACGAGCGTCTCGCTCGACGTCGTCCCGCGAATCCCGTAGTTCACTTGCGCGCCGAACGCGCCGTACGAGAACAGGTTGATCCCGGGGACACCGGCGAGCGCGTCGGCGACGCTGCGGGCGCCGCTGTCGTCGAGCGCCGTGCGGTCGACGACAAACGTCGGCCGCGTCGTGCGCGAGAGCGCTTCGGGATGCCGGTCGCTGGTGACGACCCGCCCGATCTCCGGGAGCGGCGTGGGCGATGGCGAGGGGCTGACCGGCTGGGCAGCCGCGGCCGCGGCGGACGCGGCGAGAAGCGCGGCGACCACGCCGGCGCGAGCGAGAACGTTCATGACACCGACCTTTTCGCGAGGTGGATGAGTGCAGAGAGCTCGCGTGCCGGTATCCTGACTCAGCGGATCGTCGCCTCGTGCCGGCGCCTTCCAGCCCTTACGGGCCGTGGCGTTCGGCGGCTCCCCGCTCACAGTGGCGCGACCGTCCCGGCTTCTCACCGGGTTCCCGCGCACGCGAACGCCGAGGTTGTTCGCAGAGGGATCGCTCCTTCCTGGTGGCCGGGCGCTGCGCGGCGAAGCGCGCGGAATGGTAACGCTCGTTCTCGGTCCGGTGCGTTCAGGAAAGAGCGCGCGCGGCGCGGTCCTCGCCGAAGCGGCGGAAGCGTCCGGCAAGCGCGTGATCGTCGCGCTGACCGCCGCGGTCGATCCGGCGGACGACGAGATGCGCGCGCGCGTCGAGCGCCATCGGCGCGACCGCCCGCCGTCGTGGACGATCGTCGAGACGGCGACGCAGACGCCGCTGCCGGCGCTGCTGCGCGACGCGCCGGACGACGCGTGCGTCCTCGTCGACGCGCTCGGCACCTGGCTCGCCGCGCACGTCCTGGAGCTCGGCGACCTGCACGATGCCGCCGAGAAGCTCGACGCCGCCGGAACCGAGCTCGTCGACGCCGTCGAAGCCGCGGTCGCCGACATCATCATCGTGGGCGAGGAGACGGGCTGGGGCATCGTGCCGGCGTTTCCGCAGGGGCGGCTCTTTCGCGATGCGCTGGGCCGGCTGACGCAGCGCCTCGCCGCGCGCGCGACGCGCGTCGAGCTCGTCGTCGCCGGCTACGCCGTCGACCTGCGCGCGATCGGAACGCGCGTCACCGAAATGCCGGATGCGTAGCCTAGGCGTCGCGGCGCTGCTCGCGCTCGCGATCGTGCCGGCCGCGGCGGGCGCGGCACCGGCACACCGAATCGTCTCGCTGATACCGTCGCTGACCGAGGACTTGTTCGCGGTCGGCGCCGGTGCGAGCGTCGTCGGCGTTTCGGCGTACAGCGATTATCCGGCTGAGGCGAAACGGCGCCCGGTCGTCGCGACGTTCACCTCGCTTGCGACGGAGAAGATCGTCGCGCTCCATCCCGACGCCGTCGTCGCGATCGAGTCGCAGCGCGCGCAGGCGCGCGACCTCACGCGCGCCGGTATCCGGGTGCAGTTCTACCGCGACGACTCGCTCGCGGACGTGTACGCGAACCTGCGCGCGATGGGGGCGCTCACCGGCCACGCTGCCGCGGCGGAAACGCTCGTCACGCGCCTGCGCGCGCGAACGGCCGCGCTCACGGCGTCGGTCCCGCACGGCGGTCATCGGCCGTCCGTCTTTGTGGTGCTCGGCACCGCGCCGATCTTCACCGTCGGCAACGGCTCGTACATCGCGCGTCTGATCGAGCTTGCCGGCGGCCGCAACGCAGCGTCCGACGTCCCGTTTCCCTATGCGCGCTACAGCGCCGAGACGCTCGTTGCCCGCCAACCCGACCTGCTGATCGTCGACCCGTCGGTCGACCTCGCGGCGGTGAACGATCGTCCGCCGTGGAACGCACTCGGAGCGGTGCGTGCCGGCCGGATCGCGACCCTCCCCGACCCCGCGATCCTCGAACGTCCCGGCCCGCGCTACAACGACGGCCTTGCCTGGCTGATCGCCGTGCTCCGTCGAAAGGTCTCATCCTAGTTGGAACATCGCAAACTGCATGCGACGGACGCTGAACCGCAACGCGCACTCGTCGTCGCCGTCGATCTCCAGGACCCGCAGCGGCCGCTCGCGCCTGAGCTCGCCGAGTTCATCGCGCTCGCGAAAGCGGCGGGGGTTCAGGTCGTCGGCGAGGTCGTGCAGCGGCTGCCGCACGTCGATCCGTCGACGCTGGTCGGCAGCGGGAAGGCGCGCGAGATCGCGGAGCGCGCCGACGAGCTCAAGGCCAACACGCTGTTCGTCTTCAACGATCTGCGCCCGCGGCAGCGCACGAACCTCGAGAAGGTCATTCCGCTCCCGATCGTCGACCGCACGATGCTGATCCTCGACATCTTCGCGCAGCACGCGCGCTCGCGCGAAGGGCAGCTGCAGGTCGAGCTCGCGCAGCTGCGTTACCGCCAGTCGAACCTGATCGGCGTCGGCGCCGCGCTTTCGCGCCTGGGCGGCGGCGTCGGCACGCGCGGTCCCGGCGAGACGAAGCTCGAGGTCGACCGCCGCAAGATCCAGCAGCGCGTCACGCTGCTGCAGCGCCAGCTCGACGAAGTCCGGCGCCAGCGCGAGACGCGCCGCGGCGGGCGCGGCCCCGATCCGTTCGTCGCGCTCGTCGGTTACACGAACGTCGGGAAGTCGTCGCTTCTCAACCGTCTCGCCGGTGCTGGGCAAGGCCAAGGTGCGTTCGTCGCCGACCAGCCGTTCGCGACGCTCGACCCGACGCTGCGCCGTGCCTACGTTGCGCCGGGCCGCAACGTTCGCCTCGCCGACACCGTCGGATTCATCACCGCGCTCCCGCAGGAGCTCGTCAACGCCTTCCGCGCAACGCTCGAAGAGCTCGCCGGCGCCGACCTCCTGCTCCACGTCTCCGACGCGTCGAATCCCGACTGGCCGCGGCAGCAAGCCTCGGTCGAGACGATCCTGCGCGAGCTCAAGCTCGACGAGAAGCCGACGATCCACGTCTTCAACAAAGTCGACCGGCTCGACGCCGCCGCGCGCGCCGCCCTGCCGTCGGGCGGAATCGACGTGAGCGCCGCGACCGGCGCCGGCATCGACGAGCTGCGCGCCGCGATCGCGGAACGCCTGTCGTGAGGCGGCTCGCCGTCGCGCTGATGTTCCTCACGGCGTGCGCACGAGCGCCGCAGCCCGAGCCCACCGCAAAAGATCGCTACGTCGCCGCCTACGAACGGCTCCATCCGTCGGTCGTGCTGCTGACGATGAAGATCCCGGCGAACGATCCGAAGCGCAAGGGCGAGTGGGACGATGCGTACGGCAGCGGGATCGTCGTCGAGAGCGGCTCGTGGGGCTCGCGCATCCTCACCGACGCTCACGTGATCGACGATGCGCGGAACCTGGTCGCGACGATCGGCGACGGGCCGCACGCGCCCGCACGCGTCGTCGCGCGGACCGGCGCCGACGAAGACCTCGCCGTCCTCGACGTCCGCATCCCCAACCAGCGCGCAGCGACGCTGG
>DASYFS010000545.1:0-5109 GCA_036498305.1 Candidatus Elarobacter sp. | reverse complement strand
GACGAGGTCGATCACGATCGCGGCGGGCTTCGGCGACTTCTCGATCAGCTCGCGACGCTCGAGCGCCGAGTTCGTGTTCGAGAGCGGTGACGCGATCTGGTCGAGCGGGCGCAGCGCGCGGCCGGTGATCTGCGTGTAGAGCGTCGTCGACTTCGTGGGACGGGCGTTGAGGATCACCTGAACCGACGGGACGTCGAAGCCTTCGAGGTAGAGTCCGCAGTTGACCAGGACGTCGATCCCGTCGCCGCGGAACTCGCGCACGATTCGCTCGCGCTCGTCGCGCGGCGTCTCGCCCGACGCCCACTCGGCGTTGACCCCGTGCGCGACGAACTCTTCGGCGACGTCGCGCGCGTGCTCGACCGAGGCGGTGAAGACCAGCGCCTTGAGCCCCGGCGTGCTCTTCTTGTAGGCCTCGACCAGAACTTTGTTGCGCTGGGTGACGTTGACGGCGGCGGCCAACTGGCCGATCACGAAGTCGCCGCCCCGCGAGGCCACGTTGTCGAGGTTGGTCGTCGTCGCGACCGCAAACGACTTGACCGGGACGAGGTACCCCGCGTCGATCGCCTTGCGGGCGTCCATCGTGTAGACAATCTTCTCGAAGACGTCGACGAGGCGCACGCCGTCGCCGCGGTTCGGCGTCGCGGTGAAGCCGAGGATCATCGCCTCGGGCCGCTGCGCGAGGACCGCGTCGACGATCGCGCGGTACGACGGCGCGGCCGCGTGGTGGGCCTCGTCGATCACGAACAGCGAGATGCGGCGGTGGAACCGTTTGACGAACTCGTCGAGCCGCTTCTCGGCGAGCGTCTGCACCGTCGCGACGATGATGTTGCACTCGTCGGAGGCCCGGCGCTCGGCCTTCTCGATCCCGATGATCGCCTCGGGATTCTCGACGTGCATCTTCTCGGCGATCTGCTCGATCAGCTCATCGCGGTGCGCGACGACGAGCGTAACGTCGCCCGGCCGCAGCGACAGCAATTTCGGCAACGTCGCGATGATCACGGTCTTGCCGAGTCCCGTCGCGAGGGAGACGAGTTGACTGCGCACGCCGCGCGCGCGGTGTTCGAGGATTGCTTGTTGTGCTTCGACCTGATACGGACGAAGGTGCGGCGCTCGCGGCGATTGCTGGCGAGCAGTTTCGAGCGCCGGGCGGCGACGCGGCCGTGTGGGAACGGCCGGCACCGCGTCGTGTAGTTCCATTGCGCCTTTTGTGGAGATGCGCTCCGTCGCTCCTGACGGGGCGAGAGGGCCGGTTCGAGGCTACGCGCCTGCAAGAGCCGGTATTGGGTCTCTTCTTTTCGAAACCACGGCCGCGACTCCTCGGTTGCGACCGGTCCGTTCGGGCTGGGGGATCGGTCCCCGATCCGCCGATATATCTCCAGACGACGAACAGCGGCCCTACCGGGCCGGTGGTCTTTTCACATCGTTTGAGCCCTCACTGATGCACGCCGACGTACGACCTCGCCGCATCCTGATCGCCGCCGCCGCGGCGCTCGTTTGTGTTGCCTGTCTCGTCGTCCCGTTCGCCGGGGTCATGGTCTCCGGCGCCGCGGAGCTAGTCGCGCCGACGGCGATCTTCATCAGCGCCTTGGCCCTGCTGGCGACCGGCGCCGTCTTGCTGGCGCTGTTCAACCGCACGCCGAACCGCTCGACCGTCTTCCTCGCGGCGGCCTATTTCGCGATGGGGATCATCGCGTTCGGCCAAGCGCTCACCCATCCGGTCGGCCCCGGGGCGCCGTCACCGATCACCGCGGCGTTCTCCGTCGCGCCGTGGCTCTACGTCATCTGGCACACCGGCCTGGCGCTCTGCGCCGCGCTCTATTTCGCGATGCGGTGGCGTCCCGAGCAGCCCTTGACGCCCGCAGCCGCGCCGCGGTTCGCGCTGACCGCGGTCGGTCTTGCCCTCGTCGCAGGGGTCGGCGCGATCGCGCTGACCGTCGCCTTCGGCGACCGGATGCCGAGCTTCGCGGGATCCGGCCCGGTCTCGGCGTTCGTCGCGAGCGGCTTCGGACCGGCCGCGTTCGCCCTCTGCTTTCTGGGGACGATCGTCGCCTTCAGCTGGCGCGATCCCGACGAGGTCGACGCTGCGCTCGCGCTGGCGCTGGTCGCGCTGACGATCGACGTCGGGCTGCACCTGGCGACGAATCACCGCTACGTCGTCGCCTGGTACGCGGCGCGGCTGCTCTCGATGTTCGCCGCGTCGGTCGTGCTGGTCGCGGCGATCCGCGGCCTGCTGGGCTGGCGCGACCGCGCTCTGCGCCTCGAACGGCTGCTGGACGAAGAAAAGCGGATCGCCGATCATCACGCGCACCGGCTCGAGATGCTGTGGCGGATCGGCTCCAACACCGGGTCCGAGGACGCGTTTCTCGCCGAGCTGCTCGAAGCCGCAGCCTCGGTGATCGTCGAGGGCGAGACGATGTACGGTCTGCTCGCGCACCTCGACGGCGCCGAGATGGTCGTCGATCTCGCCCGCGAGTCCGGCTTCGAGAACGTCGCGAAGACCGGGGGGCGCTACCCCATCGACGAGTCGATCCTCGGGATCGCGATGCGCGAAGGGAAGACTATTTCCTGGACCGACATCCACGACGATCGGCGGTTCGACGTGCGGCGGCTGCGCGCGCTGCCATGGCGTGCTGCGATCGGGACGCCGTTCCGCGTCGGTGAGACGATCTATTACGTCGGCTTCGCCGGAACCGCGGCGCGGCAGACGCCGTTCAGCCAGCTCGACTCGGCCTTCCTTGAAACGCTGGCCTCGTTCTGCGCCTCGCGGCTGCACCAGCGCGCGCACGCTGACCGCCTGCGCTATCAGGCCGAGCACGACGCGCTCACCGGCATCCTCACCCGCGCGACGTTCCGCGCGCGCGGCTTCGCGGCGCTGCGCGCCGAGCCGCAGGCGGCGCTCGCGATCCTCGACATCGACCAGTTCCGCGAAGTCAACGAGACCGTCGGCCCCGTCGAGGCCGACGCGGCGCTGACGGAGATCGCCGCGGCGCTCGACGCCGCCGCCGAAAACGGCGACGTGGTCGGACGCCTGGGCGGCGACATCTTCGGGATCCTCATGCGCGGGACGACCGATCGCATCGACACCGAGGCCCGGGTCGAGAAGTACCACGCGCTCTTCGAGCAGCTCTTCGGCCGCGGCGAGGCGCGCTTCGGCCGGCCGTTGACCGCAACGATCGGGATCGCGCTCGCGCCGCACGACGCGACGAGCTTCGAGCAGCTGCTGGCCCGCGCGGAGACCGCCGTGTACGCCGGCAAAGCCGCGGGCGGCGCGCGCTGGACGTTCTTCGAGCGCCGCTTCGAGGATGCGTACGCGCACGCGCGGCGGATGCAGAACGAGCTGGCCGAGGCGCTGGTCCGCGGCGAGTTCGTTCTCTACTTCCAACCGCATGTCGAGTTTGCGACCGGGAAGGTCGTCGGCGCCGAAGCGCTGTTGCGCTGGAATCATCCGGTGCGCGGGCTGATCTTCCCGACCGAATTCATCGCCTTCGCCGAAGAGCACGGGATGATGGGCGCGATCGGCGCGTGGGTGATGAACGAAACGGTCCGCCGGTCGGCGGCGTGGCGCGCGCACGATCCCGATTTCCGGGCGTGGTTCAACATGTCGGCGTCGGAGCTCGCCGATCCCGAGCTGCTCGATCGGCTCGACGCGGGACTCGGGGCGACGCGCGGCGTCGGCGTCGAGATCACCGAGACCGTCGCGATGGACGACGTGCACGAGACGCTGCGCAACATCGACCGGCTGCGCGCGATCGGGTTCGCAATCGGACTCGACGA
Source organism: Candidatus Elarobacter sp. (assembly GCA_036498305.1). Taxonomy (GTDB): domain Bacteria; phylum Vulcanimicrobiota; class Vulcanimicrobiia; order Vulcanimicrobiales; family Vulcanimicrobiaceae; genus Vulcanimicrobium. The sequence goes on along the minus strand of DASYFS010000545.1, from coordinate 1,335 downwards.
TTTCGGGACCGGATATTCGTCGCTCGCGCACCTCAAACGCTTGCCGGTCGACGTCGTCAAGATCGATCAGGCGTTCACCTCGGGCGTCCCGGGCGATCCGCATGACGAAGCGATCGTCGGCGCGGTGCTGGAGATCGCGAACCGTTTCGGCTTCGAAGCGATCGCCGAAGGCGTCGAGACCGCGAAGCAGATCGCATGGCTCTCCGCCGCCGGGTGCCGCTTCGGACAGGGGTATCTGTTCGCAAGCCCGATGCCGGCCGAGGCCTTCGATCTGTGGCTCGCGGAACGGCGAAACTCCAAGGACGATCGGGCGTACATGAGGGCATGAAGACGCAGCCGAAACCTCAGCCCGAGCGCCCAGTGCGCACGATCAAACCGTTCTACGCCGACACCGCATCGTTCCGCGGCTGGGGGCCCCGCGTACCGGGGATCTGATCTCCCGGCCGGCTCCTAAGAGTCGGCCCACCGAGCGACGAACCGCGCCGCATGATCAAAGAAGGTTGGCGCGGCCGCTACTACGAGGATTTCGAGACGGGTGACGTCTACCGCCACCGTCTCGGGCGCACCGTGACGGAGACGGACAACACGCTCTTCACGATGCTGACGCTCAACACGAACCAGATTCACTTCGACGAGCACCTTGCGTCGAAGACGCCGTTCGGAAAGATCCTCGTCAACTCGTGCTTCACGCTTTCGCTCGCCGTCGGTCTCTCCGTCGCCGATCTCAGCGAACACGTCATGGCGAATCTGCAGTGGAACGACGTGAGGCTCCCTAACCCCGTGTTCGTGGGCGACACGATCTACGCATCGAGCGAAGTGCTGGGCAAACGCGAGTCGAACTCGCGCCCCGACGTCGGGATCGTCACCGCCCGTACGACCGGCGTCAACCAGGACGGCAAGATCGTGATCAGCTACGAGCGCTCGTTCATGGTCTACAAAGCCGGCAAAGACCCACGCGACTCGATGCCGTTCCCGACCGCCGGCTAATGCGATCTGCGGCGCTGGTGGTGTGCGCTGCGCTGCTGGTTGGATGCGGTTCACGCGTGCACGTCGACGAGCACCTGGCCAATGGCGGAACCGAGACCAGTTTCACCGCCGTTTGTTTCGGCGGTACGCGTCCGGATGACGCGGCGCTGCGACGCCTCATAGACGCCGCAGCTCCCGGGATCAAGGGGCAGGGCTTCAGCCCGGAGCGGATACGAGCGGCCATGCTCGCGAGGGGCGGCGTGATCATCGAGTATCGCGGCCGGCGCTATCACTCGCCATACTTGGCCGCGACCGGCGCTTGGAGTGATGCCGACGGGCCCGTCAACGCGTACGCCGTCATTGTGGGAG
>DASYFS010000544.1:0-5008 GCA_036498305.1 Candidatus Elarobacter sp. | reverse complement strand
AGGTGTACGCCGGGTAGAGCGTCGTCGCGTGCGTCGAGGTGTCGTGGATCCCGACGTTGAGCCCCTGGAGGTCGTTGAAGACGAGCGCAGTGCTTCCCGCAACGTTCGAACGCTGGATCGCGTCGGGGAAGAACGGCAGCGCGCCGGGCCCGGGGAGCGCGGTGAAGGTCTGCGTCGCGGGGTTGAACATGTGGAGCGAAGTCGGCGCCGTGCCGTCGCCGCTCCAGGTGAGGTAGAGGTTGCCGTCCTGACCCGCGGTCATGTGACGAAAGCTCGGAACGTAGCCCGTCGGGATCGCCGTGTCGGCGTATTCCTGGACGCCGCTCAAAGCGGTGTTCGACTCGCTCATTCCGGCGATCAACCTGTACGCCGAGCTGCTCTCGACGAACCAGACCTTGCCGTTGAGGTCGACGACGCCTTGCGTGCGCTTCGATCGCGCGGCCAGCGTGACATATGTCGGGGTCGCGGCACCGAAGGTTGCGACGGGAACGATCGCCAGCGCGTGACCGCCGTAGGTGCCGACGTACAGCGTGCTGCCGTCGGCGCTGAAGTCGAACGACCGCGGCGTCGCGTCGCCGCTGGTGACGTTCGGCGTGACGTTGCCGTTCGCGGGCCGGGGCAGCAGCGCGAGGTCGACGAGCGAGGTCGAGCTCGCGCCGGCTGCGGCGGCGAGACCGCCGGTCGTCGCGTTCGCGATCCGTTCGATCGAGCCTGATTCCTGCGCTGCGATGTAGAGGTCGTTCGTTCCGGGACGGAACGCGAGCTTGATCGGATCCGCACCGATATTCGCGGCGCCGCTGCGCGTGTACCCGATCGGGTATTCCGTGATTTGACTCATCGCGGGATCGATGACGCCGATGCGGCCGGGAAGGTACGAGGCAAGGAAGTTCGAGGCCAGCGACACGACCGAGGTCTGGCCGAGGTCGCCGTAATAGAGCTTCCCGTCCGGACCTTCGATGATGTGGAAGATCCCGTCGCCGATCTGCGCGCCCGGGATCGTCAGCCAGACGATGTTCGAGGTCGGGATCAGCGACGTCGTGCCGGTGTGCGTGCCGTCGGTCGCGGTGATCGTGACGGCGGCGCGCGAGGCGCCGGTGAAGCTCACCGCCGACGACGTCGTCGAAGAATCGGCGAACGAGGTCTTGCCGAGCGTGACGCTCGGATCGCCGGCGCCGAGCGTCACCGGGCTTTGATACGTCCCGACGATCTGGTTGCCGGCCGCGTCGAGCACCTGAATCGTCGCGGTCGTCGAGCCGGCTGCGGCGGTCGGGAGGTTGGGATTCGCAAGGGTGACTTTCACGCTCGCGGTCACGCCGCCGAGGGTGAAGTTGAACGCGTTCGCCGCGTGCAGCACGACCGTTGCCGCCTGGGTCGCGGTCGACAGAACGTGGCCGCTGCCGCCGCTGCCTCCGGCCGCGTCGTAGGTGGTGATCGTGAACGTGTCGCTGCCGACCGGTGCCGACACCGTCATCGAGCAAACGCTGTTCGGACAGCTCGTCGCGGTCACGTCGAGCTCGGCCGTCCCGGTCGCGGATCCCGGTCCGCTGACCGCGATCTGGATCGAGGCGGTGCTCGGCGAGATGTACCGCGGGGTGCGCGTCTTCGCGCTCGGCGATTTCGGCGGGATGGTGAAGGTGAACGTCGCGTTCTCGCGCTGCCCCGCCTGCGGCGCGCCGGTCGACTGCGCCGTCGGAACGGGGGCGGAAGAAGAACCGCCGCCGCCGCAGGCAGCTAAGCCGGCGGTAAGGATGAAGGCAGCCGCGGTGCGAGCGGTGATCGGCTGTTGCATCGGATTCCTCATTGCACCGTCGTGCTGGTCGTCGTCACGCCGACGGGGACGATCACTTGGCGATGGTCGGCCGTCACGATCGTCACCGCGGTGAAGCCGTTGGCGACCGGGGTCACCGTCGCAGTCGTTCCGGTGATCGAGACGCGCGCGACCGTCGGGTCGGCGCTCGTCGCGGTGTAGCCGCCCGTGTACGACGTTGCGGCGTCGGTGATCGCGATCGTCTTCGGCGCGTCGGACGTCGAGGTGAACTCGAGCGACGACGGTGCGGCGGCGAGCGGCGCTGGGGTGGCAGCCGGCGCGACGCTCGGGGCCGGCGTCGGTGTCGACGCGGCCGTCGAGATCGCGTAGAGCGCGAAATAGACCGGCTGGTTCGCGTAGAAGATCGTCGTCTGCGCGGCGGGCGTGAACGCGATCGTCGTCCCGCTCACCGTTCCGGGTCCTTCGTAGGCGCGTTGCCATCCGAGGACCGAGCGCAGCGGATCGTAGGCCGCGATCCAAAACTGCACGTTGGGGATCGCGGTGAACTGCGAGGGCAGGGTGAACGAGAAGGTGGGCTGCGTCGGGAACGTGACCTGCTGCGTGAACGCGAGGGTCACGAACTCGATCGTCGCACCGCTCGTCCCCGTGCCGCTATCGCGCGGAGTGCGGACCGCGTTCGGCCTGCGGAGCAGGCTCAGGGTCGGGATCCCGCTCGGCTGCTGGTTCGAGACGGCGGTCTGCACGACGGTGTTCGCGGGGATGACCGCATTGGACGACGGGACCGTGATCGTCGACGCGTAGCCGGTCGGCAGCGCGGACGGAACCGGGATCGCGATCGGTGCGGGCGTCCCGCTCGGACCGGCGGTCGGGACCGAGATCGTCCCGGTTTGCGTCACGGCGTAGTTCGACTGCGGCGGGATCGACGGCGCCGGGACCGCGGTCGGGGTCGGAGTGCCTGTCGGTACCGGCGTCGGGATCGGAGGCGGGGTCGTTCCCGTGCCGCCGCTGCTGCAGGCGACGAGCCCGCCGCAGAGCGACAAAAGAACGAAGCCCGCAAAGAGCTTCCTGCTCAACGGGGGCCTTCCTTAAAGAAAACATGGAAACGTCCGGCGATGAAGGGCATCGCGGACGCAGGCGCGTCATAGATGCGCCGCAGGACGGACGATTCGACCGCACACCCTGCTGAGCCCTTGCTCTCTCGCGCGGGGACTGTACGCTGATGACGTGAAATGGTCGGTCGCCTTTTTCACGCCGCGAGGAGCCCCGCCCTGAACAAGATCAAGGTCCGCAACCCCGTCGTCGAGCTCGACGGCGACGAGATGACGCGCATCATTTGGCGCTTCATCAAGGACAAGCTCATCCTGCCGTATCTCGACGTCGACCTGAAGTACTACGATCTCGGGATCGAGTACCGCGACCAGACCGACGATCAGGTGACGCTCGACGCGGCGCGCGCGATCAAGCAGTACGGCGTCGGGGTGAAGTGCGCGACGATCACGCCGGACGAGGCGCGCGTCGAGGAGTTCCACCTCAAGCAGATGTGGCGCTCGCCGAACGGGACGATCCGCAACGAGCTCGACGGAACGGTCTTCCGCGAGCCGATCATCTGCCGCAACGTGCCGCGCCTCGTCCCGGGCTGGACGCAGCCGATCGTCATCGGCCGCCACGCCTTCGGCGACCAGTATCGCGCGACCGACTTCGTCGTCCCCGGCGCCGGAACGCTGACGATCAAGTTCCAGCCGAAGGACGGCGGAGCACCGATCGAACGCACCGTGTTCGAGTTCCCCGGCGGCGGCGTCGCGCTGTCGATGTACAACCTCGACGAGTCGATCCGCGGCTTCGCGCGCGCCTCGATGAACTACGGGCTGCTGCGCAACTGGCCGGTCTATCTCTCGACCAAGAACACGATCCTCAAAGCCTACGACGGCCGCTTCAAGGACATTTTCCAACAGGTCTACGAGACCGAGTTCAAGGCCGAGTTCGACAAGCGCGGGCTCACCTACGAGCATCGTCTGATCGACGACATGGTCGCCGCGGCGCTGAAATGGTCGGGCGCGTTCGTGTGGGCGTGCAAGAACTACGACGGCGACGTGCAGTCCGACACCGTCGCGCAGGGCTTCGGATCGCTGGGGCTGATGACGTCGGTGCTGATGACGCCCGACGGCAAGACGATCGAGGCCGAGGCCGCGCACGGCACGGTGACCCGGCACTATCGTCAGTACCAGAAGGGTCAGGAAACCTCGACGAACCCGATCGCCTCGATCTTCGCCTGGACACGCGGGCTCGCGCACCGCGGCAAGGTCGACGAGACGCCGGAGGTGACGCGCTTCGCCGAGACCCTCGAGCAGGTGTGCGTCGAGACCGTCGAGGCCGGCAAGATGACGAAGGACCTCGCGATCCTCATCGGCCCCGATCAGCCGTGGCTGACGACGACGCAGTTCCTCGACGCGCTCGACGCCGAGCTGCGCCGCCGCATGGAAACCGCGCCGGCTCCCGCAACCGTCTGACGCCATGAACGGAGAAGAGACGCTCGCGATCCTCGTCGGCGGCGGGCCGGCGCCGGGGATCAACGGCGTCATCGCCTCCGCGACGATCGAGGCGCGCAACAACGGGCTGCGCGTCCTCGGCATCTATCAAGGGTACCGGCACCTCGTGCGCGGCGACACCTCGCACGTCCGCGAGCTCGACATCGACGACGTCTCGCGCGTCCACTTCACCGGCGGCTCGATCCTGCGCACGTCGCGGACGAATCCGGCGAAGGACGAGGAGTCGCTGCGGCGGTGCATCCGTTCGCTGACGCTGCTCGGCGTGCGCTACCTCATCACGATCGGCGGCGACGACACGACCTTCGGCGCGACGCGCATCGCCGCCGAGACGAAGGGACGGATCGGCGTCGCCACCGTCCCGAAGACGATCGACAACGACCTCCCGCTCCCCGACAACGCGCCGACGTTCGGCTTCGAGACCGCGCGCGCCGTCGGTTCGGCGATCGTCGAGAACCTCATGGAGGACGCGCGGACCGCGTCGCGCTGGTATCTTGCGGTGACGATGGGCCGCAAGTCGGGCGCGCTGGCGCTGGGAATTTGCAAGGCTGCCGGCGCGACGATCGCGGTGATCCCCGAGGAGTTCTCCGGCACGACGATCCGTCTCGCCGACGTCGTCGACGACCTCGTCGGCGCGATCGTGAAGCGGCTCGCCTACGGTCAGGACCACGGCGTCGCCGTGATCGCCGAAGGGATC
>DASYFS010000543.1:0-2530 GCA_036498305.1 Candidatus Elarobacter sp. | reverse complement strand
CGAAGAAATACAGAAACCCGAACAGCGTGTAGAAGCCGACGTTGATCAGCGCGCGCGACGCGATCACGGTCCAGGCGTTCGCATCGAGCCGTAACGCCGGCGCCGCGCCGCGCGACCCCGGAAGGGTGCGCGCGTACGCGTGGGTCACCCACCAGCCCGCGACGAGACACGCCGCGAGTGCGACGCCGAGCGCGGCGCCGTGCAGCGCGATCGTCAGCAGCAGCCCGACGACGCTCCCCGAGAACTGAAAGACGCTCATCCACGACGACGCGCGTCCGACCCGATCGGCGGCGATGTAGTCGCCGACGATCGCCTGATACGGTCCGCCGGCGAGGTTCATCCCGACCTGCAGCACGGCGACCGTCGCCCACACCCACGCGACCGACGGCGCGAGGACGAGCGCGATCAGCGCCGGCACCGCGATCGCGACGCCGCACCGATAGAAGAGGAGCCGGTGGCCGCTGCGCGCACGGAGCCGATCCGAGAGGATCCCCGCGGCGATCTGTACGATCGACGCGAGCGCCGCGCCCCCGGCGGCGATGGCGGCGTAGATCGCGACCGCGTTCGCCGGGTCGAGCACGGTGACGCGGTCCTGCAGCACGACGCCGAGCACCGACGTCCACACGACCTGAATCCCGAACCACATCGCACCGAGGCGCCACGCCTGCGGCTGCGTCACCGCGAGCACGCGTCGCGATACTCGTCGAGCGTGTCGACGTCGTAGCAGAGGCCGGGATCGCAGCCGCGGAGCGCGGCGACCGGGAGCCCGAGGCGTTTGCGGCCGTAGGCTTCGATGTCGGCGATCCCCAGCCGCTTCGTCGCGAAGCGCAGGCACAGCGACGGTCCGAGCAGCAGCGCCAGCGCGAACAGGTTCTTGCGCGCGTCGAAGAAGCGCGTCGCGAGCGCGCGTGCCGGCGCCACCGCTTCGCTCGCGAACACGAACGCGCTCCCGTTCGCGACCCGTTCCGCGCGCAGCGCGACGCCGTGCGGCGGGGCGCCCGGGAAGCGCGCTTCGTACGCCGCCGCGTCTGCGAGCGCCATCGCGACGGCGGCGCCTTCGCTGCGCGTCACCAGGTCGCGGACGCCGGCGCCGCCGGCGAACGGCAGATCCGAGCTGAGGTAGACGAACCGCTCGCCGGGCCAAGCGTCGAGCGCGCGCAGCACGTTCGCGGCGCCGTCGGCGGCGGCGTCGACCGTGCGGACGTCGCGTCCGCGCAGGTGCGTGCGTACCTCGTCGCCGCCGACGACCGCGACGCCGTCGATCCCGGCGCCGGCGCACGCGTCGAGCGCGACGTCGAGCAGGGTCGCGCCGCGAAACGGGGCCAGTGCTTTGACGCTGGTCCCGATCGCCGCGGCGAAGTCACCGCCGACCGTTCCGCCGGCCGTGATGACGGCTCGCATTACTCCACCCTGATCGTCGCCATCATCCCCTGATCCTCGTGGTCGAGGATGTGACAGTGAAAAAGGAACGTCCCGCGGACGATCGGATCGCGGAAGTCGAGCAGCAGCCGCGCGCGGCGGTGCGGCCGGACGTTGACGGTGTCGAGCCAGACGTGGGCCGGCGCATCGTCGACGGCTTCGGTCAGGAAGTGGACCTGATGGATGTGAAAGGCGTGGTCCTCGTCGGTCGCGTTCTCGACCGTCCACTCCTCGACGGTCCCGCTGCGGGCGACGACCAGCGGCGGCGCGTCCATCGCGTAGGACCGGCCGTTGATGTAGAAGCCGCGATCGTCCTCGGTGAAGCGGATCCTGCGGCGCGCTGCGGGCCGGGGAAGCGGTCCGGCGATCGCCGGCGGGTTCCCCGGCGCGGCGACGATCGGCGCGGCCGACGCCGCGACGCCGACCGGTAGGGGGCTCGCGCCCAGCAGGTGCGCGGGATCGTCCAGCTGCGCCAGCACCACCGCCGGCGCCGCGTCGCCGGCCTTCCCCGTGTCGACGCACGCCGACCGCAGGACGGTCGCGTGATCCGGCGCCGTGACGACGAACTCCGCGCGGCCCGCCGGCGGAAGCAGCAGGTGCGAGACCCGCCGCACCGGCGCGTTTCCTTGCGCGGCATCGAGCGCGACGCCGTCGAGCGCGACGACGTCCAGCGGCGAGCCGTCGACCGAGAGATCGAAGTACCGCGCGGCGGACGCGTTCACGACGCGGAAGAATTGCCGCTCGCCGGGACGGATCCCGATCCGCGCCGCCGGCTGCCGGTTCAGCGTCGTCTGCAGTCCCTGCTCCGCGCGGCACGGCTTCCCGGCCGCGGGGCGCCCGATCCGGCGGCCGCGCGTCGCGCCGACCATCCCCGTCATCGGCATGTCGTCGTCGACGAAGCCGGGACCGCCGGGGACGTCGCGCAGCACGATGACGCGTTCGCGCATCGCTGCGAGCGCCGGCAGGTGCCGCTCGATCCCCTCGACGACGATCGCGCCCGACATCCCGTTCGTCACCTCGTAGAACGACTCGCCGTGAGAATGCGGATGATACCAGTACAGTCCCGGCGCATGACCGCGCGGGATCGCGACGCGATAGTGCAGCGTCTCGC
>DASYFS010000542.1:0-5454 GCA_036498305.1 Candidatus Elarobacter sp. | reverse complement strand
AACCCGATCAGCAGCCAGGTGCAGAACGGGACGAGGAACGTCGCGTAGATCGGGACCAGCGCCCAGAGCTTGTCGAACCAGTGCAGCTGGATGATGATCGTCGCCAGCGGGATGAACAGGATCGCGGGCGGGACGATATAGGCCAGGAAGATCACCAAGCTCACGACCTCGGAGCCTGGGAAGCGCAGCCGGATGATTGCGTAGGCCGTGATGTACGAGACGAAGACGCTCAGGATCGTCGAGGCGACCGCGACGAACAGCGTGTTGGCGAACCACTGCAGGTACGCCGTCTGCGTCAGCAGATCGATGACGTGCGAGAACGTCGGATGGAAGATCCAGAACGGGTTCGGCGTGTTGAGCAGCTCTTGGTTCGCCTTGAACGACGTCAGCAGCATCCAGAAGAACGGCAACAGCAAGAACACGCCGTAGAACGCGAGCGGAACGTAGATACGCAGCGCCCGCACGTTACTTCTCCCGCACCGAGCGGACGACGAAGAAGGCGAGGATCACCATGAAAGCGATCGGCGAGATCGCGATCGCCGCGCCTTCGCCGAGCTGGCCGCCGCTGATGGCGCGCTGGTAGGCGAGCGTCGTGAAGACCTGCGTGGCATCGGTGGGTCCGCCGTGCGTGATCGTCCAGATGAGCTGAAAGTCGGTCAGCGTGAAGATCGAGGAGAACGCGACCAGGATCGTCGTGATCGGCATCAGCAGCGGCCACGTGATCATCCGGAACTGCTGCCAGCCGCCGGCGCCGTCGATCGCGGCTGCCTCATAGAGGTCTTTCGAGATCCCCTGAAGTCCGGCGAGGTAACCGATCGCGAAGTACGGCAGCCCGCGCCAGATGTTGACCGCGATGAGCGAGAAGCGCGCTCCCCACGCGCTGCCGAGGAAGTCGATGTTGCCGTGGATGATGTGGAGCTGCACCAGCAGCCAGCTCAGCGCGCTGTACTGCGGGTCGAGCAGCCACAGCCACGCCAGCGCCGAGAGCACCGTCGGCGCGACCCACGGCAGCAGCATGAGCGCCCGCGACACGCGGTAGCCTTTGAACCGCTGATTGAGCAGCAGCGCAAGCGCGAGGCCGAGGATCAGCTTCCCGACCTCCGCGCACACCGTGTAGAACAGCGAGAAGAACGCCGCGCCCCGGAACGTCGGGTCCGCGAAGATGGTCGCGTAGTTCTGCAGGCCGATGAACTCGCCGGCCTTGCCGATCGTCGCGCTCGTGAGGCTCAGCCAAACGCCGAGCAGCAGCGGGTACGCCAGGAGGCCGAGCAAGATGATCGCCGCGGGTGTGATGAGCAAATAGCCCAACACCCGCGGCGAATCGAGCCGCGCTAAGAGCGGCGAGCGGATCACGCGCGCTTGTAGATCGTCTGGAGCTTGCTCTCCGCCTTCTTGGCGGCGTCCTTCGGCGCCATCTTGTTCACGCACACGTCCGCGAACATGTCGACGATCACGAACTCGTCGAGGGCCTGCGCCGCGGCCTTGCCCGGCTTGCCGTTGAACCCGTCGTACTTCGCCGAGGCGAGCGCGTCGCGATACGGCGTGATGTTCGAGTCCGACGTCCAGATCGGCAGCTCGGCGTACGCCTTGAGCGCCGGGGTGACGTAGCCTTTCATCTCGGTAACCCAGCGCTCAGCCTGCGGCTTGTCGAGCATGAAGCGGAGGTACTCTTTCGCCGCGTTCGGGTACTTGCTGTACTTGAAGATGAACGCCGACGTGAAGTTGTTCGAGATCGTGTGGGTCTTGACCGGGCCCATCGGCGGCGTCACGTTGGCGAAGTCCGGGAAGATGTCCGGCGTATCTTTCTTGCCGTTATACCAGATGCTGATCCCGTTCATCGTCAGCCCGATGCGGCCGCCCGCGAACGCCTTGTTGTTGCTGGAGTCGTCCCAACCCGCGACGCCGTCGATGAACGTCTCGGAGAACTGACGCGCCCACTCGAGCGCGTTGACCGTCTCGGACGAGTTGATCGCGATCGAGTTGTCCGGATTGGCTTGTTTGCCGCCGAACGCCCACAGGATCCAGTGCGTCCAGCTGTTCGCGTCGCCGACGGCGTGACCGAGCGCGAAGCCCGGCGGGTGCCCGTTCTTCTTGAGGGCGCGCCCGAGCTTCAGCAGCCCGTCGAGGTCTTTCGGAAACTCGTTGAAGCCGGCTTCCTTGACCCAGCTCTTGCGGTAGTTCAGCGCGTTACCGGTGCAGCCGACGGGGAGCGAGACCCAGCGCTTCACGTCCTGGTCGTAGCAGTACGACCGTGCGTTGTCGTAAAAGCCGCCGTGTGCGCGCGCCATGTTGTCGACGAGATCGGTCATGTCGACCAGCTTGTCGGGATAGACGAACGGATCGTCGTTCCAGCCCATGATGATGTCGGGACCCGAGCCGACCTGCGCGGCGAGCGCGCCCTTCGGACCCATGTCGTTCCACGACAGCGACTGGATCGTCACCGGCACGCCGGTCGCGGCGGTGAACTTCTTCGTGTTCTCGTCCCAGATCGTCTGATCGCTCGGTACGAACGCGGTCCACCGCAGCAGCTCCAGCTTGGCGCCGGGCTCCGGCTTGAACACGGGGTTTTCGGCGGCCGCGGCGAGGCCGGGGAACGACCCGGCGAGGGCGGCGGCGCCGACGCCGGCGGCCGACGACGCCAAAAACGCGCGGCGATCCAGATGCTTCATAGACGTCCTCTCACGTACGAGTGCACTGGCGGAAAAAGTGTCCGCCGGGCGCTACCGATCCCTGCAAGTTTGTGGCAGTTAGTGCATTTCCCGCGCGACCTTCGCGCCGCTTCCGCCGACGAGGAAGTCGAAGTCGGCGCCGCGATCCGCGCCGAGGACGTGCTCGACGTAGAGCCGCGCGTAGCCGCGCTCGTACGCCGGCGGAGGCGGCTGCCACGCGGCGCGCCGCCGCTCGAGCTCGGCGTCGTCGACGAGCAGGTCGAGGCCGCGACGCTCGACGTCGAGCCGAATGCGATCGCCGCTGCGCACGAGCGCGAGCGCGCCGCCGGCGGCCGACTCGGGTGAGGTATGCAGGACGACCGTTCCGTACGCCGTCCCGCTCATCCGTGCATCGGAGACGCGTACCATGTCGGTGACGCCGCGCGCGAGCAGCTTCGGCGGCAACGGAAGGTTGCCGGTCTCCGGCATCCCTGGGTAGCCGCGGGGTCCCGCGCCCTTGAGCACGAGCACGCACGTCTCATCGACGTCGAGGTCGGGATCGTCGATGCGGGCTTTGAACTCTTCGATGCTTTCGAAGACGACGGCGCGTCCGGTGTGCTGCAGCAGCGCCGGCGTCGCGGCCGACGGCTTGATCACCGCGCCGTTCGGCGCCAGGTTTCCGCGCAGCACCGCGATCCCGGCCTTCTCCTTCACCGGCTGGTCATACGCGTGGATGACGTCGCGGTTCCAGCACGGCGCTTCGGCCGTCGCCTCGCCGATCGTGGTGCCGTTCACCGTCAGCGCGTCGGCGTGGATAAGGTCGCCGAGCTCGCGCACGACCGCCGGGACGCCGCCCGCGTAGAAGAAGTCTTCCATCAGATAGCGGCCCGACGGCTGCAGGTCGACGAGCAGCGGCAGGTCGTGGCCGAGCCGGTCGAAGTCGTCGAGCGCGAGCGGGACGCCGGCGCGCCCGGCGATCGCCAAGAGATGGACGACGGCATTGGTCGAGCCCCCGATCGCGGCGTTGACGCGGATCGCGTTCTCGAACGCCTTGCGGGTGAGGATCTTCGACATCCGCAGGTCCTCGCGAACCATCTCGACGATCCGCCGGCCGGCAAGCTGCGCGAGCGCGTACCGGCGTGAGTCGACGGCGGGGATCGCGGCGTTTCCGGTCGGCGCGATCCCGAGCGCCTCGGCCATGCTGGCCATCGTCGAGGCCGTCCCCATCGTCATGCAGTGACCGTTGCTGCGCGACTGTCCGGCCTCGGCCTCGAAGAAGTCGGGCCAGGTCATCTTCCCGGCGCGGACCTCTTCGGAGAATTGCCACACCATCGTGCCGGAGCCGATCTCCTGACCGCGATACTTGCCGTTGAGCATCGGGCCGCCGGTCACCATGAGCGTCGGGAGGTCGACGCTGGCCGCACCCATCAGCTGGGCCGGCGTCGTCTTGTCGCAGCCGCTGAGCAGCACGACGCCGTCGACGGGGTTCGCGCGGATCGACTCCTCGACGTCCATGCTCATCAGGTTGCGGAACAGCATCGTCGTCGGCCGCATGTACGTCTCGCCGAGCGAGATCGTCGGGAACTCGAGCGGGAAGCCGCCGGCCTCCCACACGCCGCGCTTCACCGACTCGGCGACCCGCCGCAGGTGGACGTTGCACGACGTCAGCTCCGACCACGAGTTGCAGATGCCGATGACGGGCCGGCCGTCGAAGACGTCGGGCGCGAAGCCTTCGGCGCGCATCCAGCTGCGGTGGATGAACCCGTCGCGATCCTGTTTGCCGAACCACTCGGCGCTGCGCAATTTTCCGTTGCTGCTCATTCGGAAGAATCTTCGTCCGCGGCGGGAAAGTCCTGGGGATGAATCAGATCGATCTGCGCGATCGCGTCGCGGTCGTCACCGGCGGAGCCTCCGGGATCGGCCTCGCGATCGCGGAGCGCTTCGCCGCCTCGGGCGCGCAGGTGAGTGCGTGGGACGTCTCGGCGCAGTCGCTCGAACGCGCCAAAGAAGCCGGCGCCGCCGCCCACAGCGCGATCGTCGACGTGCGCGACTACGCCGAGGTCGAGCAGGCACGCGACGCGACGCTCTCCGCTCTGGGCCGGATCGACATCCTCGTCAACAGCGCCGGCATCACCGGGCCGAACGTGCTGACGTGGGAGTACCCGCTCGAAGGTTGGCGCGACGTCCTCGACGTCAACCTGACCGGAACGTTCCACGCCTGCCGCGCCGTCGTCCCGGCGATGCGCGATCGCGACTACGGCCGCATCGTCAACATCGCGTCGGTCGCCGGCAAGGAAGGCAACCCCAACGCGAGCGCCTACAGCGCTTCGAAAGCGGGCGTCATCGCGCTGACCAAATCCCTGGGCAAGGAGTTGGCGACGTCCGGCATCCGCGTCAACTGCGTAACCCCCGCGGCCGTCGAGACGCCGATGTTCGCGCAAATGACGCAGACGCATATCGACTACATGAAGTCGAAGATCCCGATGAACCGCTTCGGGGCGCCGCAAGAGATCGCCGCGCTGATCGCGTGGCTCGCGAGCGAAGAGTGCTCGTTCTCGACCGCTGCGGTGTTCGATCTCTCCGGCGGCCGCTCGACGTATTAGGTCGGGTCAAGCGTCCTGAGGAACTCCGGCGTGGAGGCGGCGAGTTGAACGTTCCCTTCGTACTTCGACAGGTCTTCATCGACGCCGACGAGTCGCCACACCTGCCCTCCGGGTGCTTGAAAGTACAAGTGCTCGTCAGGGACGTCGAGCTGCATCACTCCGAAGTCGACGATCTTGCGGCGCAACGTCTCGACGTCATCGGA
>DASYFS010000541.1:0-3779 GCA_036498305.1 Candidatus Elarobacter sp. | reverse complement strand
GCCGGGCTGACCGAGCGGACGTTCTTTCGCTATTTCACCGACAAGCGCGAGGTGCTGTTCGCGGGCTCGGAGTCACTCAACGATGCGCTGGTAGGGGCCGTTGACGCCGCCGCGCCCTCGCTCGCCCCGATCGACGCGATGGCTGCGGCACTCGATGCGGTTGGCGCGATCTTCGACGGACGCCACGAGTTCGCGCGCATGCGTGCCCGAATTGTCGCCGAGCACGCGGAACTTCAGGAACGCGAGCTCATCAAGCTCGCGCGTCTGCGCGTCGCGCTTGCCGATGCGCTGCGCCGGCGCGGCGTCCCCCAGTCAACCGCGAGCCTGATCGGCGACATGGGAATCGCGGTCTTTCACAACGCCTTCGCGCGGTGGGTGAGTGGCGACGGCGAACAGACGCTCGGTCAGATGATGCGCGACTCGCTGCGCGAGCTCAAGACGGTCGCGGCAGGCGGCAGCGCCTAATCGCGAGCCCGGCGGGTATGAGAGCGACCATGCAGCCGTCCGATACTCCGGTTTCCGAGCCGCCGCGATCGAAGGACGAGCGCTATCGCGAGATCGTCGGGACGCTCGCGCGCCACGGCTTCGGGGTCCTGGAGGACCACTTCGTCTCCGACGACGCCGAACGCGACCGGTCGCGTGCCGAGCGTCTGCGGCAGGCGTGCGAAGAGCTCGGAACGACGTTCATCAAGCTCGGCCAGATGCTGACCACGCGCGGCGACCTGATCCCCGAAGCATACCGGGTCGAGCTCGCGAAGCTCGTGGACGCCGTCCCGCCGCTGCCGGTCGCGGTCGTCGCGGAGGTCGTGCGCGAAGAGCTCGGGGCGGCGCCGGAAGACCTCTTCGGCGCCTTCGACGTCGAGCCGCTGGCGTGCGCGTCGATCGGTCAGGTTCACGCCGCGCGCCTGCTCGACGGCCGCAACGTCGTCGTCAAGATCCGCAAGCCCGGCGTCGAGACGCTCGTCCGGCTCGACCTCGAGATCGCCGCCGAGCTGATCGAGACGTGGGCGCCGCGCGTGCCGGGCCTGGACCCGGACGACGCGCGCGGTGTGCTGCGCGAGTTCAGCGACTCGCTGCTTGCGGAGCTCGACTACCGCCGTGAGGCCGCGAACCAGCAATTCTTCCGGGCGATCTTCGCCGAGGAACGCGGCTTTGCGATCCCCGCCGTGATCGACGAATACACGACGTCCCGCGTCCTCACCCACGCCCGCGTCGACGGGTGGAAGATGATCGATGCGCCGGCGCTCTCGGAGCGGCGCCGTACCGCCGTCTCACAGCGCGTCGCGCGCTTCGTCCTCGAACCGGCCTTCGAGCACGGCGTCTTCTACGCCGATCCGCACGCCGGGAATTTCTTCGTGCAGAGCGACGGCACGCTGGCCGTCATCGACTTCGGGACGGTCGGGCGTCTCACGCCGGAGGGACGGCGCCGCGTCGCCGGGATCTTCCTCGCGATCAGCCGCCGTGATGCCGAACGCCTGACCGATCGTCTCGTCGAGATCACGGCACCGCGACAGCCCGTCGACCGCCCGCGGCTCACCGCGGACCTCGAGCGGCTGCTGGAACACTACGTCGACGTCTCGTTCGACGACGTGCCGCTCGGGAACGCGCTCGGCGAGCTGCTGCAGGTGCTGCGCGCGCATCGCCTGCGGCTCCCGGCGAATCAAGCCGCGCTGATCAAAGCGCTGATCATGTGCGAGGGGATCCTGCGCGTCCTCGATCCGCGCTCAAGCCTCTCCGACTATCTGCAGCCGATGGCCGGAAAGCTGGTGTATCAGGGGATTGCGGGCGGTGACCACGCCGCCGAGCGCCTGCGCGATTCGGCGCTCGACGCGGCACAGCTCTCGATCGAGCTTCCCCGCCGCATCGATCGCGTGCTCGGCGAGGTCGAGCGCGGCAACCTGCGCGTCTGGGCGCGCGTCGAGGACGCCGACGCGCTCGTCAACCGCCTCGAGCACATGGTTGAGCGCGCGAACGCGACGATGCTGGCGGCGGCGTCGATCGTGGCGCTGGCGATCGTCCTGCAGATCTATCGTCCGCAAGGGTGGACGCAATGGATCGGCGTCGTGGTTTGGATCGCGATCGTCGCCGCGGGGGCGGGGGTCGTGCGCACGCTGTTCGGCCTGCGCAAGCGTTGACATGCGGAAGCCCCGGCCGGAGTGCCGGGGCTTCCGCGTGAGTCTGGTGGAACCTCAGGCCAGGTCGTAGCGGTCGGCGTTCATCACCTTCGTCCACGCTGCGGCGAAGTCGCGGACGAACTTCTCCTTGGCGTCATCGGCGCCGTAGACTTCGGCGAGCGCGCGGAGCTGCGAGTTCGAGCCGAAGACCAGGTCGACGCGCGTCGCGGTCCATTTCGGCGCTCCCGTCTTGCGGTCTTTGCCTTCGAACCGCTCCGCAGCATCCGACGTCTTCGTCCAGATCGTGCTCATGTCGAGCAGGTTGACGAAGAAGTCGTTGGTGAGCTTGCCGGGACTCTTCGTGAACACGCCGTCCTTCGAGTCGCCGGTGTTCGCACCGAGCACGCGCAGGCCGCCGATGAGCACCGTCATCTCCGGCGCGGTCAGCTTGAGCTGCTGCGCCTTCTCGATCAGCAGCTCTTCAGGCGTCACGCCGTACGGTGCCGCTTTGAGGTAGTTGCGGAATGCGTCCGCGTACGGTTCGAGCACCGCGAACGACGCGACGTCGGTCTGCTCTTGCGTCGCATCGCCGCGCCCCGCCGCGAAGTCGACCTTCACGTCGACGCCGGCATCCTTCGCCGCCTTCTCGACGGCGACGTTGCCGCCGAGCACGATGAGATCGGCGAGCGAGACGCGCTTCCCGCCGGCGTTGAAGTCGCTCTGGATCTTCTCGAGCGCGCCGAGCGTCTTCGCGAGCTGGGCGGGCTGATTGGCCTCCCAGTTCTTCTGCGGCTCGAGCCGCACGCGCGCGCCGTTGGCGCCGCCGCGCTTGTCGAACACGCGGAACGTCGCAGCCGACGCCCACGCCGTCGAGATCAGGTCCGCGACGCTCAGGCCGGACGCAAGGATCTTCTCTTTGAGCGCGGCGGCATCGGCGCCCGAGAGCGGCGTCCCGGGCGGAATCGGATCCTGCCAGATCAGCTCTTCGGTGGGGACGAGCGGCCCGAGGTAACGTGCGCGCGGGCCCATGTCGCGGTGCGTCAGCTTGTACCATGCCCGCGCGAACGCGTCGGCGAACTCCGCCGGGTTTTGCGCGAACCGGCGCGAGATCTGCTCGTACGACGGATCGGTGCGCAGCGCGATGTCGCTGGTGAGCATCATCGGCTGATGGCGCTTCGACGGATCATGCGCGTCGGGAACGGTTCCGGCGGCGGCGTCGCCTTTCGGCTTCCACTGCTTCGCGCCGGCGGGGCTCGTCGTGAGCTCCCACTCGTGCCCGAACAGGTTCTCGAAGTAGCCGTTGTCCCACGCGATCGGCCGCGTCGTCCAGGCGCCTTCGAGACCGCTGGTGATGGTGGCGTCGCCGTTCCCCGAACCGAAGCTGTTCTTCCAGCCCAGTCCCTGCGCTTCCATCGGCGCCGCTTCGGGCTCGGGACCGACGTACTGATCCGGCGGCGCGGCGCCGTGAACTTTGCCGAAGGTGTGGCCGCCCGCGATCAGCGCGACGGTCTCTTCGTCGTTCATCGCCATGCGCGCGAACGTCTCGCGGATGTCGCGCGCCGATCCGGCCGGATCGGCGTTGCCGTTGGGCCCTTCCGGGTTCACGTAGATGAGGCCCATCTGCACCGCGCCGAACGGCCGGTCGAGCTCACGATCGCCGGCGTA
>DASYFS010000540.1:0-5059 GCA_036498305.1 Candidatus Elarobacter sp. | reverse complement strand
GCGACGATCGCGGTGATCCCCGAGGAGTTCTCCGGCACGACGATCCGTCTCGCCGACGTCGTCGACGACCTCGTCGGCGCGATCGTGAAGCGGCTCGCCTACGGTCAGGACCACGGCGTCGCCGTGATCGCCGAAGGGATCGCCGAGCGGATCGCGCCCGAAGAGCTCGCGGCGGTGACGACGGCGGCGCGCGACGCGTACGGCCACGTCCGCCTCGCCGACGTCCCGCTCGGCAGCGTGCTGCGCGATGCGGTGCGGGCGCGGCTCGAAGAGGTCGGCGTCGACACGACCGTCGTTCCGAAGGACATCGGTTACGAGCTGCGCAGCGCGAAGCCGATCCCGTTCGACGCGGAGTACACGCGAACGCTGGGCTACGGCGCGGTGCGCTATCTGCTCGGCGGCGGCAGCGGTTCGCTGATCGCGCTCGCCGGCGGCCGCATCCACCCCGTCACCCTCGAGGAGATGCTCGACCCTGCGACCGGGCGCATCCGGGTCCGCATGGTCGACGTCACGACCGAATCGTACGAGGTCGCGCGCAAGTACATGATCCGGCTCGAAGCCGGCGACTTCAGCGAGCCGCGGCTCTCGCGCCTTGCGGCGCAGACCTCACTCGACCCCGACGGCTTCGCCGCCGCGTTCCGGCACGTCGTCGGCGAGCGCGCGTAGCGCGTCGATCGCCTCGCCGGCTTGTTCGGCCGGGACGAAGACATGGTCGTGGTGGAAGGCCGCCACCACGTTGGCCGGGATCCCGCGCCGCGCGAGCGCCGTCGCGACCGCGGCGGTCAGGCCGATCGCGGTCAGGCTCGAACGGACCTGGAGCGTGATGCGGCGGAACGGCGCCGACCGCTCGAGGCCGGCGCGCTCGGCGTCGGCGCGGCGGACGATCGCCGTCGTCCCCTCGTCTTCCGCGATCGTCGCGAAGGCGACGCCGGGCGGGAGCTCTCCGGGGGTGCGCAGGCGGCAGAACACGTAGTCGCCGGGTACGAGCTCAGGGTCGAGCGCGGCAAGCAGGGTGCCCAAATCGATCTGTGCGTCCATCGCGGCGGAAGGATTCTCCGCGGGCGGGGGTAACCCGTGTTTTTGGTATACCAAATGCCAAATACCCCGATTCGAGGCGACCGATGTCCGCGTTGGAACTAGGCGCGATCCGGTCCGACACCAGCATTTCGGTGCGCGTGTACGAGACGATCCGCAACGCGATCACCGCGACGAACCTGTACGAGATCGACCACGCGGAACTTCGGCTGGACGAACGCGAGCTGGCCGGGCGCCTGGGCGTTAGCCGGACACCGATTCGCGAAGCGCTCGTTCGCCTCGAGCACGAAGGCTTGGTAACGAGCGTCCCGCGCCGCGGCTACTTCATCTGCCGCAAGACGAAGGGCGAGCTGCTCGAGGTCATCGTCGTCTGGGCCGCGCTCGAGAGCATGGCCGCTCGCCTGGTCGCGCTCAACGCGCCGGCGACCGCGATCGCCTCGCTGCGCGAGATCTTCGCGACGTTCGAGGGCGACTCGATCGTCGCGCACCTCGACGAGTACTCCGAAGCGAACCTGCGCTTCCATCAGCGGATCATCGAGCTCTCGGGCTCGGAGACGCTGCGCAAGACCGCCGACGGGATCCTCATTCACATGCGCTCGATCCGTCACCGCACGATCGGTGAGGACCATCGCTTCGAGCGCTCGATCGTGGACCACATGCACATCATCGAGGCGCTCGAGCAGCGCGATGCCGAGCTCGCCGAGCGGCTCGTGCGCGACCATGCGCTGGCGCTCGCCAGGCACGTCGACGCCGTCGACACCGACCTTTAAAGGGAGAGATCTTCATGGCCCACTCACCGAACGGGCAACCCGTTCGCAAAGCGCTCGACGGCGTCAAGGTCCTGGACATGACGCACGTCCAGGCCGGTCCGTCGTGCACGCAGATCCTCGGCTGGCTCGGCGCCGACGTCATCAAGGTCGAGCTGCCGGGCCGCGGCGACATCACCCGCGGGCAGCTCCAGGACATCCCCGGCGTCGACAGCCTCTACTTCACGATGCTCAACTGCAACAAGCGCAGCATCACCCTCAACACGAAGACACCCGACGGCAAAGCGATCTTCGAGAAGCTGATCGCGCACTGCGACGTGCTCGTCGAGAACTTCGGACCGGGCGTCCTCGACCGTCAGGGCTTCACCTGGGAGCGCATCCACGAGCTCAACCCGCGGATGATCTACGCCTCGATCAAAGGCTTCGGTCCCGGCAAGTACGAGGACTTCAAAGCGTACGAGACCGTCGCGCAGTCGATGGGCGGCGGCCTCTCCACGACCGGCTGGCCCGACGGCCCGCCGACCTCGAGCGGTCCGCAGATCGGCGACTCCGGGAGCGGGATCCACATGGTCGCCGGGATTCTCGCCGCGCTCTTCCAGCGCACGCACAGCGGTCGCGGTCAGCGCGTCACCGTCGCGATGCAGGACGCGGTGCTCAACCTCATCCGCGTGAAGATGCGCGATCAGCAGCGGCTCGCGCGCGGTCCGCTCACCGAGTACCCGAACAAGACGTTCGGCGACTACGTGCCGCGCTCGGGCAACGCGTCGGGCGGCGGCCAGCCGGGCTGCGCGCTCCGCTGCGCGCCCGGCGGCGAGAACGACTACGTGTACGTCATCGTGCAGCCGCAGGTCTGGGAAGGTCTGGCGAAGATGATCGGCCGGCCCGAGCTGGTCGACGATCCCGCCTGGGCGACGCCGGCGGCACGCCTCAAGCACCTCGACGACATGTGGGCCGCCATCGAGAACTGGACAAAGAACTTCAGCAAGTTCGAAGTCCTCGAGAAGCTCAACTCGATCGACGTCCCGTGCGGCCCCATCCTGTCGACGAAGGACCTCATCGAGGACGAGTCGCTGATCGCGCGCGGGATGATCGTCGAGGTCGACCACCCGACCCGCGGCACGTTCAAGAACGTCGGCTGCCCCATCAACCTCTCCGACACCGCGGTCGACATGGTCCGCTCACCGCTGCTCGGCGAGCACTCCGAAGACATCCTCAAAGAAATCGGCTGGGACGGTAAGGGAGCCGCCGAGCTCCAAGCCGCCGGCGTCCTGTAAGGAAAGGTTCATGCTGCTCGAGCGCCAGACCACTGACAAGGCCGCGGTGCGCGCGGTCCTCGATCGCGTCAAAGCCGAGAACCGCAGCGCGCTGAGCGCGCCCGAAGCGAAAGCCGTCGCCGACGCCTACGGGCTGCCGGTCCCGCAAGAGGGACTGGCGACGAGCGCCGACGCGACGGCGCAGCTCGCGGAGAAGATCGGCTTCCCGGTCGTCCTCAAGATCGTCTCGCCGGACATCCTCCACAAAACGGAGGCCGGCGGCGTCCTCGTCGGCGTCGAGAACGCGCAGGCCGCGCGTGCCGGCTACGAGACGATCGTCGCCAACGCGAAGAAGTACAAGGCCGACGCCCAGATCAGCGGCGTTCAGGTGCAGCAGATGCTGCCGACCGGAGCGCAGGAAGTCATCGTCGGGGCCGTCACCGATCAGAGTTTCGGGAAGCTGATCGCGTTCGGTCTCGGCGGCGTGCTGGTCGAGGTCCTCAAGGACGTCACCTTCCGCCTCGCGCCCACGACGAACGAAGAAGCGCTCTCGATGCTCGACGGCATCCAGGCCGCCGAGATGCTCAAGGGCGTCCGCGGCTCGGAGCCGGTGAACCGCGAAGCGCTGGCGACGATCATCGAGCGCGTCTCGCAGCTCGTCACCGACTTCCCCGAGATCAGCGAGGTCGACCTCAACCCCGTCTTCGCGACGCCGAAGGGCGCGACCGCGGTCGACGTCCGCATTCTGGTCGACTTCAACCCGCCGGCGCCGCGCCATCGCTACACCCAAGACGAGATCGTCACGGCGATGAACCGGATCATGCGGCCCGATGCCGTCGCCGTCGTGGGCGCGTCGTCGGAAGACGGCAAGATCGGCAACTCCGTGATGAAGAATCTCATCAAGGGCGGATACAAGGGCGAGATCTATCCGATCAACCCCAAGGCCGACGAGATCCTCGGCTACAAGGCGTACGCGTCGGTCAAGGATATCCCCGGGAAGGTCGACGTCGCGGTGTTCGCGATCCCGGCGAAGTTCGTCGCCGCGGCGCTCGTCGAGTGCGGCGAGAAGCAGATCCCGGGCGCCGTGCTCATCCCCTCCGGTTTCGCCGAGACGGGGAACGAAGAAGGGCAGCGCGAGATCCAGGAGATCGGGCTCAAGTACAACATCCGCTTGATGGGCCCGAACATCTACGGCTTCTACTACACGCCGAAAGACCTCTGCGCGACGTTCTGCGTCCCCTACGACGTCAAAGGTACAGTCGCGCTCAGCTCGCAATCGGGCGGCGTCGGGATGGCGATCATCGGCTTCGCGCGTTCGGCGAAGATGGGCGTCTCGGCGATCGTCGGGCTCGGCAACAAGGCCGACATCGACGAAGACGATCTGCTGACGTTCTTCGAGCAGGACGATGCGACGCAGGCGATCGCGATGCACATGGAAGACCTCAAGGACGGCCGCTCGTTCGCCGAAGTCGCCAAACGCGTCTCGAAGAAGAAGCCGGTCATCGTCCTCAAAGCCGGCCGCACCGCGCTCGGCGCGAAGGCCGCCAGCTCGCACACCGGCGCGCTCGCCGGCGACGACAAAGTCTATGACGACGTGCTGCGGCAGAGCGGCGTGATCCGCGCTCGCGGCCTCAACGAGCTGCTGCAGTTCGCGCGTGCGGTGCCGATCCTGCCGACGCCCAAGGGTGAGAACGTCGTCATCATCACCGGTGCCGGCGGCTCGGGCGTGCTGCTCTCCGACTCCGTCGTCGACGCGGGCCTCTCGCTGATGAAGTTCCCGCCCGACCTCGACGAGGCGTTCAAGAAGTTCATCCCGCCGTTCGGCGCCTCGGGGAACCCGGTCGACATCACCGGCGGCGAGCCGCCGAAGACGTACCAGAACACGATCCGCCTGGGGCTCGAGGACGACCGCATCCACGCGCTGATCCTCGGCTACTGGCACACGATCGTCACGCCGCCGATGGTCTTCGCGAAGCTCGTCGTCGAAGTCGTCGAGGAGTTCCG
>DASYFS010000539.1:0-4602 GCA_036498305.1 Candidatus Elarobacter sp. | reverse complement strand
TGATCTGCTGCGTGCGCAGCGCGACGCGCGCCGACTCCGCCGTCGGCAACCCGAGCGCTTCGTCCCGGCCGTTGGTGTGGAGCGATTGCGTCCCGCCGAGGACGGCGGCGAGCGCCTGGAGCGCAACGCGCACGACGTTGTTCTCCGGCTCCTGTGCGGTCAGCGTCGAGCCGCCGGTCTGGGTGTGAAAGCGCAGCATCTGCGAGCGCGGATCGGTCGAGCCGAACTCCTCGCGGACGATTTCGGCCCACAGTGTCCGCGCGGCGCGAAACTTCGCGATCTCCTCGAAGAAGTCGTTGTGCGCGTTCCAGAAGAACGAGATGCGCGGCGCAACCGTGTCGACGGCGAGCCCCGCCGCCTGCGCGGCCTTCAGATACGCCTTCGCGTTGGCGAGCGTGAACGCGATCTCTTGGAGCGCCGTCGAGCCCGCCTCGCGGATGTGGTAGCCGCTGATAGAGATCGTGTTCCAGTTCGGGACGTGCTCCGCGCAGTAGGCCATCACGTCGGTCACGAGGCGCATCGACGGCGCCGGCGGATAGATGTACGTCCCGCGCGCGACGTACTCTTTGAGGACGTCGTTCTGGATCGTCCCGCCGAGCTTTTCGAAGGGTACCCCGCGGCGGCGCGCGACGGCCAGCACGAAGGCGAGCAGGATCGAGGCCGGCGCGTTGATCGTCATCGACACGGTGACCCCGTCGAGCGGGATCCCCTCGAACAGCGTCTCGACGTCGGCGATCGTGTCGATCGCGACGCCGACCTTGCCGACCTCGCCGCGCGCCTGCGGCGCGTCAGAGTCGTATCCCAGCTGCGTGACGAGGTCGAAGGCGACCGAGAGTCCGGTTACGCCGTTGGCGAGCAGATAGCGATAACGCTCGTTCGACTCCGCCGCCGTCGCGAAGCCGGCGTACTGACGCATCGTCCAGTGCCGGGCGCGGTACATATCGCGGCGAATCCCGCGCGTGTACGGGTACTCGCCGGGCGGCGCACGTCGGACCGGCGCCTCCGGCTCCTCGTAAAACGGCTCCAGCGGGATGCCGCTGGCGTTGAGATCGCGGGCGCTCACCTACCCCTTATACGGCAGGGGACCACCGCGATGCTGCTCCGCCGGCGGCCGGTTCTGGTGCGGCGCCAGCGGCGCGCCGCGCTCCGTACCGCGGTCCTGATGCAGGATCCCGCTCTCGGCGACGTGTTCTTCGACCTCGAGCCGGCGGTCGCGTTCCTCAACCTCATCGGCCTCGGATTCGTGATGGGGATGCTTGGCCATGGCGGCCTCCGCTTCGGTGTGGGGACCAGGGTCGTACCCGCGTAAGCGGGCCTACAGCAATCCTTCACCCCTACGGCGTATCGTGACGTACACGATGCAGCGAACGACGGTCTTGAACGGAATCGGCGCCCTGTGCGCCCTGGCGCTCGGGTTGCGGGTCAACATCGCCGCGGCCGCGACGGTGACCCACAGCGACGACGAATGGCGCCGCTTGCTGCCGCCCGAATCGTACGCGGTGCTTCGTCAGGCGGCGACCGAGCGTCCGTTCTCGAGCCCGCTCGACGAAGAGAAGCGGCCCGGCGTGTACTCGTGCCGCGCGTGCGACCTGGCGCTATTCTCGTCGAAGACGAAGTACGACAGCGGCAGCGGCTGGCCGAGCTTCTGGGCCCCTTTGCCGAACGCCGTCGCAACGAAAGCCGACTACGAGCTCGGGATCCCGCGCACTGAAGTCCACTGCCGCCGCTGCGAAAGCCATCTCGGCCACGTCTTCGACGACGGACCGAAGCCGACCGGACTGCGCTACTGCATGAACGGCGTCGCGCTGCGTTTCCGCACGCAAGCCGCGGGGTAGCGCGATGAATCAGCTTGCGCTGGCGTGGAAATAGACGGTCAAGGTCCCCCCGAAACCGTCCTGCAGCGTCCCGCGGCAGGTCCCCTGATCCGGTTGAGATGCGGGCATGCGGTAGGGGAAAATGGCGGGCGTCGGCGTTCCCGGCGGCATTAGCGCAACCGTGAACGAGTAGTATGCGAGATTAATGAGGAGCCCGCCGTTGTAGGCCTGGCACGCGTCCAAGCCACCGCCTTGCGTCATCACGATCGAACCCGCGTTCCATCCAAGAGTAGCCAGGTAGTTGGGGTTGGTGTCGGTGACGACCCAGGTGGTCGTCCCCGAGCAGGTCGATCCCACGCAGTTTATCGTTACCGTCGCCGGTCCGGAGCCGTAGTTCACGCCGTCGACCGACTGCGTCATCACCGACGGGAAGGACAGCTGTGCCGTTCCCGTCCGCGACGATCTGTCGGTTGCCGTGATCGTACAGGTGTTGCCGGAAGACGCAGTTGAGGTGATGACGGCGCTCGTGCTGGTCGTAGTGCCGATCGTGCATTTCGCCGGGGCGCTGTTCGTGAAGGTGAAGCTCCCCGAGTAGCCGCTCTCGGCGACCGTGACGGCGTCGGCGGACGTGGCGCCGTTCACGCACGTGCCGCTGGCGCACGCCAGCACAGGGGTGAACGTAGGCGCAAAGGTCGCGCTGAACGACGTGGCGGCTCCGCCCTGGCCCGTCGTATCGGGCGCGGCGAAGGTCACGCTCATCGCGGATGCCGACGTGCCGATCGGCTGGATCTGGAACTGATAGGGGTTGCTCGTCGACTGGCTGACCGACAGGGCCGCGGCGTTACCGTTGGTGACGGCAAGCGTCGGCGATCCGGGGCCGATGATCGGATTCTTGTCGGCATCCAACGCCTCGACGAGAAACTGCGTCGCGGCGCTCGAGGTGAACGAAATCGGCGTCGTGATCCCGTCGCCCCGAACGGCGGTCGTATCGAGGGGAACCAGGACAAACGACTTCGTGATCCCGGCCAGCGTAAACGTCGGCGTGTTGGCGACCCCCGTGACGACCGTGAACGGCAGGCCGTAGCTGGCGGAGAGCGCCTTTCCGCCTCCCGCCGTACCGCCGGTCGCATCGTAGGCGATGACGGTGGCCGTGTGCGCGCCGGGCGCGATCGTCAACGGGAAGGTGCACAACAGCACGCCGAGCACGCCGGACGGCGCGCAGTAGCCCGCCTGCGTGGTGAGATCGAACGACCGGTCGTGCTCGCCGGACGTGCCCGGATCGATATTGATCTGCAGCGATTTTGTGGAGTAGGAGATGTAGCGCGCGCGCCGCTCGGCATTGCTCGTCCCGCCCGGCGCGGCGATGCGAATCGTGAATGTCACGGTGGCGGCCTCGTGAGGCACCACGGCGGCCTGCGGTCCGGGTCGCGATGAGGGCACGGCGGACCCGGCGCAACCGGCGAGCACGCTCGCCGTCAGCAGGGCCGCAATCGTTGCGAAGCGCACGCCGCGTCCTCTCAATAGAAAAACCGGGAGGTCAGTACCCCGTCCAGCCCCTGCGCTCGGTCGATTCGCCCGCCGACCGACGGTACCCTACGGCCGCTGCCGCTACGGTCGTGCGCGCGCCGCGACGAGGTAGACGACGATCAGCGCGAGCTGGGCGGGCATGGGGGCGTAGACTTTCCACGAGCCGCCCAGGTGACCGCGGCCGATCTCGAGCAGCGGCAGCGCGATGCCGAACGTCTGATCCAGCGCGCAGAGCCACAGCAGCGGGCGGAAGCGCGCCGGGTCGCGCAGCACGATCAGGTAGATGCCGGCGACGACGAGCAACGCACCGCCGTAGATCGTGGTCATCGCGGGGTCTTTCACCGGGATGTCGAGCAGCGGCGCAACGAGTTGCTGCGCGAGCAGCGCGAGGATACCGACCCACGCGTCGATCGCCGCACCGATGATGAGCGCGGCCCGCAGGACGAACCGGAACATTAGCCCAGCGTCAGCAGCGGCGCGCGCGCTTCGACCGTGGCGCCGGCGGCGACGTGCACCGCGGCGACGGTGCCGGCTTTGTGCGCGCGGATCTCGTTCATCATCTTCATCGCCTCGATCACCGCGACGACGTCGCCTTCGGCGACCGCGGCGCCGGCCGCGACCGGGATCTCGACGACGACGCCGTGCATCGGTGCGACGACGTCGTTCCCGGCCGTCGCGGCGCTCTTCTTCGCGGTGCCGCCTTTTTTCGGTTGCGGAGAGGCGGCGTGCGCGGCGTTGCCGTTGCGCGGCAGCGGCAGATCGACGAAGCGCACGCGGAAGAGTTGCTCGTTGACCTCGACGCGGATCGCGTCGTCGCTCGCAGTCGCCGGCGCCGTCCCCGGCATGTCGATCTCGTTCGCCGGCCTCAACGCCTCCGGCGAGAGCGACGCGGCGAACGGTTCGAGCGTCGCGGTTCCGTACGACGCGTCGCGCACCGGGCCGTAGTCGACCAGCGCGCGCAGCAGCGGGAGCGTCGTCGGGACGCCGCCGACGACATACTCGTCGATCGCGCGTCCGAGTCGCGCCAGCGCTTCGTCGCGGTCGCGGCCGCGCACGATCAGCTTCGCGATCATCGAGTCGTAGTCGGGAGTGATCGTGAAACCGGGGTAGGCCGCCGAGTCGACGCGCACGCCGAACCCGCCCGGCTCCCGATAGCGGTCGACGACGCCCGGTGCGGGACGGAAGCCCTGGCTCGGATCTTCGGCGTTCACCCGGACCTCGATCGCGTGGCCGCGGAATTCGATCTGCTCCTGCCTCAGCG
>DASYFS010000538.1:0-2433 GCA_036498305.1 Candidatus Elarobacter sp. | reverse complement strand
CCTGATGCGCGACTTCGAGTTCGTCGCCGCCGGCTCGGCGGACGACGCGCGTCGGCTCGCCGCCGAGGTCGCGGGCTCGCGCTACTACGCCGGCGGGACGACGCTGGTCGACCTCATGAAGGGCGACGTCGAGCGTCCGCCACGGGTGATCGACATCTCCCGTCTGCCGCTGGCGGCGATCGCCGTCGACGGCGATCGCGTGCGGATCGGCGCGCTCGCGCGCAACAGCGACGTCGCCTACGACGATGCCGTCGCGTCGCGCTTCCCCGCCGTCGCGCAGGCGCTCCTCAGCGGTGCTTCCGGCCAGATCCGCAACGCCGCGACGATCGGCGGAAACCTGCTGCAGCGCACGCGCTGCACGTATTTTCGCGAGACGCGCTGGCGCTGCAACAAGCGCGAGCCCGGCAGCGGCTGCGACGCGCTCGACGGCTTCAACCGCGGTCACGCGATCCTCGGAACCAGCGCCGATTGCATCGCGACCTTCCCCGGCGATCTGCCGGTCGCGCTGTGCGCGCTCGACGCGGAGGTCGTCGTCGCGGGCGACGGCGGCGAACGCCGGATCCCGCTCGGCGACTTCTACGTTCTTCCCGGCGCGCGGCCGGACCGTGAGACGACGCTCGCGCCCGGCGAGCTGATCGTCGCGGTTGAGCTGCGCGACACGCCGCTGCACCGCCGCTCGCACTATCTCAAGGTGCGCGATCGCGCGTCGTACGAGTTCGCGCTCGTCTCGGTCGCGTGCGCCGTCGCGCTCGACGGCGATCGCATCGCCGAAGCGCGGCTCGCGCTCGGCGGCGTTGCGACCGTCCCGTGGCGCGCGCGCGAAGCCGAAGCCGCGCTCGCCGGCCGGGCTGCGAACGACGAGGCGTTCGTTCGCGCCGCCGACGCCGCGCTCGAGGGCGCCGTGACGCGCGAGCACAACGCCTTCAAGGTCCCGCTCGCGCGCCGTGCGATCGTGCGCGCGCTGCGCACCGTCTGCGAGGCGGCGCCATGACGACGGCGATCGAACGTCCTTCTTCCGGCGTCATCGGCCGTCCGGTCGACCGCGTCGACGGCCCGGCGAAGGTCACCGGGACGGCGCGCTACGCGGCCGACGCACCGGTCAGCGAGCCGCTGTACGGCGTCGTCGTGCAGGCGACGATTCCCAGCGGCCGCATCGCCTCGATCGACGAGACGGCGACGCGTGCCGTCCCGGGCGTCGTCGAGGTGCTAACCTACCGCAACGCGACGCGACTCAAGGCGTTCCCGTTCGACTTCTCGGCGCCGTTCACCGAAGAGGTCGCGCCGATGCAAGGCGACGTGATCCACTACGACGGTCAGCACGTCGCGGTCGTGGTCGCGCGCACGTTCGAGGCGGCGCGCGAGGGCGCGACGCTTTTGACGGTCAGCTACGAACGCGGGCCGGCCCACTTCACGATCGACGGCGCGACCGAGGTCGAACGGCCGAAGGTGTGGTTCGGCGACGACGTACAGCCGCGCCGCGGCGAGCCCGAAAAGGCGTACGAGAACGCCGAAGTACGGATCGACGCGACCTACGAGACGCCGACCGAGCATCACAACCCGCTCGAACCGTCGGCGACAATCGGCGAGTGGCGCGACGGCGAGATCGTCGTTCACGACGCGACGCAGTGGGTGCGCGGGACGCGGATTTGTCTGGCCAAGACGTTCGACGTCGAGGAAGAGCGCGTCCGCGTGATCTCGCCGTATGTCGGCGGCGGCTTCGGCTGCAAAGGCTGGTACTGGCCGCACACGTCGCTCGCGGTGATGGCTTCGAAGCTCACCGGGAAGCCGGTGAAGCTCGTCCTCTCGCGCGAGCAGATGTTCACCTCGGTCGGTCACCGCAGCCTCACCCGGCAGCGAATCCGCCTCGGTGCCGCGCACGACGGCGCGCTGGCGTCGCTGATGCACGACGTCGAGGCCGAGTCGTCGCGCGTCGGGCTGTTCATCGAGTCGGCCGGACGCTACGGTCTCACGCTGTTCGACGTCCCGAACATCGCGGTGACGCACCGGGTCGCGCGGCTCGACCTGCCGACGCCGACCGCGATGCGCGCCCCGGGTGAGGCGCCCGGCTCCTTCGGGATCGGGTGCGCGATCGACGAGCTCGCGGAACGCTGCGGGCTCGATCCGCTCGCGGTGCTGCGCCGCAACCACACGACCCGCGACGGCGCAGCGAACGATCTTCCGTTCTCCTCGAAGCACCTGCTGGAATGCTACGAGCGCGGCGCCGAGGCGTTCGGATGGGAGAAGCGCGAGCTGGGGCCGCGCACGATGCGCGACGGCGGTGAGCTCGTCGGCTGGGGCGTCGCGACCGCGATGTATCCGGCGCTGCGCTCGCAAGCCGAGGCTCGGGTGACGATCGGCGAGGACGGCACGATCGATGTCGCGAGCGCGACGCACGATCTGGGGACCGGGCAGTACACGATCCTCGCGCAGATC
>DASYFS010000537.1:0-3761 GCA_036498305.1 Candidatus Elarobacter sp. | reverse complement strand
ATCCCAGCCCCTACGTTCGCGAGCCCGACGGAACGGTATCGCCGCTGCCCGGCTCCTCACAGCCGCCGCTCGGCGTCGCCGACGTCGTCGAACGCGCGGCGAACGAGGTCACGCTCTCGCGCGGTGCGACGCTCGTCCTCTTCACCGACGGGCTGATCGAGTCGGCGCGCGACGTCACCGAAGGCGAACGCCGCGTCACGGACGCGATGAGCCGCGACGCGTTCCGCCGCTCCGCGAACCCCGCACGGTTCCTCGTCGACAGCGTGCTGCACGACGGCGGCCACGACGACGTCGCGGTGATGACCGTCGCGCTCGGCCGGCGCTCGCACTGGATCTTTCACTCGCACGACGCGATGCGCGCCGAGGGCGCGCGCTTCCAGTTCGTCGAGCGGCTGCGCGAGCTGGCGACGGCGGAGAGCGACCTCGCCTCGGCCGAGCTGATCTTCGGCGAGCTGATCGGCAACGTGGTCCGTCACGGGCCGGGCGCGATCGACGTCGATCTCGAATGGGAAGGCGAACGCGCGGTGCTGCACGTGATGGACCGCGGTCCGCACTTCGCGCCCGACACGACGCTCCCCCAAGACGTGTGGAGCGAGGACGGACGCGGGCTGTTCCTGATCGCCGCGCTCGGCGAAGAGCTCTCCTACGCGCCGCTGCCGGTGCGCGGGAACCACCTCAGCGTGGTACTGCCGGTGCGCCGGAAGCCGTCGTAAAACGGTTCGGGTCGAACAGCGCGAGATCGAACGCCGGCGCTTCGCCGGCCAGCATCGCGGCGACGAGCTCGCCGACGACCGGCATGAACTTGAAGCCGTGACCGGAGAACCCGCCGGCGGCGATCGCGCGCGGCTGCTGCGGATGAGCGCCGATCGCGAAGTGCTCGTCCGGCGTGTTGGAATACATGCACACCGCGCTGCGCAGAAACGCGCCGGCGGCGGCGGGGACGAACGAGGCCAGCGCCGCGCGCGCCACCGCGATCTCGTCCTCGCGGACGTTGCGGTTCAGCCGGTCGGGGTCTGCGTCGACGCCGCTCCCGTGGTGCGCGATCTTCGCGCCGTCGCCGAAGTCGGGGAAGCCGTAGAACATCCGCGCGCCGTCGCGTTCCACGCAGTAGACCGGTAAACGTTCCGGCGCGACGGCGCCGCGCTGCAGCGGCGCGAACCAGAACTGCACGTTGCGCTCGATCCGCAGCGGGATCCCGAACGCCGGCGCGAGCGCCGCGAACCACGGTCCGGCGCAGAGCGCGACGCGATCGGCATCGAGCCGCGTCCCGTCGCCGAGCGTGACGGTGACGCCGCCGTCGCCCGCATCCCAGCCGGTGACCCGCACGCCGAAGCGCAGCTCGGCGCCGTCGGCCGCGGCGCACTGCAGCTGTGCGGCGACCGCCGCTTCCGGGAACACCGCGCCGGCAATCGCTTCGAAGACGCCCACTTCGTCGTCGCGCGGTGTGATCTGCGGCCAGCGTGCGCGCAGGCCGCGCGCGTCGTAGACGGTGTGCGGGAGCTCCCACCGCTGCGCGCTCGCAATCGTCCCCGCGACGACCGGCGTCTCGGGGCGGCCGACGAACAGCCCGCCGATGCGCGCCCGCAGCGTCGCGCCGGTGCGCGTTTCCAGCGCGTCCCACAGCTCGTACGCGCGCCGCAGCAGCGGTACGTAGTCCGGCGACTCGAAGTACGCCTGACGGATGATCCGCGTCTTCCCGTGCGACGATCCGAGCGCGTGCGCGGGGCCGAACTGCTCGAGACCGACGACCCGCAGCCCCCGCGCGGCGGCGTGCGCGGCGACCGCGCTCCCCATCCCGCCGAGCCCGACGACGA
Organism: Candidatus Elarobacter sp.; assembly: GCA_036498305.1. Classification (GTDB taxonomy): domain Bacteria; phylum Vulcanimicrobiota; class Vulcanimicrobiia; order Vulcanimicrobiales; family Vulcanimicrobiaceae; genus Vulcanimicrobium. The sequence continues at coordinate 1,947 of DASYFS010000537.1, read as the reverse complement.
TCGCGTCGTAACGCACGCTCAGCGCACGAAGACGGTCCCGGCCGGGCCGGGGAGGACCTCGCCGACGATCGCCGCGGTCCCGAGATCGGCGAGGGCGGCCAGCGCGCGCTGCGCGTCGGCGGGGGCGAACGCCATCAGCAGGCCGCCCGAGGTCTGCGCGTCGGAGATCAGCACCCGGTAGACGTCCGCGACGCCGGGTTCGTAGACGGTGAACGCGGCGTGGTCCGCCATGTTCGTGCGCGTCCCGCCGGGCACGACGTCGCGCGCGATCAGCTCCAGGACGCCGTCGAGCACCGGGACCGCGTGCGCGCCGAACGCCAGCGCGACGCCGGAGGCGCGGGCCATCTCGCCGCCGTGGCCGGCGAGGCCGAAGCCGGTGACGTCGGTCGCCGCATGGACCCCGTGGGCGAGCATCACCGCGCAGGCGCGGTCGTTCAGCCGGGTCATCGAGGCGATCGCAGGGGCGAGATCGCTGTCGCCGATGAGGTCGCGCTTGCGCGCTGTCGTGAGGACACCCGTCCCGACGGGTTTGGAGAGAAGCAGGAGATCGCCGGGACGGGCTCCGGAGTTTGTAACTGCTCGGTCGGGCCGAAGAGTTCCCGTCACCGCCATCCCATATTTCGGTTCGTCGGATTTGATCGTGTGGCCGCCCAGGATGCTGACCCCGGCCGCCCGCGCGACGTCGGCACCGCCGGCGAAGATCTCGGCGAGGATCGCGGTTCCCAGGGTCTCGACGGGGAACGCCGCGATGTTCAACGCGGAGATCGGCGTTCCGCCCATCGCGTACACGTCGCTGATCGCGTTCGCCGCCGCGATGCGACCGAAGTCGTACGGATCGTCGACGATCGGCGTGAAGAAGTCGACGGTCTGCACGATCGCCAGCTCGTCGCTGAGGCGATAGACGCCGGCGTCGTCGCTGGTCGCGATGCCGACCAGGACGTTCGGATCGGTCGGCGCCGGAAGATCCTTCAGCGCGCGCGCCAAGTCCGAGGACGGCACTTTCGCCGCGCACCCCGCGCATGCCGAGAGCGACGTCAGCCGCACGCGTCCGGGAGACTCGATCATGGCTCCCGAATACGCTGCGCAGCGTTCGAAGTCCGCCGGAGGAGATGTGTCGAAGAACCTGCTCTTCATCCCCGGGCCCGTCACCTGTACCGACGCGGTGCTGACGGCGGTTGCCCAGCCGATGATCGATCACCGCGGCCCTGAGTTCAAGGCGCTGCTCGGCCGGATCGCGGAGCGGATGAAACCGATCTTCGGCACGGAGTGCGGCGAAGTGCTGGTGCTCGGCGCGTCCGGGACGGGCGGCCTCGAAGCCGCGGTCGCCAACGCGTTCGGCAAGGGTGACCGCCTGCTGGCCTGCCCGATCGGCGTCTTCGGCGAGCGGCTCATCGCGATCGCGCGCGCCTACGGCTGCGACGTCGACGTGCTGGAGACCGCGTGGGGCGCGGCGGTCGATCCGGACGCCCTGCGCGACAAGCTCGAGAGCGCGAAAAAGCCGTACGACGGCATCCTGCTGACGCACAACGAGACGTCGACCGGGACGCAGAATGACATGGCGGCGCTCGCCGAGGCGATCCGCGGTCACGAGGCGCTGGTCGTCGTCGACTCCGTCAGCGGCCTGGGCGCGAGCGAGTTCAAGATGGACGCGTGGGGTTTCGACATCGTCGTGACGGCGTCGCAAAAAGCGCTCGGGGTTCCGCCGGGGCTCGCGTTCGTCGCCGTCGCGCCGCGTGCGTGGGAGAAGATCGAGACGGGCTCACCGCGCTTCTACTTCGATCTGCGGAAGGCGCGCGAGTTCGCGGCGATCGGGCAGACGCCGTGGACGCCGCCGGTCTCGCTCGTGTTCGGGATGGACGTCGCGCTCGATCTCTTCGAGGAGGCCGGCGCGCCCGCGGTGTGGGAGCGTCACGCCAAGTACGCGCGCGCGATCCGCGCCTGCGCGAC
>DASYFS010000536.1:0-9343 GCA_036498305.1 Candidatus Elarobacter sp. | reverse complement strand
GTACGAGACGACGACGTTCAACGAGCTGCCCTGGAAGTTCGAGGCGGGCACCAGCAACATCGCCGACGCGATCGCGCTCGGCGCCGCGGTCGATTACCTCTCCGACGTCGGTATGGACTGGATCCGCAACCACGAGATCCGCCTCACCGCCTACGCGCTCGAGAGGCTCCGTGCGCTGCAGCCGCGCGGCCTGGAGCTCTACGGTCCGCCCGATCCCGAGCAGCGGGCGGGCGTCATCTCATTCAACTTCGCCGACATCCACGCGCACGATCTCGCGTCGATCCTCGATACCGAAGGCGTCTGCGTCCGCGCCGGCCACCACTGCACGATGCCGCTGATGGAAAAGATGGGCTGGCCCGCAACCGCCCGCGCCTCGTTCTATCTCTACAACACCGAAGAGGACGTCGACGCACTCGCCGCCGCCCTCGAAAAGGCCGCCTCGGTCTTCGGCATCGCCTAGGCGCGCACGTCTCTCCCATGGACGATTTCTACAAAGAATATATTCTCGACCACTACCGGAACCCGAGGAACTTCGGGCACCTCGATCGCGTCGACGCTCGGGCGGAGGATCTCAACCCGCTCTGCGGCGACACGATCACGATGGAGCTCGCGGTCGGTGAGGACGGGAAGGTCGAGGACGTGCGATTCAGCGGCAAAGGCTGCGCGATATCGCAAGCGTCGGCCTCGATGCTGACCCAGAGCATCAAGGGAATGTCGCTCGAAGACGTCGCGAAGCTGCCGCAAGACACGGTGCTCGAGAACGTCGGCATCGGCATCAGCCCCACGCGCATGAAGTGCGCGATGCTCGGCCTCAAGGTCCTCAAGAGCGCCGCCCTCGGCCGCATCGCATCCTGGCCCGACGAATAACAATCCAGCCGTCATTCCGAGCTTGTCGAGGAACCCTCGTCTCGCGCTGAGCGAAGTCGAAGCGCGAGTCCCCAACCGCGGCGGTCATCCTCACCGTTGACCACACTCCGCTTCGCGCTCGCGATCCTCTGCAACGCACTAGCCCTTATCGTCTGGGACGTCGGCACACGCCCGCCGCAACGCCTAGCCGCAGACATCGTACGCTCCCTGCGCAGTCCGCGAACGCTCGCCCTCGGCACCGTCCGCTTCATCGCGGGCCTAACACTCCTGTGCGCAGCGATCGTGATCGCCGCGCCGTCGATCCCCACAGCGCGGGCCTTTAGCATCCTCGAAACCGGGATGCTGATCGTGGCGCTGCTCGTCGAACAACTTGTCGGCGAAGACGCACGAAAGATCGTGCGGCGCCGTCAGACGTCGCGCTGACCCTCGATGCACACGTTCTGGATGTCGTACGCGCGCTCAAGCACCGTGACGCTCCCGCGCGGGGTCGTGAACGTGAGCCACACCGGCCGCCAGTGGTCGGCCGCATCGATCTGATTGGTGATCGCCGCCCGCGTCAGCACGAGGTAGTCGCCCGTCACGCCGAGCGCCTTTGCGGTGTCGGGCGCGTACAGCGGCTGATTCGGCCAGTAGGCGAAGACGCCGCCGCCGTCTTTCCCGGTGCTGCGGATGACGCGGCGCAGGGCGCCGTCGCCGGGATAGGTCCCGGGGCGAACCGTGTCGTCGATCGAGGCGACGATCGACCCGATCGCGGTCTGCTTCACCGCCCGGTTCTCACAGTTCGCCTCGGCCTTCGAAGGAAGCGCGATCTTGGGGGCGGAGGCGCACCCCCACAGCAGGGCGAGCGCGGCGAGGAGAACGGTCGATCGGGTCACGTTCGATTCCGTTCGCCGCGCGGTGTCGATTTTCCGATTCCCCGTGCGACGTGTGGACATGAAAGGCACGGGACTGGGGATCGTCGTTCGAATCGGGCTGCAGATGGCACTGGGCCCCGACCTGGGCACGCTCGTGACCGCGCTGGTTTCCCTCGTCCTCGCCGACCTCCGCATAAAGGAACTGATTCGATGAAATTCATCTCGATTTGGAAAGTCGATGCGCGCCTGCTCGACGGGCCCGGCCCGACCCAAGAGAACATGCAGCAGATGGGGCAGCTCATCGGGGAGATGACGCAGGCCGGCGTCCTGGTCGACACCGGCGGCGTCATGCAGCGCGGGGCGGCGCTGCGGGTGCGGCGCACGGGGCCCAAGGTGAGCGTTACCGACGGCCCGTTCACCGAGACCAAAGAAGTCGTCGGCGGCTTCGCGATCCTCAACGTGGCGTCCAAGGAGGACGCGATCGCCTGGACCCGGCGCTTCGTCGAGGCCGCCGGCGACGGCGAGGCCGAGCTGCACGAGCTCGCGGAGTACTAACGACTCCGCAGCGCGCGTCAGTCGAGCATGAGGCCGCCGTCGATCGTCAGGGTCTCGCCTTGCACGAACGACGAGCGGGGCGACAACAGCCACACGATCGCCTCGGCGATCTCGTGTGGCTCCGCGGCACGTCCGGCGAGTGCCGCGGCTTCAACCCGCGCGCGATGTTCGGGTTTCGCGAACGCCGCCTCGATCATCGGCGTGAGCGTCGCGCCGGGTGCCACCGAGTTCACCGCGATCCCGCGCTCGGCGAGCACCCGGGCGGCGTTCCGCGTCAGCGCGAGGACCGCGCCTTTGCTCGCCGCGTAGGCCGCGGTTCCGGTGAGCCCGCCGCCGCGCTTTCCGGCGACGCTGGCGACGGTGCAGATCCGGCCGCCGGACCGCATCCGCTTCGCCGCCTCGCGGATGCAGAGGAACGTTCCGACGACGTTGACGTCGTAGGTACGGCGGAACGTCGCCACGTCGAGGTCCATGAACGGGGTGGTGTCCCCGATCCCGGCGACCGTCGCCACCGCATCGAGGTTCCCGTCGAACAGGGCGGAGGCGGCGTCAAACAGGGCAGCGACCGAAGCTTCGTCGGAGACGTCCACCGCGAACGCGTGGCCGTCAATATGGTGTGCCACGGCCTCCGCACCGGCTACATCCTGGTCCGCGACCGCGACCCTGTAGCCGTCCTTGGCGAGCAACTCGCACACTGAACGGCCGATTCCGCTCGCCCCGCCGGTAACGATGGCCGTCGCCGGCCGCTCTCCGAACCATTCCACGATCTTCTCGTCCGGCGCGCAGGGGCGCGATTCCCTTCCCGGGGGAATCGAGCGTGTTAGGACTTTTCAGCCGGAGGTCGGGATTACGCAGGAACGTTTCCTGGGAGTGACTGAAGTCGCTTTCCTAACAACCGATTTTCCTCAGGAGCAACGCCCGTGAAAGAAGCTCTCTCGCGCGGTCGCTTTGTCGCCGGTACCGCCGGCGTCGCCGCCGTTGCGTTCGGCGGCGGGGCGCCGTACGTCATTGCCGCGCCGACCAAAGAGATCGTCATCGGCCTGAACCTTCCGCAGAGCGGCCCCTACTCCGAACAGGGTCAGGATCAGCTCAAGGCCTACAACCTCGCGATCGAGGAGGTCAACGCCAAGGGCGGGATCATGGGCATGAAGGTCCGCTCCACCGTCGGCGACGATCAAACCAAGGCCGACGTCGCGCGCGACAACGCGCAGCGCATGATCGAGCGCGACGGTGCCGTCATGATCACCGGCGGCTCCTCGACCGGCACCGCGCTCGCCGTCTCGGCGCTGTGCGAGTCGAAGCACACGATCTTCATGGCAACCCTCACGCACGGCGACGAGACGACCAATCAGAATTGCCATAAGGTCACGTTCCGCCGCTACAACGACGCCTACATGAGCGCGCAGTCGATGGCCAAGACGCTGCTCTCCAAGTACGGCACCGGCAAGTGGTTCCACATCACCGCCGACTACGCGTGGGGACACTCCGTCTACGACAACCTCACCAAAGTCGTCGAGCCCAAGGGCGCCAAGACCGTCAAGAACGTGCTGCTCAAGCTCGGCACGACCGACTTCTCGTCGGCGCTCGCCGAAGCGCAGGCCGCCAAGCCCGACGTCCTCGTCATCACCGAGTTCGGCAAGGACATGGTCAACTGCGTCAATCAGTCGGCCCAGTTCGGCCTGACGAAGTCGACCAAGATCCTCGTCCCGCTCGTCGACGAGTACATGGCCAAAGGCGCCGGCGAAAACTTCGACAACGTCGTCTCCACCGCGCCGTTCTACTGGAAGTACCACGCCTCGAAGTATCCGGGTGCCGCCGCGTTCGTGAAGGCGTTCCAGGCGAAGTACGGCGTTCCGCCCTCGAACGGCGCGGAGTGCGCGTACGCAGATATCATGGTCTACAAGAAAGCCGTCGAAGCGGCGGGCTCGACCGACGCCGCCAAGGTCGCGGCGAAGCTCGAGGGCATGAAGTTCCAGTTCACCAAGGAAGAAGAGTGGTATCGCCCCGAGGACCATCAGGGCGTGAACTCGTGCCTGGTCGTCGAGGGCATTCCGACCAAGGAGCGCGGTCCCGGCGGCTTCGAGTACGCGAAGGTCCTCGAAGTCCACGCCGGCCCGTCGTGCGTACAGCCGGTCTCCGAGCTGTCGTGCAAGATGGATCCGACGGTCTAAGCTCACCTCTCGTCGAACGGACGGGCCGGCGCCCACGCAGCGCCGGCCCGTTTCATATCAGCACCGAATAGGGAGTCTCGTGGAAGCGCTCATCCAAGCGTTGCTGAACGGTCTCGTTCAGGGTTTGATCTACGTCGCGATTGCGGTCGGCCTGACGATCGTCTTCGGAACCCTCCGCCTCGTCAACTTCGCGCACGGCGCGTTCTACGCGATCGGCGCGTACGTCGGGCTGATCGTCACGCAGCACGCCGGGCTCCTTGCCGGCGTGATTGCGGCGCCGATCGCGGTGGCGGTGTTCGCGGTGCTGCTCGACCGCGTCGTGCTGCAGTACTTCTACGAGAAGACGCCGACGGCACAGATCCTGGTGACGTTCGGGATCGCGCTGGTCGTCGAGGAGTCGCTGCGGTTGATCTTTGGTGCCGCGACGCAGCAATATCCGATGCCGCCGGCGCTGCTCGGCGCGGTGAGCCTCGGAATCATCGACTACCCCGCCTATCGTCTGCTGTTCGCGGGCGGCGTCCTGGTGATGATCGTGCTCGTCTGGCTGTTCCTCGTGCGGACGAACTACGGGCTGATCGTGCGCGCCGGGATCCGCGATCGCATCATGGTGCAGCTGCTGGGCGGGAACATCCGGGCCGCCTCAACGGTCGTCTTCGCGCTCGGCGCCGCGGTCGCGGGATTGGTCGGCGCGGCGGCGTCGCCGATCTACTCGATCGCACCGGAAACCGGCTTCGCGTTTCTCGTCCCCTCGTTCGTCGTCGTCGTCGTCGGCGGGCTGGGGAGCTTTTGGGGCGCTGTGCTGGGCGGCTTGCTGATCGGCGAGCTCTCGAGCATCACGACGCTGGTCTACGCGCCGGCGGCGAACGTGATCATCTACGTGTGCATGGCGCTGGTGTTGCTCTTCCGGCCGCAGGGTCTGCTCGGCGAGAGCGAGGTCATTCGCCAGTCATGAGCCGCGGCAGCCTCTTCCTCGGCGATCTGCGCTTCCTCGTGCTCACGGCGGTCGGGCTCGCGCTCTTCCCGCTCGTGCTGCACCCGATCGGCGGGTATGCGGGCCTCGCGACGCAGATCGTGATCATCAGCGTCGCCTCGATCGCCTTCAACCTGCTCCTCGGCTACGCCGGGATGCTCTCGTACGGTCAGGCGATGTTCTACGGCGGCGGCGGGTACATCGCGGCGATCCTGCTGCTGCGCGCGATGCCGCAGCATCCGAACCTGTGGCTCGCCGTGCTCGGCGCGACGCTCGTCACCGCCGTTCTGGCGCTGCTGGTCGGCGCGGTGACGGTGCGGCTGTACGGCATCTACTTCGCGCTGCTGACGCTCGCGTTCGCGCAGATGGTGTACTTCATCGTCGAGCAGGCGAAGGATTGGACCAATGGCGACGACGGGCTGCAGTCGATCCCCAACGCCCTGCTCCCGATCGGTCCGTGGGCGATCGACCTGCAGACCGCGCTTCCGAGCCTCGATCTCGGACCGTTCGGCAACCTCGGCGACGTGAAGCTCTGGTACGTCTTCGCTGCGGTCGTGCTGCTGCTCGTGCTGTGGTTCACCCGCGCGCTGATCCGCTCGCAGTTCGGCGAAGTGCTGACCGCGATCCGCGAGAACGAGGAGCGCAGCGTGATGATCGGGTTCAGCGCGCCCCTCTACCGGCTCGCCGCGTTCGCGATCGCCGGGGCGCTCACCGGATTCGCCGGCGCGCTGAAGGCGATCTACGACGGAACGGTCGCGGTCGAGTCGCTCTCGATCGAGCGCAGCGGACAGTTCGTGATCTACACGGTGGTCGGCGGCGTGCAGACGCTGTTCAGCCCCGTCGTCGGCACGGCGCTCATTCTGTACCTCGAGAACATCCTCAACGGCAAGATCGCGTACTGGCGGCTGATCGAAGGGCTCATCTTCGTCGCCGTGATCGTGTTCTTGCCGCGCGGCGTGCTCGGGACGCTGCTGAACCGGCGCGAGAAAGCCACCTCGGTGTTCCGGCGGGCGCTGCGGCCGCGTACCGAGGAGCCGGAGTCGCTGGTCAAGCCGGGTGCGGAAGGCCGCCGCGGCGGGGTCACGAGCATCATCGAAACCTTCAAGCTCGGCAAGCTCTTCGGCCACTTCGCCGCCGTCCGCGACGTCGATTTCAAGGTCGATCCGGGCGAGCTGCGCGCGGTGATCGGTCCGAACGGTGCCGGAAAGACGACCTTCTTCAACCTGCTCTCCGGCACGATCGCGCCGAGCAGCGGGACGATCAACTACAAGGGCCGCGACGTCAGCCGCGTCAGCGGAACGTCGCGCGTCCATCTGGGCGTCGCCAAGGCGTTCCAGACCGCGAGCATCTATCCCGAGCAGACGGTGATGCAGAACTGCCGCCTCGCCGCGCTCGCGCGCGTGCAAGGACAGTTCGCGCTCCAGGTCTTCCGCCGCTCGACGCGCCTCGACGCCGTCGACGCGATCGCGGAGCGCGCGCTCGAGCGGCTCGAGCTCACCGAGGTCGCGGACGTCCGCGCCGGCGACCTCTCGCACGGCGACAAGAAGCGACTCGATATCGCGATCGCGCTGGCGACGCAGCCGCAGGTCCTGCTCCTCGACGAGCCGGTCGCCGGCATGTCGAAGGACGAGGCGCGCAAGACGGAGTCGCTGATCCGGCGGCTCTCGACGGAGATGACCGTGCTTGTGATCGAGCACGACATGGAGATGGTGATGGGCCTCTCCGACACGATCACCGTGCTCCATCAGGGGACGGTCCTCGCAACCGGGACGCCGCAGGAGATCCGCGACGATCCGCGGGTCCAGGAAGCCTACCTCGGCGGCCACACCGAAGCGGAGCTCGCGCACTGATGGCGGCGACGATACCGGCGTCGACGACGCGCCTGCGGGTCGAGAAGATCAACTCGTACTACGGCGAGAGCCACATCCTGCGCGACGTCTCGCTGACGATCGGCGCCGGCGAGACCGTCGCGCTGCTCGGGCGCAACGGCGTCGGCAAGACGACGACGCTCAAGTCGATCGTCGGCTGGGTGAAGCCGCGCAGCGGGAGCGTGACCCTCGACGGCGAGGAGCTCGTCGGACGTGAGATGATGGCGATCGCGCGCGCCGGCGTCTCGCTCGTCCCCGAGGAACGGCGCATCTTCACCAACCTCACCGTTGCCGAGAACCTCAAGATCGCGCAGGTCACCGCGCGCCGTCCCGGCTGGTCGCTCGAGCACGTCTACGAGAAGTTCCCGCGGCTGCGCGAGCGCCTCACCCACAAGGGCGACGAGATCTCCGGCGGCGAGAAGCAGATGCTCGCGATCGCGCGCGCGCTGCTCCAGGACGTCAAGGTGCTCCTTCTCGACGAGCCCACCGAAGGGCTCGCGCCGCTGATCGTCCGCGAGGTCGAGAACGTGATCCGCGAGATCAAGGGTGCCGGGATCACGACGCTGCTGGTCGAGCAGAATCTCTACTCGGCGCTGGCCGTTGCGGACCGCTGCTACATCATCGATCAGGGCGAAGTCAAGTTCGAAGGGACGCCGCAGCAGATCCGCGACGACGCCGACCTTCGCCAACGATACTTGCACGTCTGAACGACAACCCGACCGAGTCGTAACGCCGCAACATTCTTCCGACCTGCGCCCAGTGTCGCGTAACAACGCGTCGCGCTTGGCCGGACGGCTTGACGTTCGGCCAAACGGCCAGGTGTGACGTAAACACAAAAACATCATTGCCGGTTGACGAAACGTACCTGCGACTTGTACGGTCAGTGCGTACTTCTCGTTGCGGCACGGCCGTTCTCTCGGCATAGCGCACCACGTGACGCATAGCCGCAACGACGCTGAAAATAACATGCCGACGGTAGTCCGTCGCATTGCATGTGAATTGCAACAAGGGGAGATCGTGAGCACCAGCGGGCGTGGTCAAAGACGGGATCTCATCATCGGCGTTACCCCATTCGAGACGCCGAACGCCGAGCTCGCCGCCGCGCTTAGCCGCGCAGGCGCACTCGGTATCCTCGATCTGGGGCGTGACGGCGCGCGTGCGCGCACCGCGCTGGCACAGACGCAACGATGGACGAAAGCGCCGTGGGGCGTGCGCGTGCCACCGGGATGCACCGTCGCGCCGCACGAGCTGCCCTCCGGCGTCACCACGGTCGTGCTGCCGCACGGATCGCCGTGGAGCGGGCTGCCGCTCCCGGGGATGCGCGTTCTTGCCGAGGTGAACGACCTCGGCGAAGCGCGACTCGAAGTGGCGCGCGGCGTCGACGGGCTGATCGCGCGCGGCACCGAGAGTGGCGGGCGAGTCGGCGACCTCACGACGTACGTGTTGCTGCAGCAGCTGTTCGCGGATGACGCGATCACCATCCCCATCTGGGCCGCGGGCGGGATCGGACGGCATAGCGCCGCCGCGGCGATCGCGGGCGGTGCGGCGGGCGTCGTTCTCGATGCGCAGCTCGCACTGCTCCGCGAGACCGCGCTGCCGCGCGACGTCACCGCCGCGATCGCGGCGATGGACGGCAGCGAGACGACGGTGATCGCACGCCATCGCGTGTACACGCGGCCCGACCTTGCGGCGCTGCGCGCACATTGGCCCGACCTCGCCGGCGGCGTCGAGCTCGGCGAGCCGGACGTCGCGGCGCGGCTCGGCGCCGGGGGCTTTGCGGAGCATCTGCTGCCGATCGGTCAGGACGGTGCGACCGCGCGCGTCTTCGCCGATGAGTTCGGAACGGCGGCGGGGCTCGTGCGCGGGCTGCGCTCATCGATGGAAGAGCATCTCGCCGGCGCGGCCGCGGTGCAGCCGCTGGGCGCGGGTTCGCGCTTCGCCTCCGCCCGCGGCATTCGTGTCCCGGTCGTGCAGGGCCCGATGACGCGGGTCAGCGACCGCGCGGCGTTTGCCGCCGAGGTCGCGGAGAACGGCGGCTTACCGTTTCTCGCGCTCGCC
>DASYFS010000535.1:0-1808 GCA_036498305.1 Candidatus Elarobacter sp. | reverse complement strand
GGCCTCTACTGGGAGCAGTGGGATCCCAGCCGCACGCCGATCACCGATCGCAGCGAGGCCGTGCTGCTCCATCGCATCGCCGAGGAGTTTCGGAGCTACGAGGGCGGGCTCGATCTCCCCGCGATCGCGCGCGCGGTCTTCAGCGTGCTGACGCTCCACCTCGATTGGGGCGAGGTCGACGACGTCCGGCGCGCGCTGCCGAAGCGCATGCAGCAGCTCTGGCCCGAGCTCTGGCCCGCCCTACCGTAGTCTCAGCGCGCCGAGTCCCGGTAGAAGCCGGTGAGGTCGCGCTTGAACTGCACCAGCGATGCGTGGTTCATGTAGACCTGGTGCCCGGACTCGTAGTACGAGTAGGTGATCTGGCGCTGCTGCGCGGGCGTCAGCCCCATGTGGTTGAGCAGGTATTCGGTCGCGTAGAAGCCGGTCGCGAGATCGTAGTAGCCGTTCGCCGAGAGGATGTGCAGCGACGGGTTCTGCGCGATCGCGGTCTTGAGATCCGCGACGACGGTCGGCGCGTTCGAATCCTCGCCGCGCTGGTATTTCCAATTGCGGTTGACGTTGTAGTCGAGCACGTCGTACGGGCGCTGCTCGGTGTAGTGCAGCACGTCGTGCAGGTAGTGGTTGAACGTCGCGACGTAGGCGGCCGCGGACATCGTGTCGGACGGATCGAAGCTCGGGAACGCCGCGTTCTTGTCGGTTTCCGCGGCGGTGTAGCGGGCGTCGAGGCGGCCGACGATCAGCCCCTGCGACCGCAGCAGCTGGTTCTCGAAGCGCGACGGGCCGATGCGCAGGTTCGAGGCCTCGATGTACGACGCGTCCAGCCCGGTGTAGGCGTGGAGCTTGGCGACGATCTGCGCGCGCGTCCCGGCATCGAGCGTGTCGCCGCGCCGCAATGCCGCGGCGTACGGACCGCCGGCGAAGGCGCGCACCTCGGCGAGGAAGCGGTCGAGGTTCGGCGGGCGGCTGGGGAGCTTGCGGTGGAACCACGCGACTGCGGCTTCGGTCGGCAGATACCCGATGTATGCGAGATCTTCGCCGGGACCCTGACCGATCGGCAGGATGTTGTAGCTCAGCGCTGAGGACAGCAGCACGACGCCGTTGATCGCCATGCCGTCCTGCTGCAGCAGGTTCACGACGTTCGCGGCACGCGTCGTTCCGTACGACTCGCCGAACAGATACTTCGGTGACTCCCACCGTCCGCTCTTGGTCACCCAGCGCCGCACGAACTGATCGAACGCCTTGGCGTCCTCGTCGATCCCCCAGAAATCGCTCCCGGTCGCGCGTCCGACCGGGACGCTCCAGCCCGTCCCGACCGCGTCGACGAAGACGAGGTCGGACGTGTCGAGCAGCGACGACTCGTTCTCTACCAACGGCACGTTCGGCCCCGGCTGCGCGCCGTTCGAGGGTACCGCGACGCGCACGGGACCGAACGATCCCATGTGCAGCCAGATCGTCGACGAGCCCGGCCCCCCGTTCCAGAAGAATGTCACCGGGCGTTTGCGCGGCGTCGCGTTGTCGGCGGTGTAGGCGACGTAGAACACGCTCGCGGTCGGCCGCTCGTCGCCGTCGCGCAGGAGCAGCGTCCCGGCGCGCGCGGTGTAGCCGATCGTCTTTCCGCCGAGGCTGATCGTATGGTGCGTGACGGCGTCCGGGGTTCTGGGGATCGGGCGCGGGCTGGCCGTCGGCGAAGCCGGCGCCGACTGCGCTTGCGCCGGCGGCGGGGCTGCGAACGTCGAGACGGTCGCCGCGAGCGTGAGGCCGAGAACGAGACGGCGCAGCATTAGCGTACCGCCGCCCGATAGAAGCGC
>DASYFS010000534.1:0-6809 GCA_036498305.1 Candidatus Elarobacter sp. | reverse complement strand
CGTCGGTGAGCACGTTCTCGATCTGATTCTCCAGATCGGTGGCGGACGTTCCGTTCTGTTTGGCGGCGCTGATGAGCGAACGGATCTTGGTGCGTTGCTCCTCGGTCAAGCCGAGATCGGCGAACTGCCGGAGGCTCGTCGTCCCCGACGTGCTCGACGTGTCCGACGTCGTGCCGCTCGACGAGAGCCACGAGCCCGTGATTGAGTTGTCCATCGATGCTCCTTATGCGGTGCTCGCCCGCGGAAGCGGGCTATCTTCCGCATCGGCCCCGATGCTTGGGCCGGAGTCCGGCGATGCTGCGATTTCCCTCCGAATCGCCGTAACGGCGGAAGCGCTCCCGAGTACGGAGGCTCCGGAGGGACGCGATATGGAACGCAACGACTTCGTAGAGCCGATCCTCTCGACGGTCTTCGTCCTCGGCCTCACCTTCGGTCTGGCGTGGCTGCTCGCGACGATATTTCCCGCCCGGGGCAGCGAGGGTCGGCCTAGACCGCCAGGAGCTTCGCTTCGGGGACGACTGCGTCGATCGCCGACGTGTCGTACGCGGCGATCGCGTACTCCGCCAGCATCCTCTGAGCGTTGAAATGCGAGCCGTTGAACGCGATCGCACCGCGCATCACGGTGAGATACGCGTCGCGGTCCTTCGCGTATGCGGGCAGGATCTTGCGCTGGAGCGTCGCGTACAGTTCGTGCGCCGCCCAGCCGTCGTCGTCGCCGGTCGCCGCGTCGATCGACCAGCCGCCGACACCGTCCGGCGCGGCTTCGCACCACCAGCCGTCGACCACCGAGAGGCTGGGGACGCCGTTGAGCGCGGCCTTCATTCCGCTCGTCCCCGACGCTTCGAGCGGCGGACGCGGCGTGTTCAGCCACAAGTCGACGCCGGCGGTCAGCGCGGCACCCCACGTCATGTCGTACCCCTCGACGAAGACGATATCGACGATTCCCGCCAGCTCGCGCCCCGTGCGGACGATGCGGGCGATCTGCTCTTTGCCGTCGGCGTCTTTGGGATGCGCCTTTCCGGCGAAGACGAGCTGCAGGCCGCCGTGCTGCTGCGCGAGCGCCGCGAGGCGCGCGCGATCGCGCAGGATGAGGTCGTTGCGCTTGTACGCGGTCGAGCGGCGCGCGCAGCCGATCGTGAAGCGTTCGGGATCGAGCTGTCGTCCCGATGAATGCTCGATGCGCTGGAAAAGCTCGCGCTTCGCCGCGCCGTGCGCTGCGGCGATCTCGCCGAGCGGGATCCCGATCGCTTGGCGCAGCGCGAAGTTGTCGCGCCGCCAGCCCGCGATCCGGCGGTCGAATAGGTCGCGAAACGCCGGGGCGGTCCACGTTGCACCGTGGACGCCGTTGGTGATCGAGTCGATGCGCATCCCGGGGAACATCGTGCGCGCGACCTCGCCGTGGCGCATCGCGACCGCGTTGGCATAGCGGCTCGTACGCAGCGCGAGCCAGCTCATGTTCAGCATCTCATCGTGGAGCAGGCCGGCGTGCCGCAGCGTCGCGAGCCGGTCGGCGCCGAGAACCATCTCGGCGAGATCGAGGCCGAAGCGGTCGTGGCCGGCCGCGACGGGCGTGTGCGTCGTGAAGACGCAGCGCTCGCGAACGTACGCGAGGTCGTGCTCGGGGCCGTAGCCGGAGAGGCGCGCGCGTTCGAGCAGCGCGAGCGCAAGCAGCGCCGCGTGTCCCTCGTTCAAATGATAGGTCGCTACGCGGTCCTCGCCGAGCGCGCGCAGCATCCCGGGAGTCGCCAGGCCGAGCAGCGCTTCTTGCTCCAAACGATAGCGGGCGTCGCCGCCGTACAACGTGCGCGTCAGCGCGCGCGCCTCGGCGTCGTTCTCGTCGCGGTCGGTGTCGAGGAAGTAGACGGGGACGAGGTGGCCGTCGCAGCCGACGACCGCATATCGCCAGGCGCCGACGACGACCGGCCGCCCTGAGATCGTTACCGTGATCGCGGTGGGAAGCCGCTCGAGCCCGTCCTCGGGACGCCACGGCTGCGGCTCTTCGTGCTGGCGTCCGGCCTCGTCGAGCCGCTGGCGGAAGTAGCCGTCGCGATAGAGCAGCGTCACGCCGGCCATCGGGTACCCCCCGTCGGCGGCGGCGCGAATCATGTCGCCGGCCAGCACCCCGAGACCGCCGCTATAGGTTGCCACGTCCGAGGCAACGGCGATCTCCATCGACACATAAGCGACGAGCGCTTCCTTCATCCTGTCCTACTTCACCGGTCGTGGGCCCGAGGCCGTTCTCCGAAAGTCTATTTACGGTAATCGGCGATCCAACGTTCGGTAGTGAACAGACGCCCGCCCCGCCGGACGACGCGCAAGCGGCCGCGCTGGGCGGCCTTGTAGAGCGCCTCGGTCGTCGCGGTTCCGGCGAACGCCGCCAGCGGCTGGAGCGTCGCGTCCCCCTCGGCGGCATCGCGCAGCTGTTCGAGTGCCCGGGCAAGGGAACGTCCGACGACCTCCGCGAGCGGCATGAAGTCGCCGGCGAGGGCCGCGCGGAGCGCACCGCCGTAGGCGCGGCGGCCGCGGGCGTCGAGCACGACCGGCGGCAGGCCGCGGCGATACGCGAGCAGGTTCGCGACCAGGCGGGCGACGCGGCCGTTCCCGTGCGAAAACGGCTGGAGCCGGACGAGCCGCGCGATCGCGCGCGCGAGCGCGAGCGGCGCCGGGTCGTCGAGGCCGAGGGCGAGCCGGCCGACGTAGGTCTCCGTCTCGAAGGGGACCATCCAGTGCGGCGGCGGGACCGTGCCGTCCGGGAGCGGCGGGACGGTCTTCGTCCGCCAGGCCCCGGCATCGTCGTCGGCGATCCCGCGCACCGCGAGCCGGTGCAGCGTGCGGAGATCCTCCGAGGTCACCGGCGCGCGGCGGTTGCCGTGCTGCGCCGCCCAGGCCGCGGCGTCGGCGTAGCCGCGGACGAGCAGGTACTCGTCGAGCCGATGCCCGCCGAGGGCGCGGCCCCGGTCGAGCAACGCCCGCACCTCGACGAGGTCCAGCCGCGCGCCGGCGAGGCGCGCCGAGCCCAGGATCTCGTCGAGCCGCAGCGCGGCGTAGGCGTCGCGCAGCGCGGTGGTCGGCGGGGTCGTGCGCACGATCGCCGCGAGCGCGTCGATCCGGGCGGTGAGGCCCGCGACCGCGTTCGGCGGAGGCATGTGTCCATTTGTTCGCTATCACGGCAGAGTGGACATCCCCGGCGTGGTTTCCGAGTCCGAGGGAGCGAAATGAAAGGGAGATGTCCGACTACCTCGCCGCCCTGCGCTCGCGCGTCCTCCTCTATGACGGGGCGATGGGGACGCAGCTCATGGACCTGCACCTCAGCGACGCCGATTTCGGCGGCGCCGCCTACCACGGGTGCAACGAGGCGCTGGTCCTGACCCGGCCCGAGCTGATCGAGCGGATCCACCGCGACTACTTCGCGGCCGGCGCCGACGTGGTCGAGACCGACTCGTTCACCGCCTCGCGGCTGAAGCTCGACGAGTATGGGCTGGGCGAGAAGACCCTCGAGATCAACCGCAACTCCGCGCAGCTCGCGCGGCGCGCCGCCGACGCCTTCTCCACTCCCGAGCGACCGCGGTTCGTCGCCGGCTCGCTCGGCCCGACCGGGATGCTGATCTCGTCGTCGGATCCGGCGCTCTCGAAGATCACCTACGAAGAGCTGGCGGCGATCTATCAGGAGCAGGCTGCGGCGCTCGTCGAGGGCGGGGTCGACCTGCTGCTGCTCGAGACGAGTCAAGATCTGCTCGAGATGAAGGCCGCGATCGCGGGGATCACCCGCGCGTTCGCGGCCGGTACGCGCCGCGTTCCGATTCAGGCGCAGGCGACGCTCGACGTCACCGGCCGGATGCTGCTCGGCACCGACATCAGCGCGGTGTGCGCGACGCTCGACGCGCTGCCGATCGACGTCATCGGTCTGAACTGTTCGACCGGCCCGTCGCACATGCGCGATCCGATCCGCTATCTCGGCGAGAACTCGCGCTGCTTCGTCAGCGTGATCCCGAACGCCGGGCTGCCGCGGATGGGGCCCAAGGGCGAGACGATCTATCCCGAGACGCCGGACGAGATGGCGCGCGAGCTCGACGGCTTCGTGCGCGAGCTCGGCGTCAACGCGATCGGCGGCTGCTGCGGCACGACGCCCGCGCACATCGCCGCGTTTCGCGCGGTTCTCGACGCGCACGCCGCCGCCGGCAACGTGCCGCGCATCCCCGAGCCGAAGCCGCTGCAGTACGCCGCCTCGGCGATGACCGCGGTCGCCCTCAAGCAGGAGGGGACGGTGCTACTGATCGGCGAGCGCGTCAACTCGCAGGGCTCGCGCAAGATCAAACGGCTGCTGCTCGCCGACGACTACGACGAGATCACGCTGGTCGCGCGCGCGCAGGTCGAAGGCGGCGCGCATCTGCTCGACGTCTGCACCGCGCTCACCGAGCGCACCGACGAAGACGTGCAGATGGCGACGATCGTCAAGCGGCTCGCGCAGGCGGTCGAAGCGCCGCTGGTGGTCGACTCGACGGAGCCGAAGGTGATCGAGGCGGCGCTGCAGATCTATGCCGGCCGCGCCGTCGTGAACTCGATCCATCTCGAGAACGGGCGGGTGAAGATCGACTCGCTGCTCCCGATGATCAAAGAGGCCGGCGCCGCCGTCGTCGCGCTGACGATCGACGAGAGCGGGATGGCGAAGACCGCGCAGCGCAAGCTCGAGGTCGCGCGGCGCATCCACGACATCGTCGTCGGCGAGTACGGTCTACCGGCCGGTGCGCTGATCTTCGACGACCTGACCTTCACGCTCGCGACCGGCGACGCGGAGTACATCGACTCGGCCGTCGAGACGATCGAGGGAATCCGGCTGATCAAGCGCGAGCTGCCCGGCGTGCTGACGTCGCTGGGCGTCTCCAACGTCTCGTTCGGGCTGAAGCCGGCGGCGCGTCACGTGCTGAACTCGGTGATGCTGCACCACTGCGTCGAGGCGGGGCTCGACATGGCGATCGTCAACGCCGCCGAGATCACGCCGTACGCGGAGATCGACGCGACCGAGCGCGAACTGTGCGACGACCTCGTGCTGAACCGCCGGCCCGACGCGCTGGCGCGGATGATCGAGCACTTCGAGTCCAAGGTGGTCTCGACGAACGGCGCCGCCGCCGCCGTTGACGACGATGCCGAGGCGCCGGTCGAGGTGCGGATCCATAACGCTATCCTGCGCCGCCGCAAGGACGGGATCGAGGCGAAGATCGACGAGGCGCTCGAGCGGCGCGATCCGGTTGACGTTCTCAACAGCGTACTGCTGCCGGCCATGAAAGAAGTCGGCGACAAGTTCGGTGCCGGCGAGCTGATCCTGCCGTTCGTGCTGCAGTCGGCCGAGGTGATGAAGAAGGCCGTCGCGCACCTCGAGCAGTTTCTCGAACGCAAAGAAGGCGTCAGCAAAGGGACGATCGTGCTGGCGACCGTGTTCGGCGACGTTCACGACATCGGGAAGAACTTGGTCGGGACGATCCTCTCGAACAACGGCTACACCGTGCACGATCTCGGCAAGCAGGTTCCGGTCGGGACGATCCTCGACAAAGCCGTCGAGGTCAAGGCCGACGCAATCGGGCTTTCCGCGCTGCTCGTCTCGACCTCGAAGCAGATGCCGACGCTGGTCAAAGAGCAGGTCTCACGCGGGCTGCAGTATCCGGTCGTGATCGGCGGCGCGGCGATCAACCGCGACTTCGGCCGCCGCACCGCGTTCGCGCCGGACCGCTTCTTCGATCCCGGCGTGTTCTATGCGAAGGACGCGTTCGAAGGGCTCGAGCTGCTCGACGCGCTCACCGACGAGCGCGCGCGCACGTCACTCGTGGACCGTCTGCGTGGCGAAGCCGAAGCGCTGCGCGCGAAGGACGCAGGCGCGACCGCCGCACCGTCAGCGAACGGACGGACCGCGCGTGCCCAGCTCGGCGTTGCCGATGCTCCGCTCCCGCCGTTCTACGGCGCGCGCACGGCGCCGCACGTCGACGTGCGCGAGCTGTGGCCGTGCTTCGATCTGCGCAGCCTCTACCGGCTCTCGTGGGGAGCGGCGAACACGAAGGGCGAGCAGTTCGATGCGCTCGTGAAGGACGAGTTCGAGCCGCGCCTGCGCCGCTACGAAGCCCTGGCGGAGAGCGGCGCGCTGCTGCAGCCCCGCGTCGTCTACGGCTACTTTCCGGCGGCGGGCCTCGGCGACGACGTGATCGCCTACGATCCGCAGGACCGAACGCGCGAGATCGCGCGCTTCCCGTTCCCGCGCCAGGCCGGCGGCGAGCACCTGAGTCTCGCGGACTACGTGCGTGAGCCGATCGACGGTGGCGCGAGCGACGTCATCGCGCTGCAGGTGGTCACCGTCGGTGACGAGCCGGCCGAGCGTATCGAGGCGCTGCAGACGCGGAACGACTACAGCGAGGCGTACTACCTCCACGGCTTTTCGGTGCAGTCGGCCGAAGCGCTCGCCGAACGGACGCACCGCAAGATCCGTGCCGAGCTGGGTCTCGCGGACGATCGCGGAAAGCGTTACTCATGGGGCTACGGCGCGGCGCCGGACCTCGCGCAGCATGAGATCGTGTGGCGGCTGCTCGACGTCGAGCGCGCGATCGGCGCGAAGCTGACCGCGGCGCACCAGATCACGCCCGAGCAGTCGACGGCTGCGATCGTTATTCACCACCCGCGCGCGGCGTACTTCAACGCCGCGGCGGTACGGGAGCTGACGACGGCATAAGGCGCGGTTCGCCCTGCGCGTTGCGCGGCGTCTCCGCCGGTGAGGCCACCCAGGTTGTGCCGTCGTCGAACGCCGCTTGCATCGCGAAACACACGAC
>DASYFS010000533.1:0-1514 GCA_036498305.1 Candidatus Elarobacter sp. | reverse complement strand
GCGACGCGGCGAAGCTCTGGGACGGTTTCGTGCTGGTGAGCACGATGCACATCACCTCGAGCGTGTTCGTCAACGATCACGAGTCGGGCTTATGGCGCGACATCCTGGAATGGGTGGAGAAGCTCGCGCCTGCGGGCCTCGACTACGCGCACCACCAAACCGGCGAAGACAACGGCGACGCGCACCTCAAGCGCATGCTGCTCGGTCATCAGGTGATCGTTCCGGTCACGAACGGCGCGCTCGACCTCGGCCCGTGGGAGCGCGTCCACTACGGCGAGTTCGACGGGATGCGGCCGAAGCGCGTGCTGCTAAAGGCGCTCGGGATCAGCCGGCCGTCGTAGCCCCTTCGCGCGCTGCGTCGTTGCGCTCCCAGTAGGCGCGCAGGTTTTGCGCGTGGCCTTCGACGTGGCGGTGCAAGCCTTCCAGCAGCGCGATCTCGTCGTCGGTCAGGTCGGGATGCCAGAGATCGACGATGAGGACCAGCCGGTCGCGGTCGCCGTCGTTCCAGGCTTCGTGCGGGAACGAATCGTCGAACACAAAGCAGCGCCCCGCGGTCCACGTGCGCGTCTCCCCGCCGACGCTGATCGCGCAGTTGTCGGGGACGTCGATGCCGAGGTGGCAGCGCAGGCGAAGGTTCGTCGGGCCGGCGTGGAGGCTGATGCGCGTTCCGGGCGTGAGTCGCGAGAAATAGACGAGCCCCGCCGGCCCCCGCACGATGCGATGGCGCTCGACGACCGCCGTCGTGACCGGACAGCGCTGCGCGAAGTCCGGGTGGCGGCGGCCCCGTTCCCACAGGAACGCGACGTCCCACGTCCCTTTGCGCTCGATCGGTTCTTGCTCGCCGTGAAAGGCATCGCCGAGCGCGCGGCACTCCGCGGCGATCGCTTCGGCGTGCCGTTCCAGATCGGCGACAATCGGGAAGTGCGCCGGATCGTGCCACGGCCGCGAGTCAAGGCCGGGATAGCGTCCGAGGGCCGAGCGGTGCTGCGTCCGCAGCCCCGAGAGATACGCGGCAAAGCGCGCGGGCAGCGCGACGTTTGCGCCGAACAGCCCGCCGTCGTCCAGCCGAGCGTGCAGCGCGGCCGGTGAGCCGGCGGCACGGAGCGCGTCGGCGACCAGCGTGCTGACATACGCGCGACGCGGTTCGCCGAAATCCGCCGTGTTTGCATCGATCGCCAGAAACGCGAGCTCCCTCCAGCGGGGCGCCGCGAGCCGTTTGTCCCACGCCGCCTCCCATTGGTGCAGCAATGCATCGGCGCGCGCCGCCAGCGCGGCCGCGGCGTCGTACTCGCGGCGCGCCAGGGCGTCCAGCGCGGCGATGACGAGCGGCTCGCCCACGACGGTTTCGCCGGAGAGCACCGCGATCGCGGCGCTGCGCGTCGCATCGTCGGCGACGAACGCGCGCTCGTAGGCGTTGAGCAGCACCTGTTCGTCGCCGTCGCCCACCTGCACGGTGCAGCTCTCGAACACCGGCGGAATCGCCCGCGCGCGGCCCGGGATCCACGATGCGATCT
>DASYFS010000532.1:0-3275 GCA_036498305.1 Candidatus Elarobacter sp. | reverse complement strand
CATGCGGGCTGAAGGCGACGTGTGCACCGCCGGCGCGGTCGACGAACGAGAGCCGCGCTAACAGCGCACCGTCACGCCACGCGGCGCGGATGATGAGTCCCGGCTCGCGGGCATCGTGCACGCCGAGCGCGGCGCGCTCGTCGGCGGTAAGGAACGGCGCGACGCGCGAGATCGCGCGCATCGACGGCGCACCTTCGAGCGTCCCGTCGGTAGCCGCGGCCTTCGCCGCTGCGATCACCTTGCGCGCGTCGAACGAACCGTCGAGCAGGTACGCGACGCGATCGACGACCAGCCACCCCGGCGGCCCGTCGACCACGACGGCGGCCGCCGGCGACAGCCGTGCGCCGCCGGGCGCTTCGAGCACCGGCGCGAACGCGGTGCCATGGCGCTGCGCGCGCAGCCGCACGCCGCGCGTCTCGACCGCGAACGGCAACAGCTCCGAAGGATGCCGGTTCTCGCCCGGCGCGTCGTCGAAACGCAGCCGCGGATGCCGCGCCAGCCGGAACAGTGCCCGCGCCAGCGCCTTCGCCGAGGCGCGCGCGCCGAACGCTTCCTGCACCGCGTCGTCGCGCAGCAGCGCGCGATCGATCTCGTCCCAGTCGTCGGCCGGCGTCTGATCCATCATCGCCAGGATCGCGTCGGCGTCGCGGATGACGCCGCGCAGCCGCGGCGTGTCGAGATAGAGCGCGGCGCCGATCGCGCCGCCCGCTCCCAACGTCAGCACCGGCCACACCGCACGCGCCCGCGTGCGCGTCGCCTCTTGATCGGTGTCCGGCAGCCACGACAGATCGGGTTCCGAAGCGTCGGCGGCCGCCGGTTCGAGAATCGACGCGTCCTCGGCCGTGCGCACGACTTCCAGCGTCGCGACGACGTGGTCGCATACGCCGGACGCACCGCAGCTGCACACCGAGCGCAGCGCTTGCGGTCCCGTCCCCGACGACCACTCGACCGCCGTTGTGACCGGCGTCGCGCGGCCGTTCACCGAGGACTCGATGCGCGCCGGCTCGACCGAACGCAGCGTCACGCGCCCCTCATCGACGAGGATGAGGGCGCTGCGCGTCAGCTCGCGGGCGAACCAGGTACCGATCTGCGCCGGAAGGCGCGACCGCCACAGTGCGTACGGGGTCAACCTATGTATGTTCGGCAGAGAAGGGCCCCGTACTTTCGTACGAGGCCCAATCTGTGGACGGCAAGGGGGAGCGCGGCTTAGGCCGGCTGCGCCTCGGGCTGCGTCGGCGCCGGCGGCTCGATTCCCGGGATCTTCGAGAAGCGGAGCTTCTCGGGATTCTCGGTCGAGACTTCGGCGAGGATGCGGTCGCCGGTCGAGAAGTTGCCCTTGAGCATCTCCTCGGCGAGCTCGTCCTCGACCTCACGCTGGATCGCGCGGCGGAGCGGACGCGCTCCGAACTGCGGGTCCCAGCCCTTCTTGGCGAGGAGCTGCTTCGCGTCTTCGGTGACCTAGAGGTACATCTCCTGAGCCTTGACCTCGCGGATGACCTTCTCGAGCTCCAGCCCGACGATCTCGGCGATCTGCTCGCGGCTGAGCTGATGGAAGACGACGATCTCGTCGACGCGGTTGAGGAACTCGGGCCGGAACGCGTGCTTGACCTCGTCGAGCACCTTGCTCTTCATCCGCTCGTACGCGACGTCGTCCGGCGTCCCGTCGGCCTTGCGCGGACGGAAGCCGATCTCGGTCGAGGTCTGCATCCCGGTCGCCCCGACGTTCGAGGTCATGATGATGACGGTGTTCTTGAAGTCGACGACGCGGCCCTGAGAGTCGGTCAAACGTCCGTCGTCGAGCACCTGCAGCAGCAGGTTGAAGACGTCCGGATGCGCCTTCTCGATCTCATCGAGCAGCACGACCGAGTACGGCCGGCGGCGCACCGCTTCGGTGAGCTGACCGCCCTCTTCGTAGCCGACGTATCCCGGAGGTGCACCGACGAGCCGCGAGACCGCGTACTTCTCCATGTACTCCGACATGTCGATGCGGATCATCGACTCGGCGTCGTCGAACATGAACTCGGCGAGCGAGCGCGCGACCTCGGTCTTCCCAACGCCCGTGGGGCCGAGGAAGATGAACGAGCCGATCGGCCGCTTCGGGTTCTTGAGTCCCGCTCGCGAGCGGCGGATCGCACGGGTGACCGTGGATATCCCTTGATCCTGACCGATGACGCGCTTGTGGAGCTGCGCCTCCATCCCGAGCAGCTTCGCCGTCTCGGCCTGCGCGAGGCGCGAGACCGGGATCTTCGTCCACGATGAGACGATGTGGGCGATGTCTTCCTCGGTGACCTTGAGGGTCTTGTCTTGCTGGGCGCGCTTCTCTGCCCACTCCTGTTCGAGCCGCTGCTTCTCGAGGCGCAGCTTCTCCTCACGGTCGCGAATCGCGGCCGCCTTCTCGAACTCTTGCGACTTGACGACCGACTCTTTCTCTTGCTTGACCTGACGGATCTGCGCTTCGATGTCGCGGATCTCGGCCGGCGGGAGCGTCGCCTGCAGGCGGACGCGCGAGGCGGCCTCGTCGATCAGGTCGACGGCCTTGTCGGGCAGGAAGCGATCCGCGATGTAGCGGTCGCCGAGCTTCGCCGCGGCGACCAGCGCCTCGTCGGTGATCGTGACCTTGTGGTGCGCTTCGTAGCGGTCGCGCAGGCCCTTGAGGATCTCGACGGTCTCGTCGACCGACGGCTCCCCGACCATGACCGGCTGGAAGCGCCGCTCGAGCGCCGAGTCCTTCTCGATGTGCTTGCGGAACTCGTTGAGGGTGGTCGCGCCGATGCATTGCAGCTCGCCGCGCGCTAGCGCCGGCTTGATGATGTTGGAGGCGTCGATCGCGCCCTCGGCTGCACCCGCGCCGACCAGCGTGTGGAGCTCGTCGATGAACAGGATGATCTCGCCGGCGGCGCCGCGGATCTCGTCCATCACCCGCTTCATCCGCTCTTCGAACTCGCCGCGGTACTTGGTCCCGGCGACGAGGCCGGCCAGGTCGAGCGTGATGACGCGCTTGTCGCGCAGCGGCTCGGGAACTTCGGTCTTGATGACGCGCTGGGCCAAGCCTTCGGCGATCGCGGTCTTGCCGACGCCGGGCTCGCCGATCAGCGCCGGGTTGTTCTTCGTGCGGCGGCTGAGGATCTGAATGACGCGCTCGATCTCGGTCGCCCGCCCGATCACCGGGTCGAGCTTGTTCTCCCGCGCCAGCTGGGTCAGGTCGCGCCCGTAGGCGTCGAGGGTCGGGGTCTACGACTTGCCCTTCGGCGCGGGGGGCTGCCCCTCGGCACCGA
>DASYFS010000531.1:0-9611 GCA_036498305.1 Candidatus Elarobacter sp. | reverse complement strand
GATATGATCGTCGCCGCCGGCGGCAGCGTCGCCGGCTCCGTGTCGAAGAAGACCGACTACGTCGTGGCGGGTGAAGAAGCGGGGACGAAGCTGGCCAAAGCAGAGCAGCTCGGGATTCCGGTGCTCGACGAAGCGGGGCTGCGCGCGTTGATCGAAAGCGGCGGCTAAGGGCGCCGAACGCGCAGGACCTCGCGGACGATTATTCCGTCAACCGGATCGGCTCCCCGCCGTCTTCAACGAGCGACGCTTCGCCGAGCGCTTCGGCGACGTCGCGCGCGATAATCCCACGATGCCGGTGTGCCTTCGCGACGCTCCCCGCGCGGCCGTGCCAATACGCGCCGGCGCGCGCGGCGTCGATCGGGCTTAGACCTTGCGACAGGAGCGTCGCGATCATCCCCGTGAGAACGTCGCCCGTTCCGGCGGTGGCGAGCGCGTTCGTACCCGTCGGGTTGACGTGCGTGACGCCGGGTCCGCCGATCAGCGTCGTTCGGCCTTTCAGCAGGGTCACGATCCCGTGTTCGTCGACGAACGCGCGCAGTCGCGGCAGCCGGTCGTGCGCGGCAACGGTGCCTTTCCCGCTGAGCCGCGCGAACTCGCCGGCGTGCGGCGTCAGCACGAGCGGCCGGCCGCGATACCCCGCGAGCTTCTTCGCGAGGTGAAACAGCGCGCTCGCGTCGGCGACCGCCGGCAGCGCGGTCGACGAGAGCACGCCGTTGACGATCTCGCCGAACGCCTCGCTGAGCCCGAGCCCCGGGCCGATTCCGATCGCGTTGCAGCGATTCGTCAAATCGACGATCGTCTTCACCGCCGCGGCGGCGTCGCGCTCGTCGTACGTGACCACGACTTGCTCGACGAGGTGCATCCGCAGCGCGTTCCCCGCGCCCTCCGGCGAGGCGACGGTGACGTAGCCGGCGCCCGCGCGCGCCGCGCCCCACGCCGAGAGCACCGCCGCGCCCGGAAACTGCGTCGAACCGGCGACGATCAGCGGGGCGCCGGCGCTGCGCTTCTCGCTCTCCGCCGGCCGCGCCGGCAGCAGCGCGGCGAACTCCGCCGGCGTCAGCACCTCGGCGTGCGGCTCGTCGATCCCGACGGCATCGTCGTCGCGCATCCCGATCGGTGCGCACCAGATCGTACCGCTCCGGTCGCGCGCCGGATCGAGAAACGTCCCGAGCTTCGGCCGCCCCAGCGCGATCGTCGCGACCGCGTTCACCGCGTGCAGGTCGACCGCGCCGCTCGTCGGATCGATCCCGGTCGGCACGTCGAGCGCGAGAATCGGCGCGCCGGACGCGTTCATCGCGTCGACGAGCGCGGCGCTCCGCGGGTCGAGCGGTAGCCGCTGGTTCGCGCCGAGGACGCCGTCGAGCACGAGCGCCGCGCCGCGCAGCGCGTCCGCGCTCGCCGGCAGCGCACGTTCCTCGACTCCGGCACGCAGCGCGCGCTTGCGAGCGTCGCGACGCGACTCGCTGCCTACTACCGTCGCATCGCCGTACACGATCCGGTCGCGGTTGCCGGAGTAGACCGCCAACGCCGCGTACGCATCGCCGCCGTTGTTCCCGTTCCCCGCGATCGCGATCACCGGCCCGTTGCCCGCGGCGTAGCGGTCGATCAGCGACGCGATCGCGCCGCCGGCCGCCGCCATCAGCGCGACCTCGCCCTCGCGTGCGACCGCCGCCGCGTCGATCGCGCGCATCTGCGCCGCCGTCACCGCTCGCACGGCCGGTCAGCCTTCGAGGATCACCACTGCGGCGGCGGTCGCCGCCGTGTGCGTGATCGTGAGGTGAATCGCGCGAACGCCGCGCTCTTCGAGCAAGCGCTCGTAGCCCTTGTAGAACCGGATGATCGGTTTGCCGCTGCGCTCGTGCGAGACGCCGACCGCGTTCCACGGGATCGCGTGGCCGAAGGCTTTGCGCGTCGCCTCCTTCGCCGCGAAGAAGCCGGCGAGGCGCTCCGGCCACAAGCGCTTGCGCATCGCGTACGCCATCTCTTCCTCGGTGTAGACCTTACGCGCGAATTGCGCGCGCTGCTTCTCGTCGAAGCGGTAGCGCTCGACCTCTGCCAAATCGATCCCGATCCCAACGATCATCCAGCGCCCTTCGACGGCTCGTTCCCAGGACCACCCGGCGCGCGAACCGAAAACGTCGGTCGGTGCGCGAGATCAGCATCGTTCCGATCAACGCGATCGATGGGGGGTTGTTGACCCGTCTCGCGCTCTGTCTCGAAGAACGGTTCCTTGCGACGGCTGTCGTGCGGGCGGCTCTGGCGGTTCCCAAGACCGCGCTCAACAGCGCGCGCGGGCAATTATTCTTCGGCTCCCTCGTCGGCCGGATCTGCGCCGCCTACGAGACGCGCGGCGACCTGGTCCTCGGGATCACCGAGTTCGACCTGTACAAGACGTCGCACCAGTTCGTCTTCGGATCGGCGAACGAAGCTCAGCGCTGCGCCGCCGTTTCGCTGCACCGCCTGCGTTCCGAGTTCTACGGCGACCAGCCGGACGAAAACGCGCTCTTTCAGCGACTTCTCAAAGAAAGCGTCCACGAGATCGGTCACGCGCTCGGGCTGCGCCACTGCTACAACGCCCGCTGCGCGATGTACTACTCGAACTCGGTGTTCGACACCGACAACAAATTCTCGCATTTCTGCGACGCCTGCGAGCGGCGCAGCCGAGCAAACAAACCGGCCTGATCGCGCCGCTCGGCCGAGCGACGAAGCAAGGCCCTCAAGGGAAGCCACCGAACGGCCGACACCCAATTTAGTCGCTTGCCGGGTGTGGTTAGCCGCATCCGTTCGTGCTACGCGAGGACGTATTTGAAATTGACCCTGGAGCGCGTCGTCGCCGTCCGGTTGCGGACGTCGCGGCCCGTTCGGCTGGCGTTCGGTGCGCTTGCCGTCGTCGCGTCCGCGGCGCTGGCGGGCGTGCCGTCCGTTCCGGAATTGGACCCCCTCGCCCTCGCGGCGGTCGCCCTGGGGGCGCTGCTCGTCGGCCGCACCGCGGGTATCGCCGGCGCGGTCGCTGCCGCGCTCGCTGCTTACCTTGCTCGGCCGCCCTACGGATCGCCGTCAGCGGTTACCGCATCGCTCGTGATGCTCGCAGCCGGCGTGCTGCTGGCCTGGCTGCTCGGCGCGCCGGCGGCCGCCGACGATTCGTACGAAGGCGGCGGTGACGCCCCGTCGCTCGGTACCGCCTCACGGCTCGCGCTCCCGAACGGCAACGCGCTCGGCCAGAGCATCGCCGCACTGACGACCGGCGTCCGTGAAGTCGCCGCCGGCGACCTCACCAAGAATCTCGCCGTCGCCGACGGCCCGCTCGGTGATCTCGCGGTCAGCCTCAACAAGGTCATCTTCGGGATGCGCGATTTCCTCGGCTCGATGCACGGCGAGACCGCGCAGCTTTCGACGTCGGGCGGCGAGCTGCACGCGACCGCAGCCAGCTCGCTGGCCGTCATCGAGGGCGGCGCGATCGCGCAGAAGCAGCTCGAGGAAGGGATCGTCGAGCAAGGACAGATCGTCGACGGTGCGCTGCTCAAAGTGCGCGCGATGACCGACGCGATCGGCGACCTCGCCGGATCGGCCGAGGAGCAGACGCGCTCGCTCGACGAGACGGCGCTCTCCGTGACCGCGATGTCGGCGTCGATCGAACAGGTCTCGACGCAGGTCGACTCGCTGCTCACCATCTCGTCGGAGACGACGCTCACCGCCGACCGCGGCGGCACGGCGATCCACACGATCGTCGAGGCGATGGACACGATTCGCGGCACGATCGTCGACCTCGGCGGCGACATCCAGCGGCTCGGCGACAACTCCGAGCAGATCGGCGACATCGTCAAAGTCATCGACCGCATCGCCGAGCAGACGAACCTGCTCGCGCTCAACGCAGCGATCGAGGCAGCCCGGGCCGGGGAGCACGGCCGCGGCTTCGCCGTCGTCGCGTCGGAGATCCGCAAGCTCGCCGACGGCAGCGTTCAGGCGACCAAAGAGATCGCCGGGCACATCGGCTCGACGCAGGACGTCATCGCGCAGGTGACCGACGCGATGACGCGGCTCAACGAGCGGCTCGAAGACAGCGTCTCGTCGACCGACAACGCCTCCGACGCGCTGCGCAACATCGTGAACGCCGTGCTCGGCTCGAACCAGCAGATCGGCCAGATCAGCTCGGTGACGCGGTCGATGTCGGAGAACACGTTCCGCGTGATCCGCTCGATCGAGGAGATCACCCGCTCCGTCGCCGCTAACCTCGCGGCGACGACCCAAATGGCCTCGCACTCCGGCGAGGTCTCGAGCGCGTTCGACGCGATCACCGCGATCTCGTCGCAGAACGCCTCGTCGGTCGAGGTCCTGACCTACGTCAACGCCGAGGTCACCTCGGCGGCGCAGCGGATCCTCAGCTCGGTCGAGGAGATGAACCAGCGCGCCGCGTCCATCGACGCGCAGCTCGGTCGCTACACCATCACGGACACCACGGAATCCCCGGAACCCGCCAAGGAGAGGACCCCGGCATGAAGCTCGGATTGCGCATGAAGTTGATCGGGACGGTCCTCGTCGCGATCTTGATCTCGGGTGCGATCAGCGCGATCGCCGCGCGCCAGACGATGGCGACCGATTTGAACCGGCTCGCGTCGCAGCAGGTCACCAGCGGCGCGACCGGCTTCCAAGGCTATTGGGACCAAAAGCGCGAGTCGGTCTCGCTGCTCGTCGCGCAGTCGGCGATCAACGAGTCGATCAAGCGCGGCCTCACCCAGCACAACGCGAAGGCGCTCGAAGCAACGCTGACCGGGATCGCGCGCCAAGGCGGGCTCTCATTCCTCACCGTCGTCGACTCGCAGAGCCGCGTCGTTGCGCGCGCCAATGCCGGCGCCGTCGGGAACAAGCTGAAGTCCGAGTACCTCGCCCGCGCGCTCAGCGGCGAGACGGTGAACAGCGCCGCCGTGCTGCCGCACGACGAGCTCGAGCCCGAACAGCTCCTCCCGCAGATCGAAGCGGCGTCGTCGGGACGTGAAGGCGTCTCCGACGGGCTCGCGCTGATCTCGGTGACCCCGATCTCGGACGACAACCAGCGCACGATCGGCGCCGTCTACGGCGGCCTGCTGATGAACCACTACTATGACGTCGTAGATCAGGCTGCGCACGCGCTCGGCGGCAAGGCCGCCGTCATCTTCGGCGGCCAGATGATCTCGAGCAGCGTCTCGCGGGCCGACGGGACGCGTCTGGTCGACGAGAACGCGCCGGCGAACCTGCGCACGCTCAGCTCGACGTACTCGGGGATCGACAAAGAGGGCGGCGTCAACTACCTGGTGCGCGTCGATCCCGTCCTCAACGATCAGAACAAAGTGATCGCCGCCCTGTGGTTCGGCGTCCCGCTCGCGACCTTCACCGACATCCAGCAGCACACCATCACCTCGCTGATCATGTGGGGACTGCTCGGAGTCCTGATCGCGCTGCTGATCTCCGTCCCGGTCGTCGACCGTCTCAGCCGCGCGCTGATCCGCCGCAGCCGTCAGGTGCGCGAGTCGGCCAAGGAGCTCTCGGTCGTCATCGTCGGCAGCGAGGTCTCGGGCGATCACGTCGCGCAGACGCGCGCCGCCGTCGAGAAACAGGGCGAGCTCCTCATGAGCGCCGCCACCGGCGCTCACAGCGGCGGCGGCGTCGCGACGGCGCAAGGCGTCTCGGAGCAGATCATCGCCGCCTCGGCGCTCAACGCCGAGATCCTCGGCGATATCGTCGTCATCGACACCCTCGCGACCGAGATGGCCGAACGCACCCAGCAGGCCGTCGCGCGCGTCAACGAACTCAACGAGGTCGCGGCGGGACTCGACCTTCTGGTGACCGGCTCCAAGTGATCGTCGATGGCTGACGTCATCTTGTTCTTCGGCTCGAACGCCGACACGATGATCGCCACCAAGGCGCTCAAGGACGGCGGGATCACCGCGAAGATGATCCCGAAGCCCGCGCACGTCTCCGCGTCGGCGAATCTGGCGCTCTCCGTCGACGCGGGCGCGGAGGCGAACGCCGTCGCGGTCCTCGCCGGCGCGAACGTCGCGCTCGGCGGCGTCGCGAAGTAGTTCGCGCTAGACGACGACGCGCGCGTCGGCCAAGTGCACGACGCGTTCGCCGCCGTCGACCGCGATGACGAGCCCACCCTCGCCGTCGAGCCGCAGCGCGGTTCCGGCGACGATCGCACCGTCCGCGTCAAGCTGCAGCCGGTAGGGCCGGCCGCGCAGACCTGCGCGGCGTTCCCACGCCTCGGCGATCGCAGCGGGGCGCTCGAGCGTCTCCAGCAGCCCGTCCATTGCGCCGAGGATCGCCGCGAGCACCGTTTCACGCTCGACGTGCGGAGCGCCGTCGGAGAGGTACGCGGGCGGCGGAACGATCGCGCCGGCCGGAAGATCGGCGGGGCGGCGAACGTTGAGCCCCACTCCGCAACCGACGAGCGCCGCCGCACCGGCGACGCGCGAGGTGCAGAGAATCCCCGCGGTCTTGCGGCCGTCAAGATCGAGATCGTTCGGCCAGCGCAGGTCGACGCGCAGGCCGCAGCCTTCTTCGATCCCGTCGGCGACGGCGAGCGCCGTCCAGAACGGGACCGCCCACAGCGCCGGCGTCGCGACCGTCACCGGCAGGATCGTGGTGAACAGCAGAGCGCTCCCCGCCGGCGCGAGCCACGCGCGCCCCGCCTTGCGTCCGCGTCCCGCGGTCTGAAACTCGGCGACCAAGGTCGCACCTGCCGCCGACGGATCGCCGAGCAGCGCAGCGGCGTCGTCGTTGGTGCTGCCGGTCTCGCGCAGCGCGCGCACGTCGGCGAAACGCGTTCCGGCGAGCGCGTCGCGGACGCGCCCGGCGTCGAGGAGAGGTGCGGTCTGGTCCGGCACAAATAGCCCCTCCGCTATGGCAGTCGAACGGACCTTGATTCTTGCAAAAGCCGACGCGGTCGTCCGCGGCCTCGTCGGTGAGATCCTCGCGCGCTTCGAGCGGCGCGGCTACACGATCCTCGGCCTGAAGTTGATGCAGGTGACGACCGAGCAGGCGAAGCGGCACTACGCCGAGCACGACGGGAAGCCGTTCTTCGCCGGGCTCGTCGACTACATCACCGCGACGCCGATCGTCGCGATGGTGATCGAAGGCGAGGACGCGATCGAAGCCTGCCGCACGACGATCGGCGCGACGAACCCGATCAAGGCCGCGCCCGGAACGATCCGCGGCGATTACGGTCAGACGATCGGCCGCAACTTGGTGCACGGTTCGGATTCGCCCGACTCCGCGGCGCGCGAGGTCCCGATCTTCTTCCGCGACGACGAGCTGTTCCCGCGCGCGCACGCGCTCGCGAGCTGGATCGCCGCGAAATAACCGCGATGTCGATCGAGTCGCTCCGCGGCAGCGGACGTCCCCTCATCGAGAGCGTTCGCGGCCGCGAGGTGCTCGACTCGCGCGGAAACCCGACGGTCGCGGTCGCGGTCGCGACCTCGTTCGGCGCCGTCGAAGAAGCGATGGTGCCTTCAGGCGCGTCGACCGGCGCGCACGAAGCGGTCGAGAAGCGCGACGGCGACCCGAAGCGCTATGGCGGCAAAGGCGTCCTCAAAGCGGTTGCCGCCGTGAACGAGATCCTCGGCCCGGCGCTGGAAGGTCTTGACGCGACCGCGCAGCGCGAGATCGACCGCACGCTGATCGAGCTCGACGGGACGCCGAACAAGGCGAACCTCGGCGCGAACGCGCTGCTCGGCGTCTCGCTCGCCGTCGCGCGCGCCGCGGCGGTGTCGCTCGGCGTCCCGCTCTACCGCTATCTCGGCGGTCCGTCGGCGGCGATGCTGCCGGTGCCGATGATGAACGTCATCAACGGCGGCAAACACGCGGAAGGCGCGCTGCAGTTTCAGGAATGCATGATCGTCCCGGTCGGCGCGCAGACGATCGCCGAAGGCGTACGCTACGGATCGGAAGTCTTTCACACCCTCGGAAAGATGCTCCACGACGCCGGGCATCAGACGCTCGTCGGCGACGAGGGCGGCTTCGCGCCGAAGCTCGACACGATCGAAGACGCGCTGACGCTGCTGACGCAGGCGATCGAGAAGGCGGGTTACACGCCCGGCGAGGACATCGCGATCGCGCTCGATCCCGCCGCGACGGAGTTTTATCGCGACGGCAAGTACTGGCCGCACATCCCAGACGATCACCCGTTCGACGCGGCGCAGATGGTCGCGCTCTACGACGGCCTGTGCCGCAAATATCCGATCGTCTCGATCGAGGACGGCTTGGCCGAGGACGACTGGGAGGGCTGGAACCTTCTCACCAAGACGATCGGCGCGCGCGTCCAGCTCGTCGGCGACGATCTCTTCGTCACCAACGTCGAGCGCCTCGAGCGCGGGATCCGTGACGGCACCGCGAACGCGATCCTCATCAAGGTCAACCAGATCGGAACGCTGACCGAAACGCTCGACGCTATCGAGACGGCGCACAAAGCCGGCTATCGCGCCGTGATCTCACACCGCTCCGGCGAGACCGAGGACACGACGATCTCCGACCTCGCCGTCGCGACGGGAGCCGGTCAGATCAAGACCGGCTCCCTCGCGCGCAGCGACCGGACCGCGAAGTACAACCGCCTGATGGCGATCGCGGAAGAACTCGGGCCGGCCGTCGCCCGGTACCCGGGAAGACGGGCGTTCGCGGCGCTGGACCGCAGCTAGCCCGGCCGAGCGCTGCATCCGGACGCTTGGGTTCTCCTGCTGACGAAGGAGGGGCCGCGGCCCGGGCTTTCGAGGGTGTCGTGACGAAGAGCCCTCCTCGCCCTCCGGGTCCGTAGCTCAGCGGTAGAGCAGCCGGCTCATAACTGGTAGCGCGCTGGTTCGAATCCAGCCGGGCCCATATACACGATTCATGACCGCTACTTCCGCGTTCGTCTTTCCGCGCGACAGACTGTTCGCACGCCTCGACGGTGCGTTGCGGGCACCGCTTGCGCTTGTCGTCGCGAGCGAAGGGAGCGGAAAGAGCACCGCGGTCCGCGAGTATCTAGCTACGCGCGCGATCTCCTCGGTATGGGTCGACGTCGGGGCCGCAGCGGGAGACCCGGCCGCGTTCGTATACGCGCTGGCGGCCGCGTTCGGCGATCGCGTCCCCGCAATGCGCTCCTCAGCCGCGAGCGCCACGCAACGCTTGGCTGGAGTCGAGGGCCACACGGCGGTGGTCGACTGGGTGCGCGAGCACTTGGGCACGCTCGAGATGACGATCGTCCTCGACAACATTCACGCCCTCGACGATTCGCCGGCGCTCGTGCCCCTCGTTCGTGATCTCATCGAGGCGACGCTCGCGCACCTGCGGTGGATTTTGATCGGTTCGAGCGCCGCGGCGCTTCCGGTCGCGGGCTGGCTCGCCAATCGCCTCAGCGAACTGCCGATTCAAGACGACGACCTGCAGGTCGATCTCGACGAGTTACGCGCCTCGTTGGACGGAACCGGCATCGAGCTCGCGCAACCGGCGCTCGCGAAACTGCTGGAAACGACCGGAGGACGCCCCCTCGGGCTCGCCGTCGCGCTCACCAATCGCCGTTTCGACGAAAAGCTCTCGACCGACCAGCTCTACGACGAGCTCGTCGACGTCGCACTCGAGCGCTTCGAAGGTGCAGAGCGTGGGTC
>DASYFS010000530.1:0-8584 GCA_036498305.1 Candidatus Elarobacter sp. | reverse complement strand
GAGACATACCGCACTAGCAGAGTCAGCCGAGGGGTTCACGGCTAGGCGAAAACGTCGCCGTCCTTCGCCAGCTCGCGGCGAAGGTACAGCGGCAGTGCGAACAGCCGGCGGTGCGTCTCCGCGTCGTAGAACCAGTTCTCGCCGCGCAGGCCGCGCACGTAGCCGTCGATCCGCGCAGGCGAGATGGCCGCGACGTCGACGGCGTCGCTGCACGCGATGAACGCCCAGTCGTTGTCGAACGCCGGGACGTGCGTGTAGTAGCTCGCGACGTTGCCGAAGAAGCGGCGCAGCGACCGCGCCATCTTCGCGTGCAGCGCCATGTTGTGAAAGCCTGCCGTCGAGGCTTGCAGCACGTAGACGCCGCCGGGCGCGAGGCGCGCCTTGATATCGCGGAACACGTCGCCATTGAACAGCGGAAACGACGGCGAGTCTGCGAGCGGTTCGGTGAGGTCGCTGATGACGACGCCGTACTGCTGGCCGTCGTCCTTCAAAAACGCAAGCGCGTCGCCGATGATCACGCGGGCCCGCGGATCGTCGAACGCGCCGGCCGACCATTCCGGCAGGTAGCGCTTCGAGAGATCGACGACCTCGCCGTCGATGTCGACCATCGTGCACCGGCCGACGGCCGGATCGCGCAGCACCTCGCGGAGCGTCGCGCCCTCACCGCCGCCGAGAATCAGCACCTCACGGCGCTCGTCGACTGCCGCCATCGCCGGATGAACCAGCGATTCGTGGTAGATCTTCTCGTCGGCTTGGGACGACTGCGTGTCGCCGTCGAGGACGAGCATCTTGCCGAACACCGGAGTCCGCAGCACCGCCACGCTTTGAAAGCGGGTCTGTCCGGCGAAATACGTCTCCTCGATCGCGTGCGCGTGCACTTCGGTCGGGGCGAACTGCTCGGTGTACCATTGGTACTGCACGGTCTTGGGCATGGCGCGACTCGGTTGGGCACCGGGCTGCGCGGGACCCTCTCGACGGGTTCGCCCTACCGCGGCCCAGAAGCCGGACTCATGCTGGTCTCGGGCCCGGCGGCAGTCTACGATCGCTTACGCGCCGCGACCGAACCCCGGCCGATCTGTATCGGGAACACGCGCTACGAGATCACGTTCGACGGTACGTTCGCGCCGTTCCGACGCTACGAACGAGGCAGCGGCACCTGGGAGACAGCGTTTCCTTGGGGCCGCACGAACCCGGGTGCTCGCGATGCAGCCCTGTACGTCGATCGCGACTTCGCCGTTGGGGGCGGGCCGCCGCTGGGACTCGACCCGTTCTCGCTGAGCGACGGCGCGCTCGCGATCACGGCATCGGCGCCTCCGGCCGAACTGCACGTCCTCGATCCGCCGCCTGCCGCGATCTCGGGGGTCGTCACGACGCGGCACGCGTTCTTCCAGCGATACGGCTACTTCGAAGCGCGGATCCGCATGCCGCGTGGGCGCGGGCTGTGGCCGGCATTCTGGATGCTCCCGACCATGGGGTACCCGCCGGAGATCGACGTCGTCGAAGTTCTGGGACACGCGCCGGCGCGGATCTACCAAACGACGCACGGACGGGCCAAGGGCTCAGGCCGTCAGGTCGTGTGGAACGGGACGGACGCGTCGGACGGCTTTCACGTCTACGCCGTCGAGTGGACGTCCGCGGCGATCACGTTCTTCGTCGACGGTCACCTGACGGGGACGGTCCCGAACGTCTCGGACCAGCCGATGTATCTGCTGGCCAATCTCCAAGTCGGCGCCCCGGGAAGCTGGCCCGGCGCGCCCGACGCCTCGACGCCGTTTCCGGCCACGATGCTGATCGACTACGTGCGCGCCTACCGCTCCGCCGGAACGTGCGCCACGAGCTCGCGCGGCGCACCCGCGGCCGGCGGTTCGGCGGCCGCCCGCACCGACGTCGCGAAGTAGCCGTTAAGATACACTCGCGCGGACTCTTCCAAGGAGAGCTTCGCGGCGACGTAGCGCCGCGGCGTGTAGCGCCCTAGCCGTTCCCAGAACCGGTCGAGCGCGGGCGTGAACGCGCCGAGATCGCGGAATCGTTCGCCGCACTCCGCCGAGAAGTACGGTACCGACTCCGCCTTGACCGGCTCGCTCTCCCACTGCACCCGATTCGGATCGAGCCACAAGCCGGGATCCCAGGCCAACACCGGGACGTTGCTTGCCAACGCCTCTTGGTAGGCACGGCCTTGCGTCTCACTCTCGCACAAGAACAACAGCGAGCGGCTGCGCCCGAGCAGCTTTGCGTATTCCGCCTGCGTGTAGCGCGTGTAGCGCACGACCTCGTAGCGCAGGGAACGGCGGCGCAGCTCGGCTAGCATCGGCTCGAGAAACGCGGGGACCAGGGTTTCCCGATCCCAGCGAATCTTGTCGTAGACTAGGACGTCCACGTCTTTGCTGAAGCCGGATGTGTCCGGCCATGGCTCGAGATCGATCCCCGCGAACCAATAGCGCAGTTTTTGCTCGTCATAGACCGCTGCAAACATGTCACGCATCCAGTCGCAACGGATCAGATAGTAGCGGAACCGCTCGTCGTCCAACAAGTCCGGACGCTGCTTGGGGTGATCGAACAGGCCGGGACCCAGCAGGGCCGGATTCGGCAACGTCCAGTCGTCGAGGACGTGCGTGTATCCGCAGATGCCGACCGGATAGGTCGGGTTTTGCCGAGCGAGGCGGTAGTCGTTGACGTGCACGATCTGACCGACGTGGCGCAACGCGAGGCACAGGTACGTGAACGACATCTCGAATCCCGTGACGCTCTGTTTTCCGGGCCGAAACGGAGCCACGGCTTTCCGCAGCCGTCGACGCATCCGGCGATCGCCGCGCACGAACGTGTCGCGATCGCGATCCTCGAAGAACAGCAGAACATCTCGTCCAAGCACCAAGCTCATCAGTCACCCCCCGACCCATGGCGGCGATCGGCCGGGAAGCCGTACATCGCCATGAGCGCCTCGATCTGCCGGTCATTTTTCACGACGTTGATCGCGTAGAGCGACACGCCTTGGGAACCCGTCCACGCGACCACCGGCCGTCGCGCACCGATCTTCTTGTACACCGCGCCGTTGCGGCGACCGCACCAGTAGAACCACAGGTCGTCGTTCGTCGGCGCCGTGGCCCGGAACGCAGCCGCGTCGAGCGTGCCGGCCGGGAAGACGTGCGGCGGATACAGCACCCCTCCGACGCCGGTCGGCATCACGAGCGGCGAGGGGTCGCACGCAGCAATCTCATGCTCCCAGTCCCCATACGGGAGCGGCCGCCCCGCCTCGTCGAGCCTCACCCGATGCGCGCGATGGCACACGATCTCGCGCGGATCGCCCGCATATCCCCCGACGAGATCTTCGAGCCAGCGCCGACCGTACCGGACGTCGTCGTCGGCGGTCGCGATGAATGCGTCGGGATAGGCGGCAAGCGCAGGTACGAGCTTCGTGTGCGGCCCCAGATCCTCGGTCGCGCGAATCTCGAGACCCTGGGCGGCGAACGCACGTACCTCCGCCGGGAGGTGCGGCACGTCGCCGTACCCCACCCACAAGATCACGGCATCAGGTTTGACGCTCTGCGACAGCAGACACCGCAGCGTCGACGCGATCGTGCCGAAACGCGGGCGGTACGAAGTCAGCGACACGATCAGAATCCCCGGCAATCCGTGCGCCCGGCCGCGTCTGGGGCGCAGCCGCCACGTCGCCTTCGTCATCCATGCCGCCAGCACGGCGCGACTGTTGCCGAGGAGCCACTGGACCGTGATCCGCCTGCGGCGCAGCGATCGTACGGCGGCGCCGACCCGGTTCGGGTACACCAGGAGCGCCAAGGCGATCCCGTAGATCACCGCGCCGAGCGCGACGTCGGCGGCCAGGTCGAGCGCGCCGGAGCGCTTGGGGATCAGAGCGAGGACGGCGCTCATCGCAGCCGCGGCGACCAGCGTCTTGAGCCAATCGAGCCATGGTAGCGGAACGCGGAAGACCTGCCGGCCCAGACCGATGCTCAGCGCAACGGCCGACGTCGCGGCAAGCACCGACGCCGCCGCGGCGCCGAGCGCACCCGCTCGCGGAACGAGCAGCGCGTTGCCCGCGACGGCCACCGCGACGACGATGGCGCTGATCAGCGCTTGGGGCCGCGTGTTGCGCGCGAGCTCGAACGCCTGGTCGAAGTAGAACGTGCGCATCCCGAACAGGGCGCCCGAGACGGCGATCAGGCTCATGACGGGTCCGGCGCCGTTACGGTACGCCGGCCCAAGGAACATCTCGGAAATCGGTCCCGACAGCACCGCCAACCCGGCGACCGCCGGGATCGCGATCGCGCCCATCGCGCGCGCATTCAGCCGCAGCTGTCGTTGCGCCGCTGCGGCGCTGCAGCGGTCCAGCAGCCGCATTGCCATCGGCTGGCCTGCGAGCGCCGACGCGACGATCAAGAGGAAGACGGTCTGCCGCGAGAGGTTCGCGGAGACCGCGTAGATGCCCAGCGCCGCCGTGCCCGCGAATGAGGTCAGGAAAAACCGGTCGGCGTTGCCGGAGAGTTGGGACAAGATCGCCGACGCGCTGGACGGCCAGCCGAAGTGAAACAGCGACCACGCGAGCCCGCGGTCGAAGCGCCCGGTCCCATGCACCCACCACAACCGGCCGAAGGCCAGCGACGCGGCACTTCCGGTGACATAGCCGGCCAGAAGCGCCGCCGCGCCGAAACCGAGACGGATTGCCGCGACCGACGCGGCGAGCGTGAAGACGGCGCGAGCCAGGTTGACGATGCCGTAGAGGCCGACGCGCTGTTGCGACTGCAGCACCACGCACTCGAGCTCGAACCAGGCGTTCGAGACGGTCATCCCGATCGTGAGTCCGATCATTACGAGCGGCAGACCGTGGTAAAAGAGCAGCAGCCCTGCAGACTCGAGGATCGCCACCGCCGCGGCGCTGGCGCCGAACAGCGCGAGGACGGTGCGAGCGA
This sequence comes from Candidatus Elarobacter sp., assembly GCA_036498305.1. Classification (GTDB taxonomy): domain Bacteria; phylum Vulcanimicrobiota; class Vulcanimicrobiia; order Vulcanimicrobiales; family Vulcanimicrobiaceae; genus Vulcanimicrobium. The sequence goes on along the minus strand of DASYFS010000530.1, from coordinate 3,662 downwards.
AGTCGCCGCCGAGGTCGTCGCTGCCGCCCATGGCCCGGAACACCGCGACGCGCAGCCAGTTGAAGCCGACGCCGCCGATGAGCGCAAGCGCGGTCAGCAGGGCATACTCGCCCATCGCGGCCGGCGCGATCAGCCGCGTGTAGACCGCGATCCCGCCGATCCCGATGAACGCCGGCAGGATCCGTCCGACGAAGTAGATCGCGCTTTGGCGGATCAGCGTGCGGAGCCCCGCGCTGTGCTCGACCCCCGCCCCGGCCGGGTCGGCCGCCGGCGAGTCGACGCCGTCGGTCGCGGGCTTCTCCGGAGCGATCATCGCCGCACCTTCGCCGGGCCGCTCGCGGCACTCATCGCGTAGAGGAACGCCGCGACGAACACGATCCAGTCGAAGTTGTTGTACTTCGCGATGTAGCTCTCCGTGAGGTTCAGCAATACGAAGTACACGAGCGCCAGCAGCGGCCAGGCCCGAGCAGCGTTGAACGCGGCCGGGATCGAGCGCCAAGCGGCGACGAGCCCGCGCAGAATCGCGGCCGCCGCGACCGCGACGCCGGCCGCGCCGACGTCCAGCGCGAGCTCGAGATAGCCGTTGTGCGCGTGATACGGCCGCCAGCCGACAGCGGCGGGCAAATAGTGGAGATACGGGCCGTTGTCGCTCCAGAACACGTCATATCCGAACCCGAAGAGCGGTCGCGTCCAGATCGCGTCGATCACCGACGGCCAAATGTCGGTTCGCCCGGTCAGCGTCGTGTCACGTCCGAGTACCGTCCCGCCGGTGAAGCCGTCCGTCACGACCCACGCCGCGAGGCCGATGGCGACGGCGCCGAGGACCGCGAAGAACGCAACCGCGCGCCGTTGGGCGCGCCCCTTCGATGCGTACCACAACGCGCCGAGGAGCACGACGTTGAGGGCAGCGACGAGCGCGGACGTCAGCGACTGGCTGCCGAGCAGTTCGACGGCACACATCGCGAGCACGCTCCACGCAATGAGGCGGCGGGTCCCGCGCGACCGGACGGCGCTGATGACGAGTACGATGATGCATGCCGAGAGGAACAGTCCGAAGGAGTTCTTGTGCTCGAACACTCCGCGCCATGCGCCCGCGTACTCCTGCTGCATCACGCCCGCGTCGGGGAGGAACGCGATGAAGAACGCGCTCACGACCGCGACGAGCCCGGCAACCACCGCGAACACGTCGATGAACTCGTCGAGCGTGAGACGCGCGACGGCGTAGTAGGCGACCGCGGTCGTGCCGACCAAGCCGACGCTCCGACGCAGCGTGAGGTACGGATCGTCGGACCACATCACCGAGAGGATTGCGAGAACGACGACGGCCAGGACGAGCGGCGACCGCGCGATCAACGCACGTACGCGAGCCCATTCGGCGATCAGCCCGATGACGGCGCCGGCGTAGATGACAGCCCAGATCAGCTGCGCGATCGCGGAGCTGCCGGTATCGGCGCTGTCCGGCGCGACGAGTCGCGCAAGGACGAGCGCGAGGACGAAGGCGGTGGTGATGAACGCGCGAGCAGCAAGGGAGGCCGACGGCGCTCGTGCCGCGTTCCGCTCGCCGGCGATCGGCCGTTCGTAGGCGGCGATCACGATGATTCGCTCCCGCGGCCGGCGCGCCGGCGGTAGGCGAGATACGTGATGCCCAGGGCGCCGGCGAGCGTTCCGGAGCCGCGCGCTACGTCGCAGAGCGAGCGCACGATCCCCGCGGTTCCGTACCGAACGGCGCGCGGCGGAAGCAGAGCCAAGCCGACGCTGATTCTGCCGGCGCCGAAGGCGACGCGCCGCGCAAGCATCCCGACGCTGCGACCGTGGATGTGCCGGTCGCACATCCACATCGTGTTGCCGCGGCGAAAGCTGCGGCGCAGCAGGTAACCGGCGGTGAGCCGCGCCGGCGCGACGATCTCCGTCGCCACGGCCTGCGCCGCGAACGCGATCCGTCCGCCGCGAGCCAGCAGCTCGCGAAAGAACAGCTGGTCCTCGCCCCCGGCGAGATTCATTCGCGGATCGAAGCAGAGATCGCGCGCCGCGGAGGCGCGCAGGTCGATCAAGCAATTTCCGGTATAGCCGTCGGCGACGTCGGCGCCGTCGGCGAACATCGGCAAGTCGAAGAACGCGCCGCCCCGGATCCACGCCGGTGCATCGCCGGGAAGGCGCGACGGGACCGGCCCGATCACCGCCGCAGCGCCGCTGCTGTCATGCACGCGCAGCAGCTGCTCGAGCCAGTCGGGTGCGGGTATCTCATCGTCGTCGATCATCGCGACGCAGTCGAAGCGGTGCCGGGCAAAGGCCAGTCCAACGTTGCGGACGACGCTCAATCCCGGCTCCGCGATGCACGCGTAGTGCGTCCGCAACGGAGAGCGGGATGCGTACGCGACGACGAGGTCGTGCGCCGAGCCGGCCGGGTCGTTGTCGACCACCAGGATCTCGATCCCCGACCGGCCGGCGGTCTGCGACGCGAGCGCGGCGAGGAGCGCGGCGAGCGTGGCGGGCCGCCGAAACGTCGGGACGACGATGCAGATCGCCGGCGCCGGCTCGAGGTGCGGACGGGGAAGCGCCGCCGGCATCATACGCGGCTCACCTCGCGCGCGTGCCCGCGCAATGCGGCGTCGAACTCATCGAACGCCGTTTCCGGCGCGAAACGTCCGGCCGCGGCCCGGCCGGCACGTTCCAGCTCGAGGGCGCAGGCGCGATCGGAGAGCACGCGGATCGTCGCGTCGATGAAACCGCCGGCACCGTGGCCGACGAGGAACGGCTCCGGGTCGACGCCGCCCAGACCCTGCACGCCGACCGGCGTGGTCACGACCGGAACGCCGTAACAGAACGCCTCGACGAGCTTGACCTTCAGCCCGCTGCCGATCCGCAGCGGAACGAGCGCCGCCGCCGCCTCGGCGTACGCCTGCGCGAGGTCGTCGACGACGCCCATGATCCGGACACCCTCGGGCGCGACGTCGATGCGTTGGCCGACCGTGCCGTACACATGGAGTTCCGCGGCCGGCACGCGGCGGCGAATCGCCGGCCAGCACGCGGACAGAAACCAATGCAGGCCGTCGAAGTTCGGGAGCGCGCCGCTCGCGACGAAGACGCAGCGCCCGGGAACCGGACGCCGAACGGCAGCGACCGGAACGTCGACCGTGACCGGAGCGACGGAGACCTGCGCGGCCGGCGACATGCGGCGAAACTCGGCCGCGTCGTCCCATTGGATCGCGAGCACGTTCCCGCAGCGCGCGATCACGTCGCGCTCATCGGCCTCGGTGAAGCCGCGCGGCACGATCCGATACGCATGCGTCCCGAACGACGCCAGCCGCTGATGCTTGACGTCGTGCGCGATGATCCACGACTGCGGCGCCCTCAGGCCGGGGCAATACACGAAGATGTCGTCGAAGAGCACGGCCGCGAGGCCGAACTCGCGCGCGGCGCGGCGCGCGAATTCCGCTTCCCGCGCCGTGACCCAGTCGCCCAGAACGTGTGCGAAACCGCGCCGGCGCCGCAGCGTCATTCGCAGCCCGTCGGTCGCGCGACGCAGAAACGCCGGCAACCGCCGGAACGCGCGATATGCCAACGCGGTCGCGATCGCGCGCGGCGAGGTGAGGACGTACCAGCGGCCGATACGGCGAATCCCCGGACCCCTCAGATCGTACGGCAGCGCAGCAGCCGACAGC
>DASYFS010000529.1:0-2482 GCA_036498305.1 Candidatus Elarobacter sp. | reverse complement strand
CGTCGCCCGACAGCGTCGCGCCGTCGTCCAATGTCAGCGTGAAGCGCGCCCCGTCGTGCGCTACCTTCACCGCCTTGCGGTTGAGGTGCACTGCGATCCCGTCGCGGGTGAACGACTTCGTTAGAACGTCGCACGCGTCGCTCTCTTCGCGAGCAACCAGCCGGTCGTCCGGAGTGACGACCGTGACCCTGCTGCCCAGCCGCGCCGCGCCTTGGCCGAGCTCGAGGCCGATGTAACCGGAGCCGAGCACGAGCAGCTCGTGCGGCAGCGCTTCCTGCTCGAAGAAGTTCTCGTTGGTGAGAAACGGCGTCCCGGCGAGCCCGTCGATCGGCGGGTGGACGGCGCGACCGCCGGTGTCGATCACGACCACGTCCGCTTCGTAGGTCTCGCCGCCGGCACGGATGACGTGGGGCGCATCGAACGACGCTTCCGCACGAACGAGCTCGACGGCGCTCTTCGCGAGTTTCCGCTCGAGCCCGTCGTGCCAGTCGCCGACGATGCGCCGGACGCGATCGAGGACGAACCGGTCGTCGGTCGTCACCACACACCGCACGCCGATCTCCGCGGCGCGCCGCGCCCGGCCGGCGGCGTGCGCCGAGGCGAGAAACGACTTCGACGGCGTGCAGCCGACGTTGACGCAGCAGCCGCCGAGCCTGGCGCGCTCGAACAGCACGACGCGCTTCCCGCGGTGCGCGAAATCGACTGCCAGCGGCACGCCGCCCTGGCCCGAACCGATGACCGCCAAATCGTACCGCACGGTAACCCTATACGTCGGCCGTGATGTGCTCGTCCTCGGCGACGTGGCGATGATCGGCGCCGCCGTAGTCGCCGAGCTGCTGGATCATCTTCGCCACCAGCGCCGTCCAACCGGTCTGGTGCGAGGCGCCTAAGCCCTCACCGGTCTCGCCGTTGAAGTACTCGTGGAAGAGGATCTGATCGCGCCAGTGCGGGTCGTCCTGGAACAGCGCGACCTCGCCGTTGAACGGCCGTTTGCCGTCGGCGTTGCGCTTGAAGAGCGCGATCATGCGGCGCTGCAGCTCGAGCGAGATCTGCCACAGGTTCATCATCGTCCCCGATCCGGTCGGAAACTCGACGAGGTACGCGTCGCCCAGGTAGTAGTGAAACTTCTGCAGCGACTCGACGAACAGGTAGTTCAACGGAAACCAGATCGGGCCGCGCCAGTTCGAGTTGCCGCCGAAGAGCCCGCTGGTCGACTCGGCCGGCTCGTAGTCGACGCGAAACTCCGTCCCGCCAATCCGCAGGCTGTACGGATGATCCTTGTGATAGCGCGAGAGCATCCGCAGGCCGTACGGCGAGAGGAATTCGTTTTCGTCGAACGCGCGCCGCAGCAGCTTGCGCAAGCGTTCCGGGCTCACGATTGCCATTAGCCGGCGCTCGTGGCTGCCGCCGATGTCGATGCGCGCGACGTTCTCGGCGAGCTCGGGCCGGTTGGTGAGAAACCATGCGATCCGTTCGCGCAGCCGCGGGAGACCGTCGAGGGCGTCGCTCGGGATCGGCTCGACCGCGAAGATCGGGAGCAGCCCGACGAAGCTGCGGACCTTCACCGGGATCCGCTCGCCGCTCGCGAGATAGAGCTGATCGTAGTAGAACTCGTCCTCGTCGTCCCAGAGGCCGGGGTCGTCGACGCGTTCGGAGTTCATCGCGTCGGCGATGATGAGGAAGTGCTCGAAGAACTTCTCGGCGACGTCCTCGTAGATCTCTTCGGTCTTCGCGAGCTCGACGGCGGTCGCGAGCATGTTGAGCGCGTAGACGCCCATCCACGACGTCCCGTCGCTCTGCGCAAGCGCGGTGCCGGGCGGCATTGAGCTGCGGTCGAACGCTCCGATGTTGTCGAGGCCGAGAAACCCGCCCTGAAAGACGTTGCGGCCGCCGAAGTCCTTGCGGTTCACCCACCAGGTGAAGTTCATCAGCAACTTCTGGAAGACGCGCTCCAGGAAGCGGTAATCGCCGACCCCGTCGTTGCGCACGGCCTCGATCCGGTAGAGGCGGAGCGCCGCCCACGCCTGCACCGGCGGGTTGACGTCGTCGAACGACCACTCGTACGCCGGGAGCTGGCCGTTGGGGTGCATGTACCACTCGCGCGTGAGGCGGACGAGCTGATCCTTCGCGAACTTCGGGTCGATCAGCCCGAACGGGATCACGTGAAAGGCGAGGTCCCACGAGGCGTACCACGGGTACTCCCAGGCATCCGGCATCGAGAGCACGTCGTCGTTGTAGAGGTGCTGCCAGTGCGCGTTGCGCCCGTGCAGACGCTGGGGCGGCGGCGGCGGCATCAGCGGGTCGCCGTTGAGCCAATCGCGCACGACGTAGTTGTAGAACTGCTTGCACCAGATGAGGCCGGCGAACGCGCGGCGCTGAATCGTCGCGCTCTCGGCGTCGATCCGCTCGGTGAACGGCGCGTAGAAGACGTCGGCTTCGGCGGCGCGACGGTCGAACGTCGCGTCGAACTCCTCGTCGACCC
>DASYFS010000528.1:0-4222 GCA_036498305.1 Candidatus Elarobacter sp. | reverse complement strand
GGGACTGAACGTAGCGCGAACCGACCCGGCCAGGCTCATGCGGGTACCTCAGCGGATTGCGGGAGCAGGCGGTAGCCTACGCTTGGAAGGGCGCGCGCGAACGCGGCGAGCGGAAACCCGACCACGGTGAAGTAGTCGCCTTCGATCCGCTCGACCAGCGTCGCCGCAAACCCCTGAATCCCGTATGCGCCGGCTTTGTCCATTCCGTCTCCCGATGCGGCGTACGCCGCAATCGTGTTGCTATCCAAATCGGCAAATTTCACACGGGTCGTAACGTTCTCGCCGTGCGAACTTGCGGTGACGTCGTTGCGCAGGACGAACGCGGTGTGCACTTGGTGCCACCGGCCCGCTAGCCGGGTCAGCATCGCGACCGCCTCGGCCTCGGTCGCCGGCTTTCCGAGCGCCTCGCCGTCGACGTCGACCACGGTGTCGGCGGCGACGATCAGCCGGCTCGAACCCGCCGCCCCGGCCGCTTTCCCGCGGGCATGCACCAAGGCCAGCTCCGCCGGATCGAGGCCGGGGATCGGTGCCTCATCGTAGCTGCTGGCGACGACGGCCACATCCAAACCGACCGATGCTAAAAGATCGCGGCGACGTGGAGAAGCGCTGGCGAGCGCGACGGACCGGAGCGGACGCACGTGTTCGATGAGATTAGTGTAAAGTGCGCTGCGCGCATTGACAACGCTTGCACCGCAATTTTGGGGAAAACCGCGCGCTGCGTCACACGACGTCGAGCCGCATGACGTCGTCCGACGTCTCGCCGCGGACGACGCGCCGATGGTGCCCGTCGCGGACGAAGACGACCGGCGGGCGCGGAAAGCGGTTGTAGTTGCTCGCCATGCTGTAGGTGTAGGCGCCGGTGGTTCCGAGCGCGACGAGATCGCCGGCGGCGAGATCGCGGGGGAGCAGATAGTCGCCCAGCTCGTCGTTCTCGCACGAGCGGCCCGAGAGCGTCGCCGGCTCGTCGGGGCCGGTCGCGCGTGCGAACAGCACCTCGGCCGGGTGATAGGCGCCGTAGGTCAGCGGCCGCGGGTTGTCGGCCATCCCCCCGTCGACGATCACGAAGCGGCGCTTCCCCTGCGCCTTCACCGCCATCACCGTATACAAGGAAGTGCCGGCGCGGGCGACGACCGCGCGGCCCGGCTCGATCGCGAGGTGGTAGCCGCGGCCCGCGACGCGGGCGACCAGCGCCTCGGCGAGGACTTCGATGTCGATCGGGCGCGGATCGTCGGGCCGTTCCTCGACCCCGATCCCGCCGCCGCAGATCAGCTGCGCGACCGGGAAGCCCGCGGCCCGCGCCTGGTCGGCGGCCCGGGCCAGCTCGTCGACGTTGGCCAGAAACGGCGCCGGATCGGCGATCTGCGAGCCGAGGTGGGCGTGGAGTCCGATGAGATGAAGCTGCGGGAGCGCCGCCAGCCGCGCGAAGATCTCGGGGAGCACGTCGAGCGCGAAGCCGAACTTCGTGTTCTCGCCGCCGGTCCGGATGAAGGCGTGGGTGTGGGCTTCAATCCCGGTGTTGACGCGCAGCATCACCGCGACCGGCTCCGCCCCGGCCGCCAGAGCCGCGAGACGCTCGAGCTCCTCGATGTTGTCGACGACGCTGAACGCGACGCGGCGGTCGACAATCGCCCGTAGCTCCTCGTCGGTCTTGCCGCAGCCGTGGAAGTAGAGACGGCCGGGCGGGAAGCCGCCGGCTTCGGCGGTGACGAGCTCGCCGATGGAGCAGACGTCGAGGCGCAGCGGCGTCGAGGCGAGGTGCTCGGCGAAGGCGGCGCAGAGGAACGCCTTGGCCGCGTAGCCGATCGCGATCCCGCGCGGCGCGCACGCGCTCACCAGCCGGTCGATCTCGAGGTCGAGGACGTCGAGGTCGATGGCGAACAGCGGCGTCCCGTAGGTCGCGGCGAGCTCGCGGGCGGGGATCGCGCCGATCGTGCGATCGATCGCCGCAGCGGTGGTCATCGCGTGTAGAGTCCCTTTTCGGCGATATAGCGGAAGACGGGTTCGGGGACGAGATAGCGGATGCTCTTCCCGGCGCCGAGCCGCTGACGAATCTCGGTCGCCGAGCCGCTGACGACCGGGACGTCGAGATAGCGCACCTTTCCGCGCCGGCGCGGTGCGAGCCCCGCCAGCGCGCTGTCGAGGTCGCCGCGGGTCACCTTCCCGCGCGGCGCGACGACGAACGCGTCGAGCATGTCGATGATCTCGTCGAGGCGCTGCCACTGCGAGCGCACGAGCGAGTCGCCGCCGACGATGAAGGTCAGGCTCGCGTCCGGATAGCGCGCCTGCAGTCGCGGAAGCAGGTCGGCGGTGTAGCCGGTGGCCTCCGGTGCGAGGTCGGTCTCGTCGAGCGCGAACGCCGGGTTCGCAGCGATGGACAGGCGCAGCATCTGCGCGCGGTCCGCCGGCGACGCGCTTAGCGCGCCGCCGCGATAGTGCTTCCCTTCACGCGTCGGTACGAATAGGACGCGATCGAGCTGCTCCGATTCTCGGACTGCCTCGGCGACGAAGAGATGACCGTTGTGAACCGGATCGAAGGACCCGCCGAAGACGCCGACACGCATCGCGAACCAGCGGGGTTCTGAGGCCCGCGGCCGTCTACCCCCTTACGGCAGCAGCTCGGCGAGGCGGACGCGCACGACGCGCGGCGGTTCGTTCCCGCGAACGACACGGTAGCTCCGGATCGTCCCGACCGCAGCGAGGTTCGCTTCGAGCGCATCCGCCGCCGAGAGTTCCGACGCCGGACGGCCGTCGATGGCGGTGACGCGGTCGCCGGCGCGGATCCCGGCCGTCGCGCCCGGCGATCGCGCGTACACGAACGGGACGTCGAGATCACCGTCGCGCCGCTTGCGGAACGTCAGTCCGGTGCGGTTGAAGATGGTCGACGCCGGCGCGACCGGAGCCAGCCACATCGCTCTGTGCCGGAAATCGATCGTCGTAACGAATCGCTCGTGTATCGACTCGCTGAGGATAGCCGCCTCGACCGTTGTGGATTCGGAGCCGCTCACGGCCTGCGGAAACGCCGCGACGATCTCGTGCGGCAACCAAAGCGATCCGAGCTCGATGCGCGCGCGGCGCAGGCGAACGCCATCGCCTGCATCGAGGCCGCCGGCGAAATGCGGCGCCCTGCCCGATCGCCTGATCCAATATCCCTCGACGATCGTCGATCCCGCGTTGCCGGTATCGATCATGCACGGTCCGGGAAAGCCGTCGATGCGGCACGGTACGAGCGGCGCGTCTTCGTCGAAGCTGAGCGTGCTGCGCGTCCCGATGCGCGGCGGCGTGAACCACTGCGGCAGTGTCAGGGTGAGGGTCTTCGTCCGCGGATCGATCACCGCCGCGAACCGCGCGAACAGCTCGAGGCCGAGCCAGCCGGCTTTGGGCGGCCGCGGTCCGCGCTCGAGACGCCCGAACGAATACGGGACGACGTGCGCGACGTTGTTCCGAATCGTCGCGCCGCCGATCCGCAGCTCGCTGATCGCCGCCTCGTTGCCGGCCGCGTGTGCGCCGAGCTTTCGCAGCGTCGCCGGCGTCACGATGAAATGGCCCCCGGTATCGAGGACGAACGGGAACGGACCACGTCCGTTCAGCATCACGTCGACGAGGATCTTGCGGCCCTCGAAGCGGATCGGCACCGTCGTCGATCGCGCGTTTCGCGCCATCACGACGTCGCGCACCGTCGGCGGCGGCGCGAACGCGACCGCGGCGGCCGGTGGTCGCCCGACGTTCACGGTTCGCAGCGTTACGGTTTCGGTGTCCGCGTCTTGCGGATCGGTCGTTGTGCGTACGAACGGCAGCACCACTCCGTCGACCGTGCGCCAATCGTCGTAGCGGACGACGAGGTCGTTCTCGTTACGGCGGGTGACCGCATGATCGGGAAGGTGCGTCGCGTGATCGAACCACAGCTCGACCGGAACGCCGCCGTGCGGCGTCGCGACGACGACGTCGAAGCGTCGCCCGCCGCGTGACCGTTCGATCGGCGGAGTCGTTGCGACCTGCTGCGGCGAACACCACCCGCGTCGTTCCAGCCATGCGTCGGTGACGGCGACCCGCTTCGCATGATCGGCGTCGTGAACGAGCGTCGTTCCCGAACGATCGCGCGACCAGGCCGTGCTTCCGTCGAACCCCGCGGCGAGCGCGAACGGCCCTTCGCGCCATCGCTCGGATGCGCGGCCGGTGCGCGGGTCGATCAGCGTGTGGAACGAGCCTCGCACGTCGCCGTCCA
>DASYFS010000527.1:0-3458 GCA_036498305.1 Candidatus Elarobacter sp. | reverse complement strand
CGCCCGCCGCGCCGGGAACGGCCGCGAACGCCGCGCCGAGCGTCGGGACGCGATCGAAGGCGGCGCGCACGCGGTCGAACGCCCCGGCCGCGAGCAGCAGGTCGTCGGCGACGAGCACGACGAGGTCGGTAGACGCCGCGCCAAGCGCACGATTCAGCGCGGCGCTCATCAGCGGGTCGGCGGGATCGAGCTCGACCCGCACCTGCGGGTGGGCGGCCAACAGACGGCGCAGCGTCTCGGCGCCCTCGGCGACGACCGCGACCGCGGCGTCGTCGGCGCGCAGCCCGCTCATCACCGCATCGAGGCTCATTCGGGTGATTTCCGGGAGCGACGAGGCGAGGAACACGGCGGTCGCGGTGCGGCGGCGCGGCGCCGGTGCCGGCGGCGCGAGGTATCCGGGCGCGCGGACGGCGAGCCGCAGCCCGGCGGCGGCGATGCGCAGCGTTCGCAGGGCCTCGGGGAGGGTCGCGCCGGTCGCCTCGACGTGATACGGGAACCGGCCGACGGCGATCAGGACGCAGCCGCCGTCGAGCGCGGCGACGTCGGGCGCGGCGATCGCGACGAACGGCGCCTCTTCGAGCGCGCCGGCGAGCCGGTCGACGACGCCGTCGTCGGGTGCGCCGGAGGCGGTCGTGACCAGGACGTAACGGTCGCCGCGGACGCGCATCTGCGCGCGCAGCGCGTCGGCGTCGCGCACGACGGTCAGCGCCGGCCGCTGGACGCGCGCGCGTACGTAGCGTCCGGCGGAGAGGCGCACCTCGCGCTCGACGGCGCGATCGCGCAGGCCGGCCGGAAGACGGAACGCGCCGGTGAGCTCCGGGCGGCGTTCGGCGACGGCACGCAAGGCGGCGACGCGGCCGCGGTCGTCGGCGCTCCCGGGGACCTCGCAGGCGAACCCGGGCCGGCAGACGACCTCGAGCCCGGCGGCACGCGCGCGCGCGCACAGCTCCAGCATCGCCGCGACCGGCTCGGCCGGAAGCGCTTCGAGCAGCAGCTCGCGGCGCGCGAGGACCATCCCCGGCGCGACGACGTCGATCGGGCCGCGCAGCACCGCGTCGGCGCCGGCTTCGCTCGCCGGGACGTCGATCGGGACCACCTCGAACGGCAGCGGCCCGAGCGGCGCGGGGGCGAGCATGAACCCGTAGCGGCGCATCCCGCCGGCCGCCGCGACGCCGCCGAGGACGCCTGGTCCGGCACCGAGAGCGGCGGTCAGGCCGCCGAAGGCGCGCGGCAGCGCGCGCGCCCCGGGGCCGAGCACGAGCAGGTACGGATCGGCGACGCGCGCCGCGGCCGCCGCGACGTCGGCGGGGCCGTCGACCGCGACGACCGCGGTCGCGCGCGCCCGCGCGTCGCCGGGATCGCTCCCCGGCGCGCAGAGGATGCCGAAGCTCACCGGTTAGGCGAGGGCCAGGGCGGCGAGGTTTCCGGCTTCTCCCATGCGGCCCGCTTCGAGCAGCGCCGTCGCGAGCCCCAGCGTCGCTTGGCGCACGGTCGCCGGATCGCCGGGCTGCAGCTCGCGCAGCCGGCCCAGCGTCGCGATCGCGGCGTCGAGGTCGCCGGTGCGCCGCTCGATCTCCGCGCGCAGCGCGAGCCCCGAGGCCGCATGCTTGTCGTCGTCGGCGATCTGCGAGAGAAAGGTCAGCGCGTCGGCGTCGCGCCCCAGGCGTCCGGCGGCGAGCGCCGCGTTGTAGAGCAGCGCGCCGTTGGTCGGCGCGACGACCAGACCCTCGCGTGCCGCTGCCAGCGCGTCGTCGTAGCGCTGATCGCCGAGCAGCCGGAACGAACGGCGCGCAAAGTCGTGCGGATGGACGAGCGGCGCGGAAAGCTCGGCGTCGCGCAATGCGGCGCGCCTCGCTTCGTCGCCGCGCGCGCGGTACAGTTCGTCGAGATACGCAAGCGCTGCACCGTCGCCGGAATGCAGCGCGAGCGCGCGCTGCGCCAACGGCTCGGGATCGCCGACCCCGTTCTCCCGCATCGCGGTGACGGCGGAGTTGAGCAGGATGCCGTACGAACGGTCGTCGATCGCGTCGCGGCGGCGCTCGACCAGCTCGAACGCTTCGTCGAAACGCCGGCGCCGCATCAGGAAATTCACGTATGCCAAGAAGGTGCGGATCTCGCCGCCGCTCGCCGCTTCACGCCACATCCGTTCGGCGTCGTAGATGCGCCCGGCGCGCTCGTAGACCTTGGCCACCATCTCGCGGAGCATCGCGGAGTCGGGTTTGCCGGCGAGCGCGCGCTCGAACCACGGCACCGCGTCCTCGATCTTCCCCTCTTTGACGTACATGGCGGCCATGTTGAGCGGCGCCTTCCAGGTGCTCAGCTCATCGTCCACCATGTAGTGGACCATCGCCTCTTGCCGCGCATCGATCGCCTTCGCGTACCACGCGCGCGCCTCGTCGAACTTCTCGTCCTGCGCGCACAAGTAGCCCGCGGTGAAGAGCAGGTTCGGATGGTCGGGACACTTCTCGAGCCCGTCGAGGACCGTCGCCATCGCCTTCTCGCGATCGCCGCGCCCCTCGTTGTACGACGTCGCCAGCATCGTGTACGCCGTCGCATGAAAAGCGCGCACCGGCCCTTTCATCGCGAAGACCTTCTCCAGCGACGCGATCCCCGTCTCCCAATCACCCGCCGCAGCCGCCGAGATCCCGAAGTTGAACCACGCGAACGCATCGTCCGGGTTCTCGGTGATCGCGCGCTCGAGCAACGGCCGATTGCGCTCCGTTTTCTCGCGCGCGTTCAGAATCTCTTTGGTATAGCCCTTATGAAAGATCGTGATCGGCGAGACGACCGCCGGCGGATAATCCCCATCAAGCAAGATGCTCTCATGAATGACCCCGCGATACCGCATCCGCGGCGTCGCCGGAAAGATCCGCGGCAAAATATGCGTCATCGTCGAGCCCTGCCCCGCCTCATCGTCGATGACGTTCTGAATCTGCAAATACACCGCAGTCTCATACGCCGGCGTCTCCCGCAACGCACGCACGAGCGCAACCGAATCCGCCGAAAGCTCCTCGTCCGCATCCAGCACGAGAATCCACCGATACGAAGCATGCTCGATCGCCTGATTCCGAGCCCAAGCAAAATCGCTCCGCCACTCGCGATATACGATCTTCGCCCCAAACGACTCCGCAATCTCAACGGTACGATCCGTCGACCCGGTATCAACGACGACGATCTCGTCAACGACATCCTGCACGCTACGCAAACACTCAGCGAGGAAGCGCTCCTCGTTCTTCACGATCATGCAGAGGCTCACGCCGATAGGCAGCTGCACCGCCTCTGCGGGCGGCGGCGGCAGGTTGAACAGCAACCCAGTCTGCCGGCGAGCAAACTCCGTATCGCCGTAGTCGTCAACGATCTCTAAGGGCACGCATCCACCTCTTCGGATGAAGTATCGGATTTCGCGTTCTGGGGCTTGAGAGCTCGGGGCGGGGTGGGGCGGCGTCGAGCGTCCGGCA
>DASYFS010000526.1:0-6589 GCA_036498305.1 Candidatus Elarobacter sp. | reverse complement strand
ACCGCGCCGGCCGCGACCCTCGCCGCGGAGGTCGAGTCGATGCACGTCCCCGACGGCGTCGTCGTGCGGGTCAACCTGCACCGTCCGGCGATGGGAGCGCCGCCGGGCGGTCGTGGCTTGCCGCCGCGCGGCGCGCCGCGCGGGCTGCTCGACCTCCCCGGAGCGCTCGGACTGCACCCGTTGCACGTCGCGCTGCCCGGCGGCGGCGACGTCTTCGTCGCGCCCGACTTCGCGCGCGTCGACGCCGCGGCGCGCTGGCTCGCGCTGGGCTTCCTCACGTTGGAGCTGCTCGCTGCGGCCGCGTCGTGGTTCGTCGGGCGCCGCATCGCGCGCCGCGCGATGGGGCCGATCGAGGCGATCCGCGCCGAGCTGGAGCGGTTCGCCGGCGGCGACTTCACGCCGCGCGCGATCGGCTCGACGCGTTCGCAAGACCTCGATGCGCTCGTCCGCGCGTACAACGGCGCTGCAGCGCAGGTCGCCAACGCGCTGGCCGAGCGGGCCCGGGTCGAGGCGGAGATGCGGCAGTTCCTCGGCGAGGCGGGGCATCAGATGCGCACGCCGCTGACGGTAATCAGCGGTTCGCTCGATCTCCTGGACCGCGCCGCCGGCGACGACGCCGCGGTGCGCGCGCGAACGGTGCCGCTGATGCGCACCGAGGCCGCGCGGCTGCGGCGCCTCGTCGAGCGGCTCTTCACGCTGGCACGCCTGCAGCAGGACGAGCCGCCGCAGACGGAGGTCGTCGACGTGCGCGACGACGACCGCGACGTCGTCGACCGCGCGAACGCGGCGCAGGCCACGCTGGTGTCGGTGCGCGACGTGCTGGCGTTCGCCTACGTGCGCGCCGATCCCGACGAGGTCCACGACGCCGTCGCCAACCTGGTCGAGAACGCCGCGAAGTACGGCCGCGGCCACGTGACCGTGGCGCTCTCGAACCGTGACGACGACGTCCTCGTGCGCGTGATCGACGACGGACCGGGGATCAGCCCCGATGACCGCTCGCGCCTGTTCGAACGGTTCTTTCGCGGCGAAAACGCGCAGGGCGTCGAGGGCACCGGGCTCGGCCTCGCGATCGCCGAGCGCGCGGCCGCGCGTGCCGGCGGCGCCGTCGCGCTCGAGAGCTCCGGACCGGCCGGCTCGACGTTCAGGATCGCCTTCCCGAAATTCCGCGAGTTCGCCGACCGGCGCACCGCCGTCGCGTTGGACTAAGGACGAAGCGCCTCCGCGGCGACGCGCCGCACGGCCGCGACGACGACGTCCGGACGCTCGATCGGGATCGCCTCGTGCGCTCCCGGAACGACGATGTCGACGCCGCGGTCGGAGAGCTGCGCGATCGCGCGATGGGCCGCGAGCCACGCCCGCGTCAACGCTACGCGCTGCGCGGCCGGGATCGGCAACTCCGCGATATCCTTAGTCGTCGTCAGGACGACCAGCGGGAGGCGTCCGTAGCTGCGCTGCTCGGCGACGACCTCCGCGGACGACGCCGCACCGGCGTTCATCGCCGACGAGAACGATCGCCACAAGCCGGGACGCGCCCATTGACGATGGATAAGGTCGCGAACGGAAGCCGGCAGTGTCGGGTCGGGCGGCGTGTAGACGCACCGTCCGTACCACGATGTTCCCGGCTTCAGAAGGCCGCGCTCCGCGGCCGTCGTGCACCGCTGCAGAAACGCGGTCAAATCGAGGTGCGCTGCGAGCGCGGGTGCCGCTTTCGCCATCACTGCGGCCTGGTACGGGATGTTCGGCGTAACGAGCACCATCCCGGCGACCTCGCGCGGATAGCGATCCGCGTAGAGCCGCGCGGCGAGCCCGGAGAGCGAGTACCCGACGAGCACGAACGGCGGCCTGACCCCGGCACCCGCAAGGAGCGCGTGCAGATCGCCGGCGCTGCGCGCGGCGTCGAGCGTTCCCGTGACGGGATCGCTGAAGCCTATGCCTTCGGCGTCGTACGAACAGACGCGCATCGTCCGCGCCAGAACCGGCTGCACCAAGCGCCATGCCGGAGTCGCGTCGTCACCGTCGGTTCCGAGGACGACCGTCGGCGCGCCGCTCCCGGTGCAATACAGATTCATGCGCCGGCCGTCTTCCACGGCGACGAGCCGCTGCGCATGCAGGTACGGTCGAGCCGCATCCGGCGACGCTGCGGCAAGCGTGACGAAGAGACCCAGCGCCGCGAGGGCGCGGCGTGTGCGAGTAACCATGGATGAGTCCTTGTGGGCTAGCGGTGCCGAATGGCTTGGAACGCGGCGGCGCCGCCCGTCATCGACGGGACGACGCCGAGCAACAGTACGAGCGCCGGGAGCGAGAGGCTCGGCGAGAGCGCGAGGACGTCCGGCGCCGCAAATGCGGCGACGAGCGCAGACGCCGCGAAGAGCGCGAGCCGAACGGGATGATGCCCTGCGAGCAGCGCCAAGAGTCCGCCGAAGACGAACGCGACGCTCCAATCGAGCGTGAAGTACAGCGACGCCGGCATCGATGCAGGGTGAATCGCATCGATGACCCGATCGAGGCCGTCCTTCGCCGCCAGCATTGCGATCAGCACGCCCAACGCGACGAAGCCCGTCGTCAGCCGCGCGGCGAACGGCGCCCGGCGTCGCGAGTAGGAGAGCAGCGCGGGGATCGAGGTGAGAGCTTGCGACCAAAACCAGAGGTCGCCGCGCAATCGACCCTCGGCAGCGACGATCGCAACGTACTCTTCCTGCATGTCGCCGGCGATCGCGTCAACGTCCGCGGCCGGCGCGAAGGCCGCCACGAGCATGCGCGCGACGATCGGCGCGTTCACGCGAACCGCTCGCGAAACGAGAGCCCGGCGTGAAGCCGTTCGAGCGTGGATCGCGCATCCTTGAGCGCGGCAACGCCGGCCCCCTCGAGCTTGAAATGACGCTTCGCTTTCCCGCCGCGTTCCGGAGACGGTTCGCCGATCCACGACGACACGAACCCTTTGCGCTCGAGGCGGTCGAGCGTCGCGTGCACCGCGCCGATCGCCGGAGATCGGCCGGTGACCGATTCGATCTCCCGCCGGATCAGCGCGCCGTGCGCGCCGTCGCCCAGACGCAGGACCGTCAGGAGCACGACGTGCTCGAACTCGCCGAGATACTGGCCCTTCGCCATATCTACATAATAGATAATATCGCTGAGATGTCAAGGGCGAGACGTGAAGACGGCCCGTTTCCGGGCCGTCGTCGTTGCTAGATCGCCGCTTCTTGCGGCCGGCGCGCCGGCGGCGCCGGCGGTCCGCCGTCATCTTCCGGCTTCGCACGGTGCGAGCCGCGGCCGAAGCCGAGCCGGTCTTCGAGCGAAGCGATGAAGACGTAGAGGACGGGGGTGATGAACAGGTTGAGCGCCGAGCTGACGATCATCCCGCCGAACACCGCGGTGCCCAGCGACGTGCGCGCGCCGCTCCCGGCGCCCGACGCGAACACCAGCGGCGTCACGCCGAGGATGAACGCGATCGACGTCATGAGGATCGGCCGGAGCCGCGTCTCGGCGGCGCGCGTCACCGCGGTCACCGCGTCGACCCCTTGTTCTCGGAGCTGGTTTGCGAACTCGACGATCAGAATCGCGTTCTTCGACGCCAACCCGATGAGCATGACGTAGCCGACCTGCGCGAAGACGTCGGAGAAGAAATGCCGCACCAGCAGGCCGCCGATCGCGCCGAGCAGCGCGAGCGGGACGGCGAGCAGGATGATCAACGGGTCGGCGAACGACTCGTACTGCGCCGAGAGAACGAGGAACACGAACACGATCCCCAGGCCGAAGATGATCGCGGCCTGCGCGCCGCCCTCGATCTGCTCGCGCGAGATCCCGCTCCACTCCGTGGCGAACCCCGGCGGGAGATGTGCGGCGAGCCCGTTCATGAACGAGACCGCCTCACCCGAACCGTGACCGGGCGCGGGGTTGCCGCTGATCGAGATCGAGCGGTAGAGGTTGAAGTGGGTGATGACCGGAGGCGCTTTCGTCTCGGTGATGTTGACCAGCGCGGTGATCGGGATCGCCGGCGGGGTCACGAGCTGACCGTTGACGACCATCGGCGTATCGGAGTGGACGAAGATGCGCTGGAGATCCGAGACCTGCGAACGGTACGGCGTGTCGGCCTGCACGTAGACTCGATACGACTTCCCGTTCATGTCGAAGTCGTTGACGTAGACCGACCCGAGGTAGACCTGCATCGTGTTGAAGAGCGTCGGCAGCGCGACCCCGAGCTGCGAGGCCTTATCGCGCTCGACGTCGGTCAGGATCGTCGGTTTGTCGCTGCGATAGGTCGTGTACACGCCGGAGACCGGCGACCCCGGCGCGTACGCCGGATAGATCAGCGCCTTCGAGGCGCCCTCGAGCGCCTGGAGCCCGTTCCCGCCGCGATCCTCCAGCTCGAAGTCGAACCCGCCTTGGAAGCCGAGGCCCGGAATCGACGGCGGTTGGATCATGAACGCCAGAACGTTGGGATACTTCTGCTTGAAGCTCGTGAACAGCGCGTAGTTCACCCGCTGCGTTACCGCGGCCAGCGTGTGCTGCTTGCCGGGGCGCTCGCCCCACGGGCGCAGACGGATGAACATCGTGATCTTGTTCGAGCCCGACCCGGTGAAGCTGAAGCCGGCGACGTCGAAGACGTCGGTGATCTCCGGCTGCTGGTGGAGGACGTCTTCGAGCTGCTTCTGGATGCCGTGGGTGACGTCGATCCCGGTCCCTTCGGGGAGCTGAGCGCTCACGATGGCGAACCCCTGATCTTCGTCGGGGATGAACGCGGTCGGCGTCGTGGTGTAGAGCCAGCCCGTGAAGCCCAGCAGCACCGCGAAGATCACCAGCGCGACGACGCGATGGCGCAGCACGAACGGGAGCGCACGGCGATAGCCGCCGCGCGTCGCGTCGATGACGCGGTTGACCGGCCGGAAAAAGCCGCGTTCCTTCTTCACCGTGCGGCCGAGGAGCAGCGACGAGAGCACCGGGGTCAGCGTCAGCGCGCAGAACAGCGAGATGGTGATCGAACATGCGATCGTCAACGCGAACTGTTTGTAGAGCTGCCCGGTCGTGCCCGGGAAGAACGCGACCGGGACGAACACCGCGAGCAGCACGAGCGACGAGGCCAGGACGGCACCCGTGATCTCGCTCCTCGCCTCGCGCGCGCCCTCCATCGGCGGCATCCCCTTCTCCTGGATGAAGCGCGCGATGTTCTCGATGACGACGATCGCGTCGTCGACGACGAGCCCGGTCGCGAGCGTGAGCCCGAACAGGGTCAGCGTGTTGATCGAGAACCCGAGCACCTTCATCAGGAAGAACGTCCCGATCAGCGAGACCGGGATCGTGAGCGCCGGGATCAGCGTCGTGCGCCAATCTTGGAGGAACAGGAAGATGACGATGACGACCAGCAGGATCGCGATCAGCAGCGTGATGACGACTTCCTTGATCGACTCCTGAACGAACTCGCTGCTGTCGAACGCGACCTGATAACTGACTCCCGCCGGGAACTTCTGCGAAAGCCGGTCCATCGTCGCGCGGACCTGCTTGCTGACCTGGAGCGCGTTCCCCGACTGCAGTTGAAGAATCCCCAGGCCGACCGCGTTCGGCGTGCCGTCGAACCACAGCGAGCCGCTGTAGTTCTCGGCGCCCAGCACGACGCGCCCGACGTCCTTGACCTTGACGTAGCCGCCGTCGGGGAGCGCCTTGAGCACGATGTTCGCGAACTCGGTCGAGCTGTGGAGACGGCCGGTCGCGCGGACCGCGTACTCTTGCTGCTGGTTGCCGTTGGTCGGCGGCGCGCCGATCGCGCCGGCGGCGACCTGAACGTTCTGAGCCTGCAGGGCGGTGACGACGTCGCCGGCAGTCAGCCCGTTGTCGGCGAGGCGCTTGGGATCGACCCAGAGCCGCATTGCGTACTTACGCTCGCCGAAGACGAGGACGTCGCTGACGCCTTCGACGCGCTTGAGGTCGTTGACGACGTTGTTCTCGAGGAAGTTCGTGAGATACGTCTGGTCCCAGCGCGAGTCCGTCGAGCGGACTGCGAGCGCGGCGACGAACGTCCCCGAGTTCTTGGCGACGGTGACGCCGATCTGCTTGACCTCGTTGGGCAGCCGACCTTGCGCGAGGTTGACCGCATTCTGCACGTCGTTCGCGGCTTGGTCGAGGCTGCGGTCGAGGTTGAACGTGACCGTGATCTGCGAGGTCCCGTCGCTCCCGGATGACGATGACATGTACCGCAGGCCCTGGACGCCGTTGATCGCCTCTTCGAGCGGCGTCGTGACGGAAGATTCCACCGCCTCGGCGCTCGCGCCCTGATAGACGCCCGTCACGGTGACGGTCGGGGGCGCGATGTTCGGGAACTGCGCGATCGGCAGCGTCGGGATCGAGATGAGCCCGAGCAGCAGGATCACGAGTGAGAAAACGGACGCCATGATCGGACGCCGCAGGAAGAAATCGATCACGACCCGTTCGACCTCGACGAGAAGGGAGTGGTTGCTGCGAGTTGCGCTTCGAGGCGGCGGCGGCCGCGCATGATGCGGGAGGCGGCGGTGCGCAGGGGGATCCCGAGCCGTTCGCCGACGGCACGCGCCGTCAGACCGCCGAGCGCGTGCAGCGCGAGCGCAGGCTCACGCTGCAG
>DASYFS010000525.1:0-5272 GCA_036498305.1 Candidatus Elarobacter sp. | reverse complement strand
GGTTCCTTCTCACATTGGGCGGGTGAAGGCTGGCACTACCGGTGGGAAGACGACCCCATCGAGACGACCGCGTACGCGCTGCGCTTCCTCCACGCGATCGCGCCCCACGATCCGCACGTCGCGCGCGTCGTCAATTGGCTGCACGCGCAGCAGCACGGATCGTGGTTCGTCAACACCAAGGACACGGCGGCGGCAATCTACGCGATGAGTGAGGTGCTCGCAATGTCGTCGAACGAGCTCAACCCCCACGAGACGATCCGGGTCACGCTCGACGGACACACGATCAAGACCGTGCGCATCGACGCCCCGGTGCTGCCTCGCGATCAGGCATCGATCGTCATCCCAGCGCGTCTACTGCGGCACGGCGGCGCCGTGCGTTTCGAACGCGATGGAACGGGGTCGCTCGCCTGGTCGACCGATTGGGTGCAGTACGTACGCGACCTGCGCGCCTCCGATCTCGATCCGACGTTCAGCGTCTCGCGCACGTACACGACGGCGAATGGGAACGACTGGCGGATCGGCGACATGATCGACGTCAACGTTGCGGTGACGGCACGCGCCGACTCACAATACGTTGCGGTCGAGGATCCGTTCCCCGCGGGCCTGGAGTATCAGCCGAAGCAGTACGAGTCCGGGGACTCCTGGAGCGGGTTGCAGTTCTTCGACGACCGTGCCGTATTCTTCACCTCGCGGGTGTGGCGGGGCCAGACGATCCGCCTTCACTACACGCTTCGGGCGACGACGGCGGGGGCGTTCACCGCACCGGCGCCGACGGCGTACGCGATGTACGGTCCGGCGGCGGCCGCGTCAGGGAAGCCGGCGCAAGTCACGATCCGCTGAGCCGCGGGAGGCCGCCATCGTTTGCGCGTAGCCAGGCGGCATGCCGCGCTATCTGCATACGTCGATCTTCGTCTCCGACATGGACGCGTCGATCGACTTCTACGTCAACAAGATGGGGCTGAAGCTGCTCGACGGGCCGATCCACTATCCCGGCAATGCCGACATGGCGTTCGTCGGCGCGAGCTGGGACTCGTACATCGAGCTCGTCTACGATCTCGAGGACCATCCGCCGTACGAGCTGGGGAATCGCTACGAGCACCTCGCCCTCGAGGTCGACGGCGACCTGCCCGGCGTCATCGAGAAGCTGCGCGGGCAGGGCGTGAAGATCGTCCGCGAGCCGAAGAAGTCGCCCGGCGGGACGCGGACGATCGCGTTCGTCGAGGATCCGAACGGGATCCCGGTCGAGCTGCTGGAGCCGCGGAGCGGCCCGATCACATAGTCGCAGCGGGAAAGGCTCGGTCGCTTTGCTTCGCGAAGCGCGCCGCCTCCGCCACCGCAGCCTGAACGAGAGGGTGTCTCGTGCCCAAGCCTGCCGCGCCCGATGCCTCCGGCCACTCGCTGATGCCGAGCGCTCCGCTCCCCGCCGCGACGCCGCCGCCGTCGACCTCGCCGACCAGTTCCGTCACCGCGCACGGTGGCGGTCTGACCGTCAAAGCGTATCGCGGCGACGATTGCGTGCTGATCGCCTTCGATCTCGATCCGTCGCTCTGCACGGGTCTGGCCGGGTTCGCGATCGCGCGCTCGACCGACGGCGGCGCGACGTGGACCTACGTCCGCAACCGGCTCACGTTCGGCGGGGCAGTCACCGCCACGTCGAGCGTCGACGCGGAGCTGCAGAAGCCGAAGACGACCGACGTCGCGCCGATCCAGAAGTTCCGCTGGGCCGACTATCCGCCGGCGACGTTCACCGGGCCGTACACCTACAAGGTCGAGGCGCAGTACTTCGTCGCCGGCAAGGATCCGGCGAAGGACGCCGATGCGCTCGAAACGCGCGCCTCGCTGACGTTCTCGCTAGCGCTGACCGGCAACCCGTTCCCGAACTTCAAGATCGGCTTCACGCGCGGATACGTCTCCTCGCAGCTCTTCGCCGAACGTTACGCCGGCGTCACGGAGATGCGGCCTTCGCGCGCCGTCGATTACGACACCAACGCCAAGATCCCGGGCGCGACGACGCCGACGACCTGGCGGCAGATGTATCAATATCTCGGCGGCCACGCGCGGGGGATCCTCAGCGACTTCCTCGCCCAGTGTGAAGCCGACGGAAATGGCTACGACGTCTTCGCCTACGATCTCGACGAGCCGGACTTTCTGCGCGTGCTCGCTCGCGACGCGAAGGCAGGGCGTCCGATCCGCATGGTCCTCGACGACGCGCCGCTGCACACGAAGCCCGGCGCGATGGAGCCCGACTCGGCGAAGCTGCTCACCGCGGCAGGCGTGAAGGTCGTGCGCGGCCACTTCAAGCGCTACGCTCACGACAAGTGCGTCATCGAGCGCGACACGAGCGGCAACGCGATCCGGGTCCTCACCGGTTCGGCGAACTTCAGCGTCCGCGGGCTCTACGTGCAGTCGAACAGCATCATCGCAATCGACGACCCGGACGTCGCGAAGCTGTACGGCGAGGCGTTCGACGCGGCGTGGTCCGACATGAACACGTTCCCGTCGAGCGAGATCGCCTCACAGTGGTTCGATGCGATCGGCACCGGGATCCCGACGTTCGCGGTCTCGTTCGCGCCGCACCAGGCGGCGAGCGTCTCGCTCGACCGCGTGGCGGCGGCGATCCGCGACGCCAAGAGCTCGGTGCTGTTCGCGGTGATGGAGCTCGTCGGCGGCGGCGACGTGATGCAGGAGCTGCTCAACCTGCAGCAGCGTCCCGACCTCTTCTCCTATGGCGTCACGCAGACGACCACCGGGATCAAGTTCTACAAGAGCCAGAAGGCGGACAACGGCCTTCTCGTCCCGTTCGGCTACCTCAAGGCGCATGTCCCCGAACCGTTCCGTCAGGAATGGAACGGCGGGATGGGCCAGGTGATCCATCACAAGTTCGTCGTCGTGGACTTCAACGACGCGCAGCCGCAGGTGTTCTGCGGCTCGTCGAACCTCGCCGCCGGCGGCGAGCAGGCCAACGGCTACAACATGCTGGCGATCACCGACCCGGCGATCGCCTCGCTCTACGCGGTCGAGGCGATCCAGCTCGTCGACCACTACGAGTTCCGCGCCGTCGCACAGACGGCGACCCAGACGACGCCGCTGCAGCTCCAGGGTCCGGGCGCGACCCCGGCGTGGTGGCAGTCGTCGTTCGACCCGGCGTCGATCAAGAACACCGAACGGCTGTTGTTCGCGCGCTGACGGCGGCGACCGTGGCTCACGACCGTAGCACAAGGACCAGCACGGCGGCGTTGGTCGCGGCGTGCGCCGCAACGACCGTATCGAGCCGCAGGGTCACCCGGCGCAGCAAACTGAGCGAAAGGGCCGCGACGCCCAACTCGAGCGTGATTGCACCATGCAGAGCGATGAAGAGCAAGGCCGAGGCCACCACGGCAGGCCATGAGCGTCCGGCCCCGGTGACCGATCGGGCGAAGTCGTATACGCACCCTTGCACGACAAACGTTTCCGCGAGCGGCGCAGCAATGAGCGCCAACGCGATGTTCAGCGCGGAAATCGTGACCCGGGAAGACGAGCAGGCGCCGTAACAAAAGGCGAGGGATGGCGCAATGGCTATCGCGCCAACCGACGTGAAGACGGCCACTACCGTGGCGACGGTATCGGCGCCAGTCCAAGGCAAAGCGCGCTTCATGTCCCGTGACCGGTACGAGAGCCACGTTATCGAAGCGGCGCAGTACCCGGCAAAGGTTGCTTGGCCGAAACCGGCTCCAAGCATAGATCCAAAGACCAGCGCGCCTCCCGCGACAGCCGCCTCTCGTACGGTCAGTACGCTGCGGTCCGCTCGCAGCCCGAAGCGAATGAAGCGCGCGGAGACGCGACGCACCGTTGCGCGCCAGCTCATTGTGGCTTCTTCTTGCCTTCAGGTAGCGCCACCACCCGACGGGCGTGGCGGCCTTTGCGGCACCCCGTCGGCCGCGGGCGAATCGTTCCGCACGGCGAAGGCGTCGCGTCGACCGTGAAGCAGATAACCGCACCGCGCGGGACGCGAGATATCACCCCGCCCGAATCCGCGCGCTGGATTCGCCTCGAAGCCGATGCCCGGGAGCTTGCGTCGCGCTTCGGCTACGGCGAGATCCGCACGCCGATCTTCGAAGCGACCGAGCTTTTCGAGCGTGGTGTCGGCGAGACGACCGACATCGTCGAGAAAGAGATGTACACGTTCGAGGACAAGGGCGGCCGGCGGATGACGCTGCGGCCCGAGCTCACGGCCGGGATCGTGCGCGCCCTCCTCGAGCACAAGCTGTACGCCCAGGGGCCGCAGCGGCTCTACGGGATCGGCCCGTTCTTCCGCTACGAGCGGCCGCAGGCGGGCCGCTACCGCCAGGCGCACCAGCTCAGCGTTGAGTGCTTCGGCGTCGCCGGTCCCGAGGCCGATGTCGAGATCATCCAGATCGCGGCGCTGCTGCTCGCGCGCTATCGGATCGACGACGCGACGCTCTACGTCAACAGCGTCGGGGACGCGGTCTGCAGGCCGCGCTACCGCGAGGCGCTGATCGCGCACTTCCGGCCGCATCTCGAGGAGTTGAGCCCGGATTCGCAGCGCCGCCTGGAGCGTAACCCGCTCCGCATCCTCGACTCGAAGGACGAGCGCGACATCCCGTTCGTGCAAAGCGCGCCCGCGATGCTGGACCATCTCTGTGACGCATGCGCCGCGCATTTCAGCGCGGTGAAGACGATGCTCGACGAGCTGGGGATTCGCTACGTCGTCAACCCGCGGATCGTTCGCGGCCTCGACTACTACACGCGGACGGTCTTCGAGTTCGTCTCGTCGGCGCTCGGCGCGCAGAGCACCGTGTGCGGCGGCGGCCGTTACGACGGGCTGGTCGAAGAGCTGGGCGGACCGCCGACGCCGGGGGTCGGCTTCGGCCTGGGGCTGGACCGGTTTCTGATGATCCTCGACAGGGCCGGCGGCGACGCCGCCTCGGAGCGGCACGGCGTGCAAGCGATCGCGCTCGGCGAGGCCGCGCGCACACGGCTGCGCGCGATCGTCGGCGCTCTGCGCGCCGTCTCGCCGGCCCCGACCTACGCCGATTGGTCCGATCGGAAGCTCACCGCGCACTTCAAAACCGCCGACCGCAACAACGCGCGGTTCGCGCTGATCCTCGGTGACGACGAGCTCGCGGCCGGTCGGATCGTCTTGCGCGACCTCGCCGCCCGGAGCGACCGCACGCTGCCCCTCGCCGGTTCCCCGGCGGAGGTAGCCGCGACCCTTGTCGAAGCGACCCGTTGATGGACGACAACGAAGCCGCCCGCATCCGCGCGCTCGGTG
>DASYFS010000524.1:0-5393 GCA_036498305.1 Candidatus Elarobacter sp. | reverse complement strand
ATCGACCGCGGCCGGATCGGTGCGCTGATGGCGGGACAAGGATGAGCGCGGCGCTGCGCTCGCGCGGGATGCGCGATCTGCTCGTCGCGCTCGTCGTCGTCTTCGGCGTCGGTTCGATCGCGATGCTGCTCGCGCACGTCTCGCCGCTCGTCGGCTTCGGCGCGCTCTTCGACGGCGCGGTCGGCACCCCCGAAGAAGTCGCCGAGACGCTGGTGCAGGCGGCCAACGTGCTGTTCCCGGCGCTCGGCGTCGCGATCGCGTTCCGTGCCGGACTCTTCAACATCGGTGCCGAGGGGCAGCTGATCCTCGGCGGCTTCGCCGCCGGCTGGCTCGGCGCGGCGCTGCCGTTGCCCGGGTGGATCGCGATCCCGGCCCTGCTGATCGCCGGCGCGCTCGCCGGCGGCGTGTGGGGCGCGATCCCCGGCTTTCTGCGCGCGCGCTTCGGTGCCAACGAAGTGATCGCGACGCTGATGCTCAACGTCCTCGCCGTCCTGCTCACGACCTACCTGGTGAACGGCCCGCTGCAGCAGGGCGGGGCGGGATCGTCGGAGACCGCGCCGCTTCCGCGCTCGGCGCACATGCCCGACCCGATCGCACTCTTCGGCGACCCGCACTTCACGCTCGCGTATCTGGGCACGCCGATCGTGATCGGGATCGTGTTGGCGCTGGTGCTGCGCCGGATTCTGCTCAGCACGGTGTTCGGCTACGAGCTGCGCGCGGCCGGCGACGCGCCCGAGGCGGCGAAGCGCGCCGGCATCAATCTCGGCCGCACAGCGTTCGTCGCGCTCGCGCTCTCCGGCGCGATCGCCGGGCTCGGCGGCGCGACGATCGTCCTCGGCGGGCTCCACCGCTTCAACACCGGCCTCTCGCCGGGCTACGGCTTCATCGCGATCGCCGTCGCGCTGGTCGGGAACCTCGATCCGCTCTGGATCATCGTCGCGGCGATCGCGTTCGGGATGCTGCAGAGCGGCGGCATCGCGATGCAAGCGGAAGCCGGCGTCCCGCGTGAGGTCGTTTCGCTGGTGACGGGGCTCGTCATCATCGCGCTCGCCGGACGCCGCGTCGTCGCGCGCGGGAGGACCGCGTGAACGCAACGCTCGCGGTGATTCTGGCCGTCCTCGGCTTGACGCTCGTCAAGGCGACGCCGCTCATCTACGCGGCGCTCGGCGGCGTGCTCAGCGAGCGCGCCGGCGTCGTGAACATCGCGCTCGAGGCGGTGCTGATCGCCGGAGCCTTCACCTCGGTCGCGGTCAGCGGCGCGACCGGAAACCCGTTCGTCGGCGCACTCGCGGGGATCGTCGCCGGCGCGCTGACCGCCGCGATCCTCGCCTTCGCGGCGACGCGCCTCGCGGTCGATCAGATCGTGGCGGGGACCGGACTCAACATCGCAACGCTCGCCGCCGCGGCGTACGGCCTGGTGCTGATCTACCATCAGCCCGGCGCCTCGCACGAAGTCCCCGCCTTCGGCGGCCCGGGCGAGACGGCGCTGATCGTCATCGCGTTCGTCTGCGCGATCGGGCTGCACGTCGTGCTGAATCGCACCCCGTGGGGACTGCGGCTGCGTGCCTGCGGCGAAGATCCCGGTGCCGCCGAGGCGGCGGGAATCGACGCGCTGCGCATGCGCTTCAACGCGGTCGTGATCGGTGGGGCTATCGCGGCGCTCGGCGGCGTCTACCTCTCGCTCGCCGAGCTCGACCTCTACTCGAACGGGATGACCGCGGGCCGGGGCTTCATCGCGCTTGCCGCAGTCATCTTCGGCCGCTGGACGCCGCTCGGTGCGACCGGCGCCGCGCTCTTCTTCGGCTTCTTCGCGGCGCTCCAGTACACGCTGCAGCGAGCGGGCGTTCCCACCGAACTGATGCAGGCACTGCCGTATCTTGCCGCACTCGTTGCGCTCGCCGGCTTCGCCGGGCGGGTGCGCGCGCCGGCCGCCGACGGCGTTCCCTACGTTCGCGAGTAGCGCCGCGGTCTTCCATTCGTCTAATTGCGCTCGCGTCGTATACCGCTCGAGCAACTTGACTTTTGTCGGTTACTGCCGACAATCAAATCAAATGCGGGTACCACGACGCGTTCTCTCTGCCGTCGCCTTGGTTGCCTTCTGTCTCGCCGCGCTTGCGCCGGTGAGCGCTTTGGAGATTCCCGGGCCGCTGGCGGACTTACAGACTCAGCTCGCGGCGATGTCGCTGCGTGCGCCCGGTCACATTGGGATCGCCGTCACCGACGTGACGACGGGCCTAACGACCGGCGTCAACCCCGGCGTCGAGATGCCGGCGGCGTCGACGATCAAGATCCCGGTGATGGTCGAAGTCTTCCGCCAGCTGGCGGCGGGCCGTTTCGATCTCAATCGCCGCGTCACGCTGCTGGCCTCCGACAAAGACTGGGGCTCCGGCGAGTTGTGCGACGCGCGCGCCGGCAACACGTACACCGTCTCGCGGCTGCTCTCGCTGATGATCGACATCAGCGACAACACCGCGACCAACATGCTGATCCGACTGGTCGGCCGGCGCAGCATCAACGCCTCGATGACGGACCTCGGGCTGACCCACACGCGCCTGACCGACTTCATCCGCTCCAGCGGAACGATGATCCGGTGGGCGCTGCGCTCCAGCCCCGGCGATATGGCCCACCTGCTGCAGCAGATGGCCCGCGAGCAGCTGATCGACGAGTGGTCGTCGCGCGAGATGATCGCAATCCTCCGCGGCCAGCAACACAACTCGCTGCTCCCCGCCCCGCTCCCGCCGGGGACCGAGATCGCCCACAAGACCGGGACCCTCCACGACACGCTCAACGACGTCGGGATCGTCTACGAAGGCGAGGAGCCGTACGTCATCGCCGTGATGACGACCGATCTCCCTACCCTGGAGTCCGGCCGCCGCTTCATCCGCGGCGTCTCGCGGATCGCGTATGACGCGCTCGGCCGCTTCGCGACTTGGCGGGAAGCGAACGGCGGGCCGATCGTCCCGGCGACCGCCGCCGCCACTACCGCCGCGGACCAGCCGGCACCCGTGACCCCGGACGAGCAGATGTGGACTCCGGCCCAGCCGGCCCCCGCCGCGCCCGCCCCGGCGGCGACGGCCGCGCCCGCTCAGGGCAGCTAAAACTTTTCGAAACTGCCCGAGAACAGTCGCCCCGAGCGGGGTACAAGCCTCCGGTAGTCCTCCGGAAGCGTACATTTGACCGCAGCCTCACCCTCGGCCGCGACCGGCCGTCCCGATCTTCAGCACCACACGGTGCAATTTTTCGGCGATGCCGAGCCGGCGCTCGCCCGAAACGTCGGCGTGTACCTCGCCGGAGGTCTCGAGGCGGGTGAGTCGGCGATCGTCATCGCGCTCCGTGAGAACCGGAGCGCGATCCGCGCCGTCCTGCACGAGCGCGGCCTCGACGTCGGCGCGTTGGTCGCCGACGGCCGCCTGGAAATGCTGGACGCGGCCGAGACCCTCGCAGCCCTGACCTTCGACGGCCTGCCGGACCGCGACCGGTTCGCCGACATCGTCGAAAGCCGCGTCCGCCGCGCCCCGCGCGTACGGGCCTACGGTGAGATGGTCGGCCTGCTCTGGGGCCGCGGCGAACGCGCTGCCGCCGTCGCGCTCGAGGGCCTGTGGAACGAGCTCCACGCCACGACCCCGGGCCTTGCGCTGTTCTGCGGCTATCCGATCGACGTCTTCGGCGACGCCTTCGGCCCGGGCCACCTCGACGAGCTGCTCTGCGCCCACACCCACGTCGTCTCGTCGTACGACGACGGCGCGCTGTGCCGCGCGATCGAGCGGGCAATGGACGAGATCCTTGCCGGCTCGAGCGCCGAGATGCGCCGCCTGATGAAGCCGAACCATCGTCCGGCCTGGGGATCGATCCCGCGCGGCGAGACGCTGGTGCTGTGGCTGCGCAACAACCTGCCCGACGCCGCCGGCCCGATCCTCGCCCGCGCGAAAACGTACTGCTGCGCCGCGGCCTGACGTAGCGCTACTCGAAGAACTGGAGCCGCGGCCAGAGCGTCGCAAGCTTCGGCGTGACCGAGCGGCACCACGCGATCGTCATGCCGTTCTCGTACGCCATCGCGTACGGCGATAAGGTGGTTCCGAGAATGCGCACGTCGCGACAGTAGGGGCGCAGCCGCTCGACGTGATGCTGCACGCGCAGGACGTTCGCGGGATGCTGTCCGCGCAGGCCCCAGAGCCCGTACTGATTGTGACCGCTGAGAGCGGGCGGCAGGCCGTACGCGCCGCCGTAGACGTCGATCGCCGCCGCCTCACCGTAGTTGCCGACCAGGATGGATGTCTGTGCGCGGTCGGCGGTGGGGACCGCGCGATACGCGTCTGCAACTTCCCGCACGAAGTCGCGCCAGCCGAGCTGGTCGGCAAACTCTTGCGGCAGCGCGCTGCCTTCTTCGCCTTTTTCCTGCCGTTGCGGCGCGACGTGGAGACGTTGCATGTACGCTTGAATCTGTGAGGGCGGCAGGATCGGAACCGCCATCGGCGCGATCACGGCGGCATTCACCACGGCCAGGCCGAGATACACGGCACGCGCCGTCGCATTGCGCACGAGCCGTTCGAAGGCGACACCGCCGATCGCGAACAGCGGCGGGTATGCGGCGGCGACGTAGTAGTCCTTACCGTGACCGGCGATCGTCAACACCGTGACGACGACGTAGGCAATCGGCAGGAACCGCACGACCGCCAGATCATGCCGCACGAACGGAACGATCAGCGCCGCGATCCAGAGCGGCGCGAACAGCGGGTTCTGCACGAGGATCTGGTTGACGATCCACGAGCCGAGGCGAATCTCCGCGTTCTTGTCGGCGGCAGCGTGCATGAGCGCCATGAAGGGCCAGCCGTTCGCGGCCTGCCACAGCACGGACGGGATCGCGATAACGACCATTATCGCAATCCCGATCCAGAGCTCGCGATACGCGAGCAGACGCCGCTGCGGGGTCAGCACGACGCCGACCAAGAGCGCGATCAGCCACAGCGAGAGCGAATACTTCGCCTCCAGCGCCAGACCGCCGATAACGCCGCTCCACAGCAAGCCGCGGCGGTCGCCTAGCAGCGCCGCGCGCGTCAGAAGATACGCGATCGCGGTCCACGCGAGCGGCTCGAAGACCGTCGTGTTGAAGGTCGAGAACATCCCCATGAGCTCGGGCGCCGTCGCAGCCGCGATCCCGGCCGCCGCGGCCGCCGCGTTCCCGCCGCCCAACAGCCGCACGAACCGGACCGTGAGAAATACCAGCAGCACCGCGGCGACGATGACCGGGAACCGCAGCAGCCACGTCTGATGTCCGAGGCCGTAGAACGCCGCCGCCAGCAGCGGCACGAGCGGCGGCTGATCGGCGTACCCGAACTGCGGATGCCGCCCGCAGACGATGAAGTACAGCTCATCCCGGAACACGTCATAGCGGT
>DASYFS010000523.1:0-2019 GCA_036498305.1 Candidatus Elarobacter sp. | reverse complement strand
CGCATTCGAAACGGCCGTCCGGCGCTGGACCGGCGACTTCACTGGGGCTGTGTCTCGTCATCCCGAGCTTGTCGAGGGACCCTCGTTTGTGCCGTGAGCGAAGTCGAACGGCACGCCGTTGTGGTGACGGGCGAGATGGTGGCGTCGCGCTCGACTTCGCTCGCACGACAACGAGGGTCCCTCGACAAGCTCGGGATGACGAACGTCAGGACGTAAAAATCGGTCCAGCTTCCGTCCAGAACAACGCGTCGCCAAGATAGTCGCCATGCACGAACGCCCAGATCGGCCGTTTGTGCGGAAGCTGGTTGTCGTCGCAGATCGGCTGCGCCCCGGTCGATGATCTCCACGCGGAGAACGCCTGACCCGGCGCCACGTCCGAGACGTAGCTGACGATCGGATTCGATACCGGATCGCGCTCGTACCAGTAGTTCGCCCAGTAGATTCCCGCCGTGTTGTCCGCTTGGCTCAGCACGTCGCGATCGAGCGTGAAGTATTTCCCGTAAACGTCGTTCTGGAACGACTGCTGCGCCGCGCTCACCGTCGGGTTACGGACGTCGAAGAAGAAGCGCGTCTTCTCGAGCGCGGTGCCGAACGTCGTGAACGATCGCAGGCGGCTCCAGTCGAGGTTGGGGATGATGTTCTCCTCGCAGAGCTGGCGCAGGCGGATGAGGACGTCGAGTCCGACCGTCGAGCCCAGCGAGTGGCCGGCGACGTGGATGCGCTCGTAGAGCGGCTCGCCGACCGACGCCGGATCGACCGTGGACAGCGCGCCGCGGACGGCGTTCGTGACCGCCGCGATCACCTGCTGGCGGATCGCGAAGAACGCTGCGTTGGCGTCGTGCGTCGTGTAGACTTGGATGTCGCCGAGGACGTCGAGGACGACGAAGTCGGCGAGCCGCCGCGCCCACTGAAAGAAGAACGCGAACGCGACGACGCCGCCGGCGTGCCAGAGTATCCGCCCAACGTCGTCGCGATGGTTGTCGAAGAGCCACCACAGGTCGAGTCCCGCCACGACGATCAGCAGCAGCGCGAAAAACACCGCCGCGGCGCGGTGGAACGTCGCCGCGGCGATCGTCTCAGCACGGAACCGACCCGTCGTGCTTGAATCGTTCAGCAGCTCGCCGGTCTGCTTCGCCGTGGCGCGGCGTGCCGACCAGAGCGTCACGAGCTGTGCAGCGAGATACGCGATGACCACGTCGGCGCCGAGCTGGATCCACGCGTCGCGCGAGAGCGCACCGAGTTGGTGAAGTGGGTCGAATGCGAACTGGAAGAAGTCCGTCGGCTTCCCGGCAGGGGGCGGAAAGAGCGTGAGGAGCTCCGACCAGGCGCCGTTCGCCGCGACCGCCGCGCCGGCTACGAACAGGACCGCGAGGAACAGCGCGGTCAGGACGTAGCTGAGGTCCCAGCCCAGTTTCCGCCAGTTCCCCGGGATGCGCGCCGTCGAGCTCGTCCCCAGGAACGTCGCCTGCAGCAGCCAGGTCAGGAGCGAGACGATGTTCGTCTTGTCCTTGGTGTAGGGGCTCCAGTAGCCTTCGAAAACGTCGTAGACCCGCGACCGTGGGCGCTCCGGGTTCGGTTCGTCGCGCCGGTGCAGCCGCAGCGCGCTCGGCGCGAGCTGGGCATCCTTTGTACCGGCGCCGACTTGCGGCCAATGCGGTGAGGCAACCCATTCGACGCCGCTCTTCGCGGCCGTTTCGACGGCGTTGAGGTAGCCGAGCAGACCCGTTGCGAGCTGGTCTTGAAAACCGTACTGCTGGATCGGGCTGATCCCGTGCACGCCGACGATCGCAACCGGCCGCGTCGACGGGGCGGCGGCCGGCGGCGCAGCGACGAGGTCGACGTGCGGCACCGCTGCGACGGTCGGCGGCGCCTGCGCGAGCTTTGCGGCGAGCTCGTCGCGAAGGCTCGCCATGGAACGGACGTTCATCCCTCACCCCCTAGGAATGCGTGCGGCCCGCGCCGCTAACGCAGCCCGGTCATGCCCGGCCGCTTCCGCGTCGCGCCGCCTGCTCCTCCGGC
>DASYFS010000522.1:0-1753 GCA_036498305.1 Candidatus Elarobacter sp. | reverse complement strand
CATTCGTGACGCTGCACGGATCGTGGCATCAGCCGCCGGTCCCGCCGCGCGTCGCGTTCGTCGCCTTTCACGGGAATGAGCCCGCCAAGGCCGTCGACTGGAGCGACCCGTCGGTGCAGTGGACGGACTTCGGCAGCGGCTGTCAGCTCGCGGACGGCTCGCGCGCCTGCCGGCCCACCGGCGTCGCCGTCGGTACCGACGGCTCGCTGTTCGTCTCCGACGACGAGAACGGGGCGATCTACCGGATCCGGCCGACGCGCTGAGGCGTAGAGCCGCCCGCTTGCGGGAAGGATAGTCTCCGGACTTCCGCCCGCCTGGATTTGACCATGCACCTCGCCCGCTCAGAACCGAACGTCGACCGCCTCCTCCGGGCCCTGAACGACCTGGCGCGGGCGGAGAGTGAGCCGTTGGTGATCGAGCACGCCGTCGCCGCCGCGACCGCGATTTTCGGCGCCGAGGCCGCAGCGGTCGTCGTCCAGCGGCCGGGATCGATCGACGTCGTACCGGCGGCGGGCGACGCTGGGATCTTCGTCTCGGCGCAGTTCGGCGAGCGCGGTCGCTCGAGCGGCTACCTCGGGATGGTCCTCACCGGCGCGGCGCGCGACCGGTTCGGCGAGGCTGAGCGCAGGCGCCTCGCCGCGCTCGCGATCGCGGTCGGGGCCGCGCTCGACCGCACCCGCACCAGCGCCGAACTTGCGCGTCGCGCCGAGCGCGACGGCTACCTGGCGAAGCTCGATGCGCTGCTCGGAACGGTCGGCCAGACCGAGATGCTCGACTCGGTCCTCGCGCTCCAGCGGATCACGCTGTCGGTTCCGGGGCTGACGTTCGACGAGTTCTACGAGCCGGGGCCGCACGCGCCGTACATCGGCGGCGACTGGTACGACGCGTTCCGCGTCCGCGACGGCCGCGTCGTGCTCTCGATCGGCGACGTCCCCGGCGTCGGGCTCCGGGCCGCCTCGACGATGGCGTCGGTCCGTCAGGTGATCCGCGGCGTCGCCAGCGTCAACCCGGAGCCGCGCGTGATCCTCGAGGCGGTCGAGCGGATCCTCGAAGGCGGAGCGTCGCACGACGCGCCGTTCGTCACCGCCTGGGTCGGCGTGCTCGATCCGGTCGACCTCACGCTGTCGTATGCGTCGGCAGGGCATCCCGCGCCGCTCTGGCGCAACGCGTCCAACGTCGTGCGCACGCTGCCGAACGGCGACCCGCCGCTCGGGATCGGCGTTCGTTCCGCGCGCCAGCTCCACACCGTACAGCTCGAAGCGGGCAGCGCGCTGCTGCTCTATACTGACGGGCTCATCGAAGCGGACCGCGACGTCATCCGCGGCGAGCGGGCGGTGAAGGACGCGTTCGTCCGCCTCGACGGCGCGGCGGGCGCGCACACGATGCGCGACATGATCCTGGCCGGGCGGCGCGCGCACGACGACATCGCGCTGCTGTACGTCGGCATCGATCATGCCATCGGGCCGGCGGACGGTCTGAAGACCTGGACGATCGACGCGCGCAACGCCCTCGAAGGCCATCGCCTGCGCCGCGATTTCGCCGAACAGCTCAAGGTGCTCGGCTACGGCGATGCGGCACGCTTTCAGGCTGAGCTCGCGTTCGGCGAGCTGCTCGGGAACGTCGTGCGGCACGCGCCCGGCGCGACCGAGGTGCGGCTCGATCCGACCTGCGGCGAGGCGGTCGTTCACGTCCTCGACGGCGGCTGCGGCTTCCACCACAACGCGAAGCTCCCCGAGGAGGCGTACGCCGAGGG
>DASYFS010000521.1:0-10207 GCA_036498305.1 Candidatus Elarobacter sp. | reverse complement strand
CCGTACCGCGTCTACGGCGGACAACAGGAGAGCGGGAGCGCGGGCGTCGCGACGCGCGGAAACGACGGCGCGGTGACGGTGCGCGATTGGCATCCGGCCGGCACCGAAGAGTACGGCTATTCCGCTCCGGATCCGCTCCATCCGGGGATCGTCTACGGCGGCAAGGTGACGCGTTGGGACGAGACCACCGGCCAAGCGCGCGAGATCGGTCCCGTCGTCGGCTGGCGCAACAACCCGATCCGCTTCCGCCGCACCGCGCCGCTGGCGTTCTCGCCGGCCGATCCGCACGCGCTCTTTCTCGGCGGCAGCGTCGTCTTCGAGACGACCGACTACGGGAAGGACTGGCGGACGATCAGCCCCGATCTCACGCGTCCCGCGACGCCCGATCCGCCGAACCTCGGGATCTTCGCGCAAACGGCCGCCGCGAAGGCGCCGCACCGCGGCGTCGTCTACGCGCTCGGCCTCTCGCCGCTCGACGTCAACGTCCTCTGGGCCGGGACCGACGACGGGCTCATCTGGCGCACCGCCGACGGCGGCAAGCATTGGAGCAACGTCACGCCGCCGGGGATCCCGGCGTGGGCGAAGATCTCGATCGTCGACGCCTCGCCGTTCGACGCGGCGAGCGCCTACGTCGCGGTCAACCGGTTTCGTCTCGACGAAGCGCGTCCGCAGTTGCTGCGCACGCACGACGGCGGCAAGACGTGGACCGAGATCGACGACGGCATCGAAGCGGCGCCGACCAACGTCGTGCGCGCCGACCCGGTACGCCGCGGGCTGTTGTACGCGGGAACCGAACTCGGCGTCTGGGTCTCGTTCGACGACGGCACGCACTGGGAGTCCCTGCGACTGAATTTGCCGGCGACGTCGGTGCGCGACCTCGTCGTCCATCGCGACGACCTCGCGATCGCGACGCACGGCCGCGGCTTCTGGATCCTCGACGACGTCGCGCCGCTGCGCCAGCACGAGACGCTCGGCTCGCAGCGTCCGACGTTCCTCGCACCGGTGCCGGCCTGGCGGGTCGCGCGCGACACGAACACCGACACGCCGTTTCCGCCCGACGAGCCGGTCTTCGCGAACCCGCCCGACGGCGCCGTGATCGACTACGTCCTTCCGAACGCCGTCTCGAAGCTGACCTTGACGATCGGCGACGAGCGCGGCCGCACCCTGCGCACGATCACCACTGAGGCGCAGCCGGCCGCCGATCCGCTGTCGCTCGACGTCCCGGCGTGGTGGATCGCGCCGCCGGCCCGGCTCGATGCGAGCGCCGGCGCGCACCGCATCGTGTGGGATCTGCACGCGACCGCGCCGCACACGCTCGCCCACGATCCGACGATCGCCGCGATCCCCGGGGCGACGCCGCTGGAGCCCGAAGGCGCGCTCGTCCCGCCGGGGACGTACACGCTGCTGCTCAACGCCGACGGCGCGACGACGCGCACGACGGTGACCGTACGCCAAGATCCGCGGCTGCCGATTCCGGACGCCGACTTGCGCGCGCAGTTCGTCCTCGAGCGCGCGATCGTCGAAGCGCTCGACGTCAGCTTCTCCGCGTACCAGCGGGTCGGCAAGCGCGACGCCGCGCTCTCGAAGTCGCTCGCGCGCGCGAACGCCCGGCTCTCGCAGCTGCTGCAAACGGTCGAGTCGGGCGACGGTGCGCCCAGCGACGTCGAGCGGCGCGTCTACCACGACCAGCAGCGGGCGCTCGACGCGCTCGTGCGCAGCGCGCGGAAGATCGCCGTCTCCCGGGGAACGAGCCCCTCATGAGCGAGCACGATCCCGACCGCGTTCCGCATCCTCCGTACGAGGAGCTGCGTCAGGCGGCCGCGGACGACCCCGCCGCGGCGCAGCGGGTCGATGCGCTCCACCAGGCGATGACCGCCGACAAACCCGACCCCGCCGCGATCCGCGAGCACGCTTCGGCGCTGCGCTCGATCCCCGCGCTCGAAGCGCGCATCGCAAACTGGTGGGACAGCCCGGACACGCAGCGTTGGGTCTTGTTTCTCACCGACTTCGGTTTGTAGGCGACGGCAGCGGCCACGACGGGACAACGGGGATCGCCGTGCGGCGCGGCTTCGGCACTCCCGTCGCGATCTCGCGCGGCGTCGGCGGCGCCGGCTCCGGCGTGAAGATCGTCGTCGGCGCGACCTGCGGCGCGGCCGGATCGTAGGGCGGCATGGTCCGCACGACGATCGGGCCCTCGAACGAGATCGCGAGCGTCTTCGCGCGCCCGTCCCAGCTCACCGTGCCGCCGAGACAGCGCGCGAGCGGCCCAATCGGCACGAGCGGCGGATCGCTCCCCGGGACCGTCGCGACGCTGCAGCGCAGCTCGCCGCGCCGCGCCTCCATCGCGGTCGCGGTAACATCCACCCGGTCGGCGAGGCGCGCCGCGAGTTCGGCGGGGCCGACGACGCGGCCGTCGAGCAGCGTCGCAACCGGGGCGGTGGGAACGAACGACCCGTCGACCAGGACCGCGACGCACGCGACGAGCGTGACGGGGAGGAGGTGAGCCGGTGTCACGGTTGATCCGCGTGTTTCGCGCCGCCGCGCTGCGCTTCTCCGCCGAGGGCTCCGCGTTCATGGCGCAGGCGATCGCCTTCACCGCGCTCTTCGCGCTGCTGCCGCTGACGCTCGTCGCGGTCGCGATGCTGGCGTTCGTCTACGGCACCGACCAAGGCGTGACGCGCGCGCACGCGGTGATCGAGCTCTACGTCCCGCAGATCCAAGACCTCGTGGCGAACAACCTCGACGCGATCGTGCGCTATCGCGGCGTCACCGGGATCATCGGGCTCCTCGGCCTGGTGTGGTCGGGGAAGAACCTGTTCCAGGCCCTCACGTACGCGTTGAACCGGTCGCTGGGAATCGTGCACTACCGCCACATCGTGTGGGACGTGCTGATCGCGCTCGTCCTGGTTCCGTTCGCGGGCGTCGTCCTGGTCATGGCGACCGTGCTCCCCGTCGTCATCACCCTGCTCGTCCAGTTTACCGGCCTGGAATCCCTGCGCTGGTTTCCGCAGATCCTCTCGTACGCCGTCGCCGCCGCGCTGGTCTTCGTCGTCTCGGCGATCCTGTACGCCTATCTGCCGAACCGGCGACCGCACTGGTGGTCGGTCGTCCCCGGCGCCCTGGTCTGCGCCGTCCTGTACTCGATCGCGCAGATCGCGTTCGCGATCTACACCGCGTTCGCCGCGAGCGCGTTCGCGATCTACGGCGCGCTCTCGGCGCTCGTCGTGCTGCTGCTGTGGCTCGACCTGATCGGCGTCATCTTTCTCTACGGCGCCCACGTGACCGCGGCGTGGGAGAAAGAGACGACCGGCGAGGCGCTCTCGCTCGCCTCGTGAGGGACTCGCCCCCGGCGCCCCGAACCTAGGCGGGTGCGTCGTCTCCTCGTCGTCCTCGTTGCCGTGCTGTTCGCCTGCCCGTTGCTTGCGCAGGCCCAGACGCCCACCTATTCGGCCAAGCCGAGCGTGATCGTCTTCCCGTTCACCCCTAACGGCAGCTCGATCGACCGTGAAGCGACCTCGCAGATCGCGACCCTGATCGCAACCCAGATGGCGAACACGAAGTGGGTCAAGGTGATCCCGCCGCCGCCGGGGACCGACCGTAAGGACTTCCTCTCGGTCGCCCGCTCGAACGGGGCCGAGTACTACGTCTCCGGGTTCATCTCGGCGCTCGGCGACGGCGCTTCGCTGGTCGAGCAAGTCGTCAGCAGCGCATCGGGGATCGTCGTGTTCAGCAACACCGCCCAGCTCACGACCGTCGGCGACGTCGCGGGCCAAGGCGACGACCTCGCGCTCGTGATCGCGCGCCACGCGAACCGCGCCTACGCGTCGATCGCCACCCCGCCGCCGGCCGCGACGCCGACGCCGGCGCCGAACACCGAAGCGCAGACGAACCTCAGCAAGCTCTTTGGCCGCAAGAAGAAACCGGCCGCCGCCGCAACGGCAGCGCCCGCCGCGGCTGCAGCCGATCCGAAGCCGGCCGCCGTCGTCGCCGTCGCCGCCGTCCCGAAGACCACCGGCGTCGCCGTCGTTCCGATGGGCGGCAACGCCGAGGAAGTGCTGCGCACGGCCGCCTACGCGCGGCTCGTCGAGAAGAGCGGCGCGGAGAAAGTCGCCGACGCCGCCGCGGCCTGCGGCGCGCACCCGCACGACGCGATTCTCAGCGGCTCGCTCTGGAAAGGCAACGGCGGTCCCAGCTTCGAGCTCGTCGCCACGGACTGCGCCGGAAAGCGCATCTGGCGCGGCGTCTACAACCAGAAAGCCGCCGCGGCGGCGCAAGAGACCGTCGCGGCGGAACGCGCCGTCGACGCAGCGCTGACCGACTACAACAAGCGCCGCCGCCGCGGCTGAACGAACCCTCGGGCGCTAGCTCGAGATACGAAACGTGACGGCGTTCGAGTCGACGCCGTCGTACGAAAAGTTCACCTGGTAGACCCCGGGCGTCTTCATTTCGTAGTGCCAGGCAAGCAAATCGGTGACGGGAAAACGGAACGTCGTGCCTGCGGGAACGACCTGCGTCCGCCCGCTCGGCACCATACGGTCTTTCGTCGTCTCTTTCGTGGCCGGGCCGATCATGTGCAGCGAGAATCCTTGGACTACGGCCGCCGGATTAACCAAGATCGGATTCTTTGAGCGGTTCGTGATCGCGAT
Organism: Candidatus Elarobacter sp.; assembly: GCA_036498305.1. GTDB lineage: Bacteria > Vulcanimicrobiota > Vulcanimicrobiia > Vulcanimicrobiales > Vulcanimicrobiaceae > Vulcanimicrobium. The sequence continues at coordinate 5,561 of DASYFS010000521.1, read as the reverse complement.
CTGAATCGGAATCGGGTCCCCGCGCTTGTAGCTTGTCCGAGGTTGAGCGACGGACGCGGAGATCGCAACGGGCCCCGAGCGATGATGCAGCGTGAGACTGCACGTCTCACAGGCTGCGTCGGCGAGGGCCGTCGTGAGCCCGAGCGCGATGCCGAGCGCGGCGAACCTGGCGGCGTTACCGATCGACGTCGGCCTGCGCATCGTCGAGCAGTCCTATGGGGAGCGTTACGGCGATTCTCTTTGCGCGCACGTCGACGTTCTGAACGAACGCGCGAACCAACGGCACCATCGCGCGTCGGGCACCGACGAGCAGCACGTCTTGCGCCGGGTAGTGTTCGACCGCGACAACATCGCCGAGCGAAATCCCCCCGGTGTCGACGAGCGTGCAGCCGACGAGGTCGTCGTCGAGGTACTCGCCCTCGCCGAGAACGACGTCGCCGCGGTCGACGGCGAGCGTTGCGCCGACGAGCGCTTCCGCGGCCGTCGCGTCGTCGACGCCGTCGAACGTCGCGAGCGGGCGGCCCTGATGATAGCGGAGCGCGCGGATCGTGAGCTCGCGGACGGTGCCGTCACGCAGCGTCGCACGCACGGCCGTACCGCGCGCGAGCGTGTCCTCGCCGATGCGGCTCGGGGCGATCTTCAGCTCGCCGCGCAGACCGAAAACGCCGGCCACTCGGCCGGCGTTCGCGTCATTCGGCGTCTTCACCGTCGGCGACATCGGCGTCGCCCGCATGTTCGGCTTCTTGCTCGACTTCTTCGTCTTCGAACGAGATGATGTCGATGCTGATGCGGCCCTCCGCGCTCGCGCGCACGAGCGTGCGCAGCGCTTGCGCGACGCGGCCGCTGCGGCCGATCACCTTGCCGAGATCTTCGTGCTCGACCACCAGCTCGACGACGGGGCCCTTCTCGGTGTCGACTTCTTCGACGAGCACCATCTCGGGCTTCGCGACGAGCTTCTGGGCGAGGAACTTCAGCAGGTCGAGCGCGCGCTGCTGCGCGACCGCGGGATCGTCGGTCTTGCGCGCACCGCGGTCGGGCGAATCCCGGCGGAAACGTCCGCGCTTCTCGTCGCCGGTTCCGGCGGTTCCCATCGTGCGGTCGCGGCGGCCGCGCCGCGGCCGTTCGTCTTCGGGCTCGATGTCGTCGTGCGCCGCCTCATCGGAGGCGATGCGGCGCGCGCCGAGCGTCGAGGTCCGTTCCTCTTCGGCTTTCTCCGGCTCGTCGCCGAACAGGCCGAATTCGTCGTCGAACGCGCTCATCGAGCGGCGTCCTTAGGACTTCTTCTGTTTGGGCGCACGCTTGATTTCGGAGATGTGCCCGCGCTCGACGAGGCCCAACTCCGCGAACAAGCGGCGCACCGGATCCGACGGCTGCGCACCCTTGGCGAGCCATTCCTTCGCCTTTTCCTGATTGACGACGACGGTCTTGGGCTCGGTGCGGGGGTTGTAGTGTCCGAGGATCTCGAGGAACTTACCGTCGCGCGGCGAGCGGTCGTCGGCGACGACGAACCGGTACGTCGGCTGTTTCTTGGCGCCCATGCGCCGCAATCTGATCTTGACCATGACTACTTTCTGGGGATGGTGGACTAGCGGCCGAGGCCCGGCATCGCCGGGAGTCCGGGGAGTTTCGGGAAGCGGCCTTTTTTCATCCCGCCGAACTGCTTCATCATCTGGCGCGCGCTTTCGAACTGCTTCACCAGACGGTTGACGTCGGAGACTTGCGTCCCCGAGCCCATCGCGATCCGCTTGCGGCGCGATCCGTTGAGGACCTCGGGCCGTTCGCGTTCGCGGCGCGTCATCGAACAGATGATCGCCTCGACCTTCTTGACGTCGTTCTCGTCGATCTCGACGTTCGGAAGCGCCTTGGAGAGGCCGGGGATCATCTTCATGATGTCCGTCATCGAGCCCATCTTTCGCACTTGGCGCAACTGCTCGAGGAAATCGTCGAGGGTGAACTGCGACTTGCGCAGCTTGCGGGCGAGGTCTTCGGCCTGCTGCTCGCTGTAGACGGATTGCGTCTTCTCGATCAGCGTGAGAACGTCGCCCATCCCGAGGATGCGCTGCGCGAGCCGATCCGGATGGAACTGCTCGAGCGCGGTGACCTTCTCGCCGACGCCGACGAACTTGATCGGCGCGCCGGTCATGCGGTGGATCGAGAGCGCGGCGCCGCCGCGCGCGTCGCCGTCCATCTTGCTGAGGATCACGCCCGTGATCCCGAGCCGCTCGTTGAACGTCTTGGCGACGTTGACGGCTTCTTGGCCGGTCATCGCGTCCGCGACGAACAGGATCTCGGCCGGCTTCACCGCCGCCTTGATCTTCTCGAGCTCTTCCATGAGCCGGTCGTCGATCTGCAGGCGGCCCGCAGTGTCGATGATGACCGTCGGGATGCCGAGCCGGCGCGCTTCGTTCACGCCGTCCCGCGCGATTGCGACCGGATCCCCTTGGCCCGCTTCGAAGAGCGGGAGATCGATCTGCTTCGCCAGCGTGCGCAGCTGATCGATCGCGGCCGGACGGTACACGTCGGCGGCGACAAGCAGCGTGCGGCGGCCCTGTTCCTTCAGACGCAGCGCGAGCTTCGCCGCGTGCGTCGTCTTGCCGGAGCCCTGGAGCCCGACCATAAGGTACACGGTCGGCGGCGCGTCGCTGAACTTCAGCCGCGCCGAAGCGCCGCCGAGCAGCTCGACGAGCTCGTCGTGAACGATCTTGACGACCGTCTGCGCCGGGGTCAGCGAGGTGAGAACGTCGGAGCCGACGGTCTTCTCTTTGATCCGGTTGACGAACTCTTTGGCGACCGGGAGCGCGACGTCGGCTTCGAGCAGCGCGATGCGGACTTCGCGCAATACGTCAGCGACGTCCGACTCGGTGAGTCGACCGCGGTTCGCTAACCGATCGAAGATCGCGCCTAAGCGCTCGCCGAGGGCCTCGAGCATGGTGTTACTTGGTCTCGGACCCCGCGCCGCTCACGGCATCGATCTTCGCGACGGCGTCGCCGACGGTCTTGATCTTCTCGGCCTCTTCGTCGGGGATGTCGATCCCGAACTCGGTCTCGAACGCCATGACGAGCTCGACCTGATCGAGCGAGTCGGCGCCCAGGTCGTCGGTGATTGACGCTTCCGGCGTGACTTCGTTTTCCTCGACGCCCAGCTGTTCGACGATGATCTTCTTGACGCGATCGAAAGTATCGGCTGCCATGATCTGTGCTGCAGTGCTCCTGTCGGTGGGTGGTACGGCTACATCAAGAAGCCGCCGTCGACCACCAGCGTTTGGCCGGTGACGTAGCGGGCGGCGTCGGAGGCCAGAAAGGTGACGGCGGGGGCGACGTCCTCGGGCGATCCCGCACGGCCGAGGGCGATGGTGTTCAGGTAGTGCTCGCGGGCCGCGGCCGGCATCTCCGCCGTCATCGCCGTCTCGATGAGACCGGGGGCGACGGCGTTGATCCGGATGTTCCGCGACCCAAGCTCCTTCGCGAGAGACTTTGCCAAGCCCAGCAACCCGGCTTTGCTGGCGCTGTAGGCACTCTGCCCAGGATTCCCGGCGAGGCCAACAATCGAGGAGACCAGGATGATCGCCCCCGAGCGCTGCTTCATCATCGGCTTGGCGACGGCGGCGCAGAGGTAGAACGCCGACTTGAGGTTCACGTCGAGGAGGCGGTCGAGGTCGGCGCTCTTGAAGCGCAGGATCAAGCCGTCTTGCGCCTGCCCGGCGTTGGCGACCGCGACGTCGACCCGGCCGGTCGCGGCGACGACCTCGTTGACCGCATCGGCGACGGCCTTCTCGTCGGTCACGTCGACGAGGTGGACCGCGGCTTTGGCACCCTCGCGCGCGGCGGTGACCGCCGCTTGCGTCTCGCCCAGGGCGGCGGCGTCACGCCCGAAGAGGGCGACGTCGGCACCGGCGCGCGCCAAATCGACCGCGATCGCCCGGCCGATCCCGCGGCTGGCGCCGGTGACGATCGCGACCTTCCCGGTCACGGAACGCTGGCCGGCGCGAGCTGGGCGCGCAGCTTCTCGACCGCCGCGGCGTCGGTCACGCCGATCGCCTTGGGCGCGCCCTCGATGCGGCGGAACATCGGCGCAAGGACGGACGAAGCGCCGAACTCGACGATGAGGTCCGGGTGCATCGCGACGATCGCGAGCGCGACGTCGTGCCAGAGCACTTCGTCGGTGACGGAGCGGATCAGGTTCGTCTTGATCTGCTCGATGTCGGTGTACGGCTTGGCGTCGACGTTCGAGATGACGGTGAACTTCGGTAACGCGACCGTCGCGGCCATGACGTGCGGCGCGAACTCGTCGCGCGCCGGATCCATCAGCGAGCTGTGCCATGCGCCCGCGACGTTGAGCGGGACGACGCGCTTGGCGCCGGCCTCCATCGCCAGCTCGCCGGCGACGCGGACGGCCTCGGCGTCGCCGCTGATCACGATCTGCCCCGGTGCGTTGAAGTTCGCCAGCTGGACGCGCCCCGCGCCGCGCGCGACGGTCTGCTCGACGACGGCGCGCAGCTTCTCGGGATCGAGCCCGAGGACCGCGGCCATCGCGCCCTGCGCGAGCGTCGCCGCGCGGTGCATCGCGAGGCCGCGCTCGGCGACCAGCTGCAGCGCCTGCTCGAACGTGAGCGCGCCGGCGAGCGTCAGCGAACAGTACTCGCCGAACGAGTGCCCCGCGCTGACGATCGCGTTGAGATCCTCGCCGGCCGCTTTCGCGAGCGCGACGTTGGCGACGAAAATCGCGGGTTGCGCATAGCGCGTCTCGCGCAGCCGATCTTCCGGCCCGTGCTCGCACAGCGAGAGTAGATCGTAGCCGAGAACGACTTTCGCCGCGGCATATACCGCGGCGGCTTGCGGATACGTCCGGGCGACATCGACGCCCATCCCGACCACTTGCGAACCTTGGCCGGGAAAGACTACTGCAGCGTTCACGCGACCTTCCCGTTACCGCCGGGTTTGCCGTTGGTCGACCAGCGCCACGTAACGGCGCCCCAGCTCAAGCCGGCGCCGAAGCCGACGAACAGGATGACGTCGCCGTCCTTGAGCTTGCCGGCGGCGACGGCTTCGGAGAGCGCGATCGGAATCGACGCGGCGCTCGTGTTGCCGTACTTGTCGATGTTGACGATCACCCGCTCGTCGGCCATGTTCAGGTACTTGGCGGCGGCGTCGATGATGCGTTTGTTGGCCTGATGCGGGATCAGCCAGCTCACGTCGTCGCGCGTCATGTTCGCCTGCGCGAGCGCGACGTCGGTGGCTTCGATCATCTTGGTGACGGCGAAGCGGAAGACTTCGCGGCCGTTCATGTGGATCGTGTTCTTCTTCGCCGCGATGTCGTCGGCGGTCGGCGCCGGATGGGCGGTACCGCTGTACGGCAGATACAAATCTTCGGGTCGCGTTCCGTCGGCGCCCAACTCGGCACCGAGAAACGCGTCGGCGCTGCTCGCTTCGAGGATCACCGCGCCGGCGCCGTCGCCGAACAGGATCGCCGTGGAGCGGTCTTCCCAGTTGACCAGGCGGGTCAACTCCTCGGCGCCGATCATGAGGATGCGCTTGAAGACGCCGCTGCGCACGAGGCTCGA
>DASYFS010000520.1:0-4989 GCA_036498305.1 Candidatus Elarobacter sp. | reverse complement strand
CCGACAACCCCCGCGCCGAGGGCCGCGGCGACGACCGTGAGGACGTAGGCGCCGATGAGCCAAGGCGCGCCGTACCCGAAGCTCGCCGCCAGGATCAGCCCGGTGATGATGCCGATCGCGGTCGAGACCCCGCCGATCGGGAACAGCGGCGTCGTGATCGGAGCGACGGCCCGGTAGACCGCGGGCTCCGCGCGCAGCGCGATCACGCGGACCGCGGTCGCGACCCCCACGAAGACCGCGATGGCCGTCATCCAAGCCAGGACATGGAGCCAAACCAGCCAGAGCATCGGGCGCCCCTTCCATCAAGCAGTTGCTTGACGAAGACCGTACCATGCTGCCGTCGCCCCGTCCAGGTCCAATCCGCGGCACGATCCGCAACCGCTTCGGGGTTATAGGGACCGTCATGTCGGCCGAACTCGCCACGCTCCGCTCCCTCGAGCGCGTCATCCCCGCCGTCGCCACGCTTGAGGGCGGCGGCTTCCTCGTTCACCGTCCCGTCCCCACCCGCGGGGTCGACCAGGTGAACCCGTTCCTGCTCATCGACGAGCTCGGGCCGACGCAGATCGAGCCGGGCAAAGCGCTCGGCGCGCCCGACCATCCTCACAAGGGCTTCGAAGTCATCACCTACGTGCTGCACGGCGACAACGAGCACCGCGACTCGCACGGGAACCGCGGCCGCCTGCGCGACGGCGATGTCCAGTACATGGCGGCCGGCAGCGGCCTGGTCCACGCCGAGATGCCGAGCGCGGAGTTTCTGCGCGACGGTGGACCGCAGCACGGCTTCCAGATTTGGGTGAACCTGCCGCGCGCGGCCAAGCGGATGACGCCGCGCTACAAGGACGTGAGCGCCGCCGAGATCCCCGTCGCGCGTCCCGCCGACGGCGCCGAGGCACGCGTGATCGCGGGCGACGCGTTCGGCGTGAGCGGGCCCGTCCATACGGTGACGCCGTGGACGTACGTGCACGTCACGCTGCAGCCGGGCGCGAAGCTCGTGCAGCCCGTCGCGCACGGGCTGACGGCGACGATCTATCTGTTCGAGGGGATCGGAAAGATCGGCAACCGCGAGCTGCGCCGCGGCGACTACGCGGTGTTCGCCGATGACGGCGAGGCGATCGCGATCGAGAACGCCGGCAGCGCGCCGCTGCAGGCGCTCTATCTCTCGGCGCAGCCGATCGACGAGCCGATGGCGCGCTACGGCCCGTTCGTGATGAACACCGTCGACGAGCTGCGCACCGCGTTCGAGGACTTCCAGGCCGGCCGCTTCGGCGCGATCGCGCCCGAGCACGCCGAGTAGCCGTTCAGCGGCGGGCGCGAAAGCTCGCGTAGATCGCGATCAGGTCGTCGACCACGATCTCCGGCGCGCCGGGGACTTTCGCCGCGTCGTCCCACCGGCGCAGCGCGATCGCGTCTCCCGCCCACGGCAGCCGTTGGAACGCCGCGATCCCGACGGCGTCGAGCGGACCGCCTTGCGAGAGCAGGGTGCGGTGCGAGGTGCCGCTGAGCTTCCCGCGATAGTCCGGCTCGGTCGCGACGAGGTAGCGCTTCGCGCGAACGTGCGCCGCGACGATGCGGCCGGCGCGCTGTGAGACCGCCTCCGCGACGAACGCGCCGCCGACGTACTCGTGCATCGTCGTCCCGGTCCGGCGCGCGACCGACGGCAGATGCCCGACGTCGTGCAGCGCGCAGGCCAGGACGAGCTCGTCGTCGGCGCCGCTTGCGGCGGCGAGATACGCGGTCTGCAGCGCGTGCGACAACTCGTCGACCGCCTCACCGCCGTAACTGCGCTGCGCCGCTTCGTCGAGGATCGCGCGAAGCAACTCCGCGTCGAAATCCCGCATCACCGTCCTATCAGCGACGGCCAAGCCTAAGGTTCTCTTATCGCCGTTTGAAGGCTGTATAAAGAAGTTCTTTCGCGCGCGGCGGCGTTGCGCTATCATCGGCCGGTGAACGCGCCGTTCGAGGTGGTCGAGCTGCGACGCTACGTGCTGCATCCCGGCCGGCGCGACGACCTGATCGAGATCTTTGAGCACCGGTTCGTCGAATCGCAGGAAGCCTGCGGGATGACGCCGTTCGGCCATTATCGCGATCTCGACGACCCGAACGCCTTCGTGTGGCTGCGCGGGTTCCCGCGGATGGAGACGCGCGCCGCCGCGCTCGCCGCCTTCTACGGCTCGCCGTACTGGACGGACCACCGCGACTTGGCGAACGCGACGATGGTCGACTCGGACAACGTGCTGCTCCTGCGCAGCGCGCGACCCGGAAGCGGTTTCGATCTGCAGGGCCTTCATCGTCTGTCCCCGAGCGAGGCAAGCGCGTCGACATCGCTCGTCGCGCTCGCCGTCTTCATGCTCGAACGCGCCGCCGACGACGCGTCGATCGCGGCATTCGAAGCGACGGTCCTGCCGCAGCTGCGCGCGTGCGCCCAGCGCGTGGCGCTGCTCGTCACCGAAGAACGGCCGAACGACTTCCCGCGGCTCCCTGTGCGCGAAGGCGAATACGCATTCGTCGCCGCCGGCGTGTGCCCGACGCCGGACGCGCTCGCGAGGTGGCGCACTGTGCTCACAGGGGATCACCTAACCGACGGCCTTGGCCCGAAGCGTCGTGAGCTCCGAGGTGCTCCGCCTCGAACCGGGAGCTCGCTCTCTCTACCGTTGACCGTCGACCCGGGCGTCAGTGCTGTTCCGCGACTCGGCGCTCAAAGACGGCCCACGCTTCGGAGTACTGCCGTGTGAAACCGGTCGCGGCGCCCTCGCGCCGCATGAAATCCCGAACTGCATCAAGATGGATCGGCGTTGCCGTTGCAACAGCGACGGCGGCATGCAGGGCCGAAAAATCATCCCATGCCGCATATTTGTTGAGCCGATCCGTCACGGCGTCGGTGGCGCTGAGGATGTGCAGAACCAGATCACCGTCGCGTATCGTCTCGGTCGCTACGATTCGAGCGGTCCCTATGGCAAGGGGACCGCGTGGAAATTCGACCGTGAAGCGCGATGCTGCGTGGAAGAACATACCGTTTTTGAAGGTATAGCCAAGCGACGTAACCGCGTCGCGCACGGCTGACGCATCTTCCATCCCGAAGCTGAGCACAAAGTCGAGGTCTTCGGATTGATAGGCTTCCGGCGCGTACACCGTCGCGGCGCTTCCGCCGCACAAAACCGCATGGACGCCAAGGCGGTCGAGTGCCGTACAGACCGCAAAGGCGACGTCACGGAGCGTCGCGTCAGGACCGATCACGGGGTTTTCCTCGCCGGCGTGGACGGCGGCGTTCTGCTTCGAGCGCAGTCCGTAGATCAGGAATAGCATCGAGCAGGCGGAGGGCGAGCGCCCGGAGCTCGTCTGCTGCGATCCATTGCGCGTTGAGCGTCACACGTCGCTGATTGCCGGACAAGCGGGTAACGACGACCCCATCGATCTCGAGTTCGCCGATGACGCGCTGGGCCGTCCCGATCGGCACAGTCGCCAGACGCGCAACTTCGCGAGGGTACGTGTCCCGGAGCGCGATCGTTGCGACGACAATCCTGGTCCGCGCCTTTCCACCGAAGAGCTTAAGCTCGCCGTCCATAATGCGAGCATAGCACGAAATCGACCTAAATTTAAGTCGATCGACTTATTTTTAGGTCAATTGACTTGTTTCACCCCACGGACGGTTCGTCAAAGGGAATCCGAACATATGTTCGGGTATCCTGCGAGTCCCCATGGCCGACGAACCTGGCTACGCCGAGCTCCACTGCTGGTCGAACTTCAGCTTCCTCGAGGGGTCGTCGCACCCTGAGGAACTGGTCGCCCACGGGCAGCGTCTGGGACTGGCCGGTATCGCGCTGACCGATCGGGACGGGCTCTACGGGGCGGTCCGGTTCGCGAAGGCCGCGGCCGGGACGCCGTTCGCGGCGATCTGCGGGGCCGAGCTGACGCTGGAGACCGAGGCGCCGGAGCCGATCAAAGCGAGCCGCCCGGCCCGGCCGTCGAAAGAAGTCCCGACCGACACCCCGCGCCTGCTGCTGCTCGCGGCCGACAAGACCGGATTCGGGAACCTCGCCCGGCTCATCTCGACCGCGCAGCTCCGCGGCCGCAAACGCGATGCGCGACTGCGGCTCGACGACCTCGAGGGCCGCACCGCCGGCTTGATCGCGCTCTCCGGCGGCCGCAACGGCCTCGTCGAAAAGGCACTGCTGCGCCGCGACGACGACGAGGCGGTCGCGATCGGCGCGCGGCTGCGCGATCTCTTCCCGGGACGCTTCTACCTCGAGCTGCAGCACCACGTGCGGCCCGAAGACCCCGCGCTGCTGCGCGCGCTGGTGCGGCTGGCGACGCGGCTCGACGTGCCGTACGTCGCGACCAACGGCGTCGCGTATGCGACCCCCGACGACGGGCTGCTGTGCGACGTGATGACGTGCGTGAAGTACGGGACGCCGCTGCAGAGCGCGGGGAACCTGCTGCGGCCCAATCACGAATACTATCTGAAGACGCCGGCGCAGATGGCGCGGCTGTTCGCCGAGTTTCCGCTCGCGATCCGCACCACGCTCGCGATCGCAGAGCAGTGCCGCTTCCGGCTCGACAAGCTCGCCGGCGAGTTTCCGCTCTTCCCGATCCCCGACGGCGAGACGTCGCCGCAATCGTACCTGCGCACGCTCGTCTATCGCGGCGCGAAGACGCGCTATCCGTGGCCGCTCGATCCGAAAGTCGAACGGCAGCTCGAGTACGAGCTCGGGATCATCGCCCGGATGGATCTCGCAGGCTACTTTCTGGTGGTGTGGGACATCGCGAACGCGGCGCAGCGGCTCGGCGTCCTCGCGCAGGGCCGCGGCAGCGCGGCGAACTCGGCGGTATGCTACGCGCTCGGGATCACCGCCGTCGATCCGATCGCGGGACAGCTCTTGTTCGAGCGCTTTCTCTCGGAGGAGCGCGGCGAGATCCCCGACATCGACATCGACTTCGCGCACCAAGACCGCGAGAAGGTGATCCAGTACGTCTACGATCTCTACGGGCGCG
>DASYFS010000519.1:0-6155 GCA_036498305.1 Candidatus Elarobacter sp. | reverse complement strand
TGCTCATCGTCTCGTAGAAGCTCACCAGCAGCGGCGCCTTGCCGTTGCGCTCGACGCCGTCGGGGACGAGCATCACCGCCCGCAGCGGCGTTCCGTCGGCGGCGCGGTAGCTGATGAGCCGTTCGGTGCCCCAACGGTACGTCGCGAGCTGCGGGTTCGCGTCGGTTACCTTCCGCGGCGCGTGAAACTCCGCGTCGGTCGCCCAGAAGTCGCGGTACTCGCGAAAGCTCTCGCGCTGGAAGACAAACCGGTCGGCGCGCTTCGCCGAGAGCGGCGGCATCGTCAGGTCGTGCAGCCCGATGTTGAAGACCGTTCGCGTACCGTTGACGATCGCGCCGGCCTTGTAGAGCGTTTGCGGGACGCCGCCGGCCGCCGCGACGCGCGCGTAGCCGCTGACGTAGTTGTTCCTGTCGATCAGCGAGAGCAGAATCGGTTTGTCGATCGGATACGCGTCGGCGTCCGGATCGGGCTGCACCGGGCTGTAGACCGTCTGCGAGGCGCGGCCCGCACCGTGGGTGAGGTTCGTCGCGACCCCGGTCTCGGGGTCGGCGAGCCAGACGTCGTACTCGTCGTAGAGCAGCACGCCGCGGTCGCCCGCCAGCCAGCCGCCGCTGCCGTAGGGCGGCGGCGGTGCCGGGTGATCGTCCTCGACGTTGTAGAACGGAACCGGCGCGTGGGGCGCCAGGACGACGCGCTTGCCGTCCGAGGTGCGCAAAGCGATCCAATGGCGCAGCGACTCATCCCAGGTCAGCGCGTACTTCCCGCCCGGGGAGAGCTCGCCGTCGACCGCCGCCTTCGCAATCAATTTCCGGCTGCCGTCGGCAAGCGCGACCGCGTAGAGATCGCGGCGCTGCTCGCCGAGCCACGATGCCGCACGCTGATACGGGCGAAGGTCGGTCCCGAGCGCGACGTTCGGGTTCTCGTTGCGCGTCACGTCGCGCAGCGACGGCGCTCCGAGCTGCGCGAACCGCTGTGCGTCGACATCGTACACCGCCAGATAGGTTCGCTTCCGCTCGCGGTCGGCGTCGTGACGCTGTTGCGATTGCAGCACGTCGTCGTGCCATGTCCACACGTCGACCTTCACCGGGTCGGGCGTCCCGGACGGCGCCGGCGTCGGAGCAGCGGCCGTGCCGAGAAACACGCGCTTTCCGTCACGCGAAAACGCCAGCGTACCGTTGGCGTTCGGGGTCGAAGCGCCGTCGAGCCCGCCGGTCCCGGCGTCGACCGCTTTTACCGCCGCGAGCTTCGCGGCGCGCAGATCGACGACGTACAGCGCGTCGTGGGGGACGTCGCCCGCGAAGGTCGCGGCGTCGCTGAGAAACGCGGCCGACGAACCGTCGCGCGCGATCGCGATGTCGCGATAGCGCCCGGGGCCCGTCAGAACGTCGGCCGTCGTGCCGTTGCGCGCGTCGTAGAGGTGGAACCCGTCGCCCTTTCCGTTCTTCGTCTCGGTGGCGTACGCGACCCAGTGCGCGTTGTCGGAGACGGCGTAGTCGGTCGCGTCGTTGGCGGTGACGCGCTTCCCGCTCGCGAGATCGGCGATCGTGAGCGTCGAGCCCGTCTCCTTCGTCTTATCCGCCTTCGGCGACGGCGATGGCGACGGTGATCCGGACGGTGACGGGCTGACCGCGGGCGCGGGCGAAGCCGACGGCGCCGGCGAGGGTGAGGGCGACGGCGGTTCGGCGCGGTACGCGATCACCGGGCCGCCGTCTTTCGCGACGGCGAAGCTCTTGATGTTGTCGACGATCGTCGCCGGCGCGCTCGAACGCAGATCGAGAATCCCCAGGCCGTTCTTCGGCTGCTGCGACTCGGGCTTCTTCGCTTTCTTGGCGGCGTCGACGTCCTTCTTCGCCGCGACGTGGGTGAAGACGACGAAACGTCCGTCGGCGGCGAACCGCGGCGCGCTGCCGCGCACTTCGCGCCGCTCGGCACCGGAGTCGAGATCGCGGACGACCAGCGTCGGATCGCCGTCCTCCGGCGTCAGCGCGTACGCGAACGACTTTCCGTCGTCGGAGACGCGCGGCGTGCGCGGCACGCTCCAGCCGTCGTACGCTTTATAGTCCAACGGGACCGACGCCGCGGCAGCGACGGGCCGCGGAGCGACGGGGAGGAGCGCGCATGCGAGCGCGAGCGCGACAGAAGGACGGGCGCCGAACATTCGGCGTCCGTACCGCTCCGAAGCGGGGAACCCTTCAGTTCACGTGCGTGAGCCAGGGCCCGGGCGCGGGCCGCTCGCCGCGCACGATCGCGTGATAGGTCGTGCGCAGCCGCTGCGTGATCGGGCCTTCGCCGTCGAATGTGCGGTCGTCGATCCGTGAGATCGAGACGACCTCGGCGGCGGTCCCGGTGAAGAACGCTTCGTCGGCGGTGTTCAGGTCGTCGATCGTCAGCGGCCGCACGCGGCTGGTGATCCCAAGATCGCGCGCGATGGCGAGGACGCTCGCGCGGGTGATCCCCGGCAGGATGTCGGCGTCGGCGTCGTTGGTGGTGAGCACGCCGTCCTTGATGACGAAGATGTTCTCGCCCGAGCCTTCGGCGACTTCGCCGCGGTCGTTGAGGAGGATCGTCTCGTCGAAGCCGCGCCGGTGCGCGTCGGCGAGCGCGCGGATCGAGTTGGTGTAGTGTCCGCCGGCCTTCACCGTCGAGGGCAGCGCGCGCGACGGCGTCTTCATGAACGGCGAGATCGACGCGGTCAGCGCACCGATGACGCCGCCCGGAAACAGCCCCTCGAACGGGAGCACCGCGATCATCACGTGGACGTCGCACTCGCGGCCGGGGTTGAGCCGCACCGTCTCGCCGCCGAAGTACGCGAGCGGACGAACGTACGCGGCCTCACGCCCGCTGGCGCGCACCGTCGCGACGACCGCCGCCTTCAGCGCGTCGGTATCGTACGGCAGCTCCATCCCGTACGCGGCCGCGCCGGCGACGAGCCGGTCGACGTGCTCCCCAAGCCGGAAGATCGCCGGGCCTTGCGGCGTCGGATAGACGCGGATCCCCTCGAAGACCGAGGAGCCGTAGTGCAGCGCATGGGTGAGCGCGTGCAGCTGGAGCTGGTCGGCGTCGAGCAGCGCGCCGTCGAGCCACACGGTCGTGGCGGTCCGGGTCATCACGGGCGGTTCTCCTGGTGAAAAAGCCGAACGCCCCGGCCGATTCGGCCGGGGCGTTCGTTTCGCTGGTGCAGACTCTGCGTTATGCGAACGACGATCCGGCCGGCGAGCAAGGCTCGTCGAGAATGGTACCCGGAAGGACGTACGCGCGCACGGTCATGTTCGCGAAGCCTAGCACGGCGCCGGGGCGACGGTCAAGCGAGCTCAGCCCGCGACGACCGGGTTCTCGAGGACGCCGAGGCCGTCGATCTCGACCCGCACGGTCTCGCCGGGCTTGAGCCACCGCCGCGGGTTGCGCGACGTCCCCACCCCGGCCGGCGTCCCCGTCGCCACGATGTCGCCGGGTTCGAGCGTCATCACGGCACTGAGTTCCGCGACGATCTTCGCGACGCCGAAGACCATCTCGGCCGTCGACGAGTCTTGCAGCACCTCGTCGCCGATCGTCGTGCGGACGCGCAGCTGCTGCGGATCGGCGATCTCGTCGCGCGTCACCAGCCACGGCCCGCTCGGACCGTGCGTGTCGAAGACCTTTCCGATCGTCCACTGCGAGGTGCGTGCCTGATAGTCGCGGACGCTGACGTCGTTGAAGTTCATGTAGCCGAAGACGAACGAGAGCGCGTCGGCCTCGGCGACGCGCCGCGCGCGGCGGCCGACGACGAACGCCAGCTCCGCTTCGTAGTCGACGCGAAACGACTCCGGCGGGATCACGATCGCCGCGCCCGCACCGATCAGCGTGTTCGGCCACTTCGCGAAGACGGCGAGCGAGTCGGGGAGCGGCAGCTTCACCTCGGCGGCGTGGTCGCGGTAGTTCAGCCCGATGCAGATCAGCTTCGCGGGATCGGCAATCGGCGGCAGCAGCGTCGCTCCGGCCGTTGGGATGACCGCCGCGCCGGCGTTCGCGACCGCCGCCTCGACCTGCCGAATCCCGGCGTCGCCGAGCGCGACGATCCCGCGCAGGGAGCGCGGCAGCGAGGCGTCGGCCTGCGCGAGATCGACGATCCCCCGATCCGTCAGCACGCCGGCGTGCGGGGCTCCGTCAGCCCCGGAGAAGGTGCAAAATTTCATCGGTCCTCGATGTTTGAATGAAAGAGATCACGGGTAACCCAGGGCGCGAGGGGCCTTCAGCACTACACCGCGCCATGCCCTCAGAGCTCACGGCGCCGTCCGCACCGACACACGGTGGACGGCGCCGTTCTCTTTTCCCTCCGCGAGCCGCAGCACCGGCGCTGCGAACTCCGCGACGTCTTCCTCATCGTGGGTGACGAGCAGCACCGGAACGTCCAGCCCGGCGAGGGTCGCGCGCACCGCGTCGCGGACGCCGCCGCGCGTCGCGTCGTCGAGCGCGGAGAACGGCTCGTCGAGCAAGACCGCGCGCGGTGACCAGGCAAGCGCGCGCGCAAGCGCGACCCGTTGGCGCTCGCCGCCGGAAAGCGCGCCGGGGCGCGCCGCCGCGAGCGGGGCGATCCCCAGGCGCTCGAGCCAGTCCGCGATGAGCGCGGTGCGCCGCGCCGGCGCGACGCCGCGCGCGGCGAGGCCGTAGCCGACGTTCGCGGCAACGTCGAGGTGCGGGAAGAGCGCGTACTCCTGAAAGACGTAGGCGATCTCGCGCCGGAACGCCGGAACGTGCCGCCGGCCGTCGTCGAGCACCTCACCGTCGAGGACGATGCGGCCCGTATCCGGCGGGTCAAGTCCGGCGATCGCGCGCAGCAGCGTCGTCTTCCCCGCACCGCTCGGCCCGGCGACGACGGTGACGCCGGCCGGGAAGCGCGCCGCGACGTCGAGCGTGAACGAGCGCAGCCGCCGCCGGATCGCAAGCTCGATCACGCGGCGCGCCGTTCCAGCACCCGCACCAGTGCGACGACGATCAGCGCGACGATGACGAGGACGAGCGCGAGCGCCGAGGCGAGGTCGACGTCGCCCTGTTCGAGGCCGAGGTACACGGCGAGCGGGAGCGTCTGCGTGACGCCCGGCAGATTCCCCGCGACCATGATCGTGGCACCGAACTCGCCGAGACCGCGAGCCCACGCGAGCACGGCACCGCCCGCGAGCGCGGGGACGGCGAGCGGGACGGTGATCCGCGCGAACGTCCGCAGCGGACCCATCCCGAGCGTCGCCGACGCTTCCTCGACGCTGCGATCGACGGCGGCGAACCCCGCGCGCGCGGCGCGCACGTAGAACGGCGCGCCGACGAAGAGTTGCGCGAGGACGACCGCCGCGGTGGTGAACGCGATCTGCACGTGCACCGCGCCGAGCAGCGGACCGAACCAGCCGGCGCGGCCGAAGACGAAGAGCAGCGCGAGACCGGCGACGGCGGGCGGAACGACGATCGGCAGGTCGACGATCGCGTCGACGACGGCGCGGCCCGGAAACCGCCCGCGCGCGAGAACGTACGCGAGCGGCGTCCCCAAGACGAGCGTGAGCGCGAGCGAGCAAGCCGTCGTCAACCCGGAGAGCCGCAGGGCAGCGAGCGCGCCCGGCGTCGCGAGGGCCGCCGCAACGCGCTGCGGCGGCAGATGCGCCACCAGCGCGGCGAGCGGAAGCACGATAAACGCGACCAGCAGCGCCGCGCCGATCGCGACGGCTGCCCGGATCGACGAAGGGATCGCGGTCGCCCGAGCGGCATACATACGGCCCGCCTTTCGCAGCACGGTCCGCAGACGCATCCACCCCGGCGGGTGAAGGAGGCTGTATGGCGACCACGTTGGACCGCGCGCCGCTGGAGCTCGAGCACTTCGAGACCGGCCGCCTGCGCTTGGAAGACGACGAGCACCGCTGGAGCCTGCACGCGCGCGAGGCGCGTGAAGCGGCCCGGTTACGGCACGCGTTTCGTGACTATCTCGAAGCGTACGGCCATCCGGCGAGCGACTTCGATGCCGCGGAAGCCGTCTACGGCGAGCTGATCGGCAACTGCGCGCACCACGCGCCGGGCGAGATCCACATCGAGTTCCGCTGGGCCGACTCGACGCTCGTCGTCAACGACGCCGCCGACCGGCTGCGCCACTGGCCGTTCTCACGCCACGACAGCTCGGAAGAGACGACGTTCCACGC
>DASYFS010000518.1:0-1908 GCA_036498305.1 Candidatus Elarobacter sp. | reverse complement strand
GCGCGACGTGTACATTCACGTTTCCGGATGCGACTTGATTCGCGGACGCGACGGCACGTATTACGTGCTCGAAGACAACCTGCGCACGCCGTCGGGGATCTCGTACGTGCTCGAGAACCGCGACGTGCTCAAGCGCGCGTTTCCGAGGCTGTTCGACAAGTACGACCCGCTGCCGGTCGACGACTACCCGCGCCGGCTGCACGCCGCGCTGCTCGCCGCCGCGCCGGCGAACGTCGGCGAGCCGACGATCGCGATCCTCACCCCCGGCATCTACAACAGCGCGTACTTCGAGCACACGCTGCTGGCGCGCCGGATGGGCGTCGAGCTCGTCGAGGGCAGCGATCTCATCGCGCGCGACAACTTCGTCTACATGAAGACCACCCGCGGATTGCGGCGGGTCGACGTCATCTACCGCCGCGTCGACGACGACTTCATCGACCCGCTCTACTTCCGCGCCGACTCGACGCTCGGCGTCCCGGGACTGTTCGACGCCTACCGCGCCGGGAACGTGACGCTCGCCAACGCCGTCGGCACCGGCGTCGCCGACGACAAGGCGATCTACCCGTACGTCCCCGCGATGATCCGCTACTTTCTCGGCGAGGAGCCCGTTCTCGCGAACGTCCCGACCTTCGACTGCTCCGTCGACACGCAGCGCCAGCACGTTCTCGCCAACCTCGAATCGCTGGTCGTGAAGCGTACCGGCGCGTCGGGCGGCTACGGGATGCTGATGGGGCCGATGAGCAGCGCCGCGGAGCGGGCCGAGTTCGCCGACGCGATCCGCTGCAATCCGCGCGAGTTCGTCGCGCAGCCCGTCGTAACACTCTCCTCGCACCCCACCGTCACGGAGCACGGGATCGCGCCGCGGCACGTCGACCTGCGGCCGTTCGCGCTGCTCGCGGGCGACACCGTCGACGTCCCCGCCGCCGCGTTCACGCGGGTCGCGCTCACCGAGGGATCGCTGGTGGTGAACTCGTCGCAGGGCGGCGGCTCGAAAGACACCTGGGTTCTGCCGGACTGATGCTCAGCCGCGTCGCCGAGTCGCTCTACTGGATGGCCCGCAACGTCGAGCGTGCCGAAGATCTCGCGCGCCTCGTCGACGTCACCGCGACACGGGCGGTCGACCATCACGCCGACGCCGCGGAGCGCTGGCGCTCGGTGTACCGGGTCGCCGCGATCGAGCCGCCCGACGAGGCAGTGCTCTCGCCGCGCGGCACCGCCTTTGAAGAGATCGTCTTCGGGACCGAGACGCGCCTCTCGGTTGCGGCCTGCGTGCGGATCGCGCGGCAGAACGCGATCGGCGTCCGCGCCGAGCTGACGACCGAAGTGTGGGAGTGCGTCAACGGGCTCTACCTGTTCGTCGAGGCGCAGTCGCCGCGGGCGATCGGCCCGGACGGCGCTTCGTCGTTCCTGCGCAGCATCCGCGATACGGCGCAAGCCTTCGGCGGGCTGTGCGATGCGACGCTCGCGCACGACGACGGCTGGGAGTTTCTGCGCATCGGCCGTTCGCTCGAACGCGCGCGGATGACGGCGCGGGTGCTGCGCCAGATCGGCCCCGACGACGGGCCGCACGTGTGGCATCTCATCCTCGAGGCGTGCTGCGCGAGCGCGCCGTTTGCCCGCGCGCGCGGTCAGTCGTCGGATCCGGCTGAAGCGCTCGCGTTCCTCGCGCTCTCGGCGAACTTTCCGCGTTCGCTGCGCTATTGCGCGCGCCAGGTCGATACCGCGCTCCACCGCCTCTCCGGCGCGCCGACCGGCGCCTTCGCCGACGCCGCGGAACGGCTTTCCGGCCGCATCTGCGCGTCGCTCGACTTCGCCGGGACGCAGGATCTGATGCGCGAGGGAAGCGCCTCATTCGGCGAGCGGATGTGCGCGGAGATCGACGAGCTCGGCGACGCGATCGCCGCCACC
>DASYFS010000517.1:0-2087 GCA_036498305.1 Candidatus Elarobacter sp. | reverse complement strand
TTAGGCTGTTGCCTTTTTGCGGCGGCCGCCGCGCGGCGCGGATGCCTTTGCCTTCTTCTTGGCGCCGGCGCCGGCGCGCTTTGCGCGGGCCGTCAGCTCCTCGACGACGGCGGCACCCGCGACGAGCATCTCTCCGGCCGTCTCCAGCGCGCCGCCGACACGGCGGGCGCCCTTGGCGGTCTTCTTCGCGGTGCGCTCGACCTTGACGGCGGCGCCGCCGGCGGCCTTTCTCGCCTTGGACGCGGTCTTCTTCACCCGCGACGCGGTCTTCTTGACCCGCGATGCCGTCTTCTTGACGGCTCCGGCGGCTTTCTTCACCGCCTTGCGCGGCGAGGCGGTCTTCTTTGCGGTTTTCTTGGCGGACTTTTTGCGGCTCGTTGCCATCGTGTGCAAAACCCTCCGTTCGGTCAGGACGGCAGCTTGTTGACAATGTGGTTCCCGCGGGTATTGCCCGGCAAACGGATGCTCGAGTCGGGCGTGCCGCAGGAGTCCGCCCGTCCGGCGCCCGAGTATCCGCGGTTCTCACTCTCCACCCGTCCGGGGACCCTCGATGGCGAAGACCACGACCACGCGGGCGCAAGAGCTCGACCGCGCGGGTCTGACCGACGAACAGCTCGTCGCGATGCTCCGCAACATGCTGCTCCAGCGCCAGCTCGACAACCGCGGCTTCCAGCTGAACCGCCAGGGGAAGATCCCGTTCGCGCTCGGCTCCGAGGGCCATGAGGCGGTCCAGGCCGGGGCGGCGATGGCGTTTGCGCGCGGCCGCGACGTCCTCGTACCGTATTACCGCGACCTCGGGCTCGCGCTGGGCGTCGGGATGACCCCGTACGAGATCCTCTCCTCGCTGTTCGCGCGCCAGAGCGACCGCAACGGCGGCCGTCAGTTCCCGAACCACTACACGAACAAGGACCTCGGCGTCGCCTCGATCTCCTCGATCATCGCCGGCCACTGCACCCACGCCGTCGGGATCGCGGCAGCGTTCAAGTACCGCCGCGAGAGCGGACGGGCCGTGCTGGCGCCGACGGGCGAGGGCGCGACCAGTCAGGGCGAGTGGCACGAGTCGGTCAACTATGCCGCGGTCCAGGAACTCCCGATCGTCTTCCTGGTCGAGAACAACGAGTGGGCGATCTCGACGCCGCAATCGATGCAGATGCGGGTCGCCAACGTCGCCGACAAGGCGCCGGGCTATGGGATCCCCGGGGTCGTCTGCGACGGCTTCAGCCCGATCGCCGTCTATACGGCGATGAACGAGGCGATGAGCCGCGCGCGCAACGGCGGCGGCCCGTCGATCGTCGAGGCGAAGTGCTATCGCTTCCTCTCGCACTCGACCGACGACGACGACCGCACCTACCGGTCGCGCGACGAGATCGAGGCGCATCGCAAGATGGATCCGGTCCCGCGCTTCGAGCAGGTGCTGATCGAAGCCGGCGTGATCGACGCCGCCGCCGCGAAGCAGCTCCGTGGGGACGTGCTGCGCGAGACGACTGAGGCGACCGACGCCGCCGAAGCGCAGCCGGACCCGACCGCGCAGAGCCTGTACACCAACGTCGTCGCGGGCGACTACCGCCCGTGGCAGGAGTGACCTCAGGCATGACCGCCACCGCCCAGCAGACCGGCGCCACCGTGATGACCAACGTCGAGGCGGTGCGCACCACGCTCCACGACGCGCTCGAGCGCGATGAGCGCGTGCTCATCATGGGCGAGGACGTCGGCGCGCGCGGCAACGTCTTCCTCATCACCAAAGGCTTCCTCGAGGAGTTCGGCCCGCAGCGGGTCATCGACACCCCGCTCGCCGAGGCGTCGATCGTGGGCGTCGCGATCGGGATGGCGATGGAAGGGCTGCGGCCGGTCGCCGAGATCCAGTTCGCCGACTTCATCTATCCGGCGTTCAACCAGATCGTCGGGGAGGCGGCGAAGACGCGCTATCGGAGCAACGGCGACTACACCTGCCCGATGGTGATCCGCACGCCGTACGGCGGCGGCGTCCGCGGCGCGCTCTCGCACTCGGTCTCGATCGAGGCGCTGTTCTACCACGTCCCCGGGCTGACGATCCTCGCGCCCTCGACCCCCTCCGACATCAAAGGGCT
>DASYFS010000516.1:0-1797 GCA_036498305.1 Candidatus Elarobacter sp. | reverse complement strand
GTGACGGGGAAGCCGTGCGGTCCGCCCGTTGCGAGCGCTTCGCGCACGCCTTTCTCGACCGCGGGGAAGAACTGCCGCGGAACGACGCCGCCGACGATCTTCTCTTCGAAGGTGACGCCGTGGCCGCGATCGCGCGGCTCGAAGCGCAGCCGCACGTCGGCGAACTGACCGTGCCCGCCGGTCTGGTGCTTGTAGCGCGAGTGGATCTCGGTTGCGCCTTGGATCGTCTCGCGGTACGCGATCGAGGGCGGGTGCGTCTTGACGTCGACGTTGTACTTGCGCGCGAGCTTTTCGGTCGCCGTCGAGACGTGCGTCTCGCCGCTGCCGAGGAGCTGCAGCTCGTTGGTGAAGTCGGCGCGCGCGACGCGCAGCGCGGGGTCCTCGTCGATCAAGCGCGCGAGCGCCTGCGAGAGCTTCGCTTCATCGAGCCGCTGCGCCGGCGCGATCGCGACGGCGAAGAGCGGCTCGGAGAGCGGCACGGTGGGCATGAGGACGCCCGCGTTCGGGCTCGTCAGCGTGTCGCCGGTCGCGACGTTCTCGAGCCGTGCGAGCCCGACGATCGAGCCGGGTCCGGCCGAGGTGACCGGTTCCTGCTTCTTGCCGAACAGCCGCACGATCCCGGAGAGCCGGACCGGCGCATTGTTGCGTGACGCGTCGACGAGCTGCGTCTGCTGCGTGAGCTTCCCGGTGAAGACGCGCACGACGGAGAGCTTGCCCTGCTGCGGGTGCATCATCGTCTTGACGACTTGCGCGACGACCGGACCGTCTTCGCGCGGCGTTACTGGTCGGCCGTCGACGTCGTTGCGCGGCTCGGTCGCGGGTGAGGGGAACATCCGCGTGATCGCGTCGACGAGCCCCCACGCGCCGGCGTTCTTCTCGGCGGCCCCGACGAGGACCGGGATGATCTGATCGTGCGCGCAGTCGTCGCACAGGTCGCGGTCGATCTCGTCTTGGCTGGGATCCTTGCCGTCGAGCAGCTCTTCCATCAGCGTGTCGTCGAAGTCGGCGAGCGCCTCGAGCAGCACCGTCCGCTGCGCATCGACCTGCGCCGCGATCGCGCTCGGAATCTCGATCTCGGTGATGTTGCCGTTGACCTTGAACGCCTTGCGGCACGCGAGGTCGACGTAGCCGGAGAAGTGCTCGCCTTCGCCCGTCGGCAGGTGGGTCGCGACGACGTGCGGTCCGTACGCTTCGCGCAGCGCGGCGAGCGTCGCGAAAAATTGTGCGCCCGGCCGATCGAGCTTGTTGACGAAAAAGAGATGCGGCATCTTCCGCATCTCGATGTACTCCACGATCGCCGCCGTCTGCGCGACGCGCTCCGGTTCGGCGTCGATGACGATCACCGCGGCGTCGGCGGCAGCGAGAACGGTCTTGGTTTCTTCGAAGAAGTCGACGAACCCGGGGGTGTCGACGAGGTTGAGGTCGATCTCGCCGCAGTTGGCGTGCGCGAAACCGACGCAGACGGATTGGAGATGGCCGATCGCTTCGGGCTCACAGTCGGTGGTCGTCGTCCCGTCGCGGACGGACCCCCTCCGCGGGATTGCCCCGCAGTGTGCGAGCAAGGCTTCGACCAACGTCGTCTTGCCCGCGTGGTGGGGCCCGACGACGGCGACGTTCCTGAGGCGCGCGATGTCTTCCATCGGCAGCCCTCCTTGCGTTACGTGAGAGGTCCGCGGGCCTTCACCCGGGGGCGCGAAGCTCCTCCCTGCCGGGCGGCATCACGTGCGAGCGCAATCTGGCCGCCTAGCTGGGCCCTTCAAAGTAGGTCCGACCCGGCCGGTTCGGAGCCTCATTTGC
>DASYFS010000515.1:0-7243 GCA_036498305.1 Candidatus Elarobacter sp. | reverse complement strand
TTTCGACGTTGTTGACGACGGTCGGTTCGCCATACAAGCCTTTGACGGCCGGGAACGGCGGCTTGAGCCGCGGCTCGCCGCGCTTGCCCTCGAGCGAGTTGAGCAGTCCCGTCTCTTCGCCGCAGATGTACGCACCTGCGCCGCGGTGGATGGTGAACTCGAGCCGCTTACCGGTACCGAAGACGTTGTCGCCGAGGAACCCGGCGTCGCGCGCCTGCTGCACCGCGTCGCGCATGATCTCGAAGCCGCGCTTGAACTCGCCGCGGATGTAGATATACGCGTGCTCGCAGCCGATCGCGTAGGCGCCGATGAGGATCCCCTCGATGATCTGGTGCGGCGTCTCCTCGAGCAGCATGTGGTCCTTGAACGTGCCGGGCTCCGCCTCGTCGCAGTTGCAGACCATGTAGCGCGGCCGCCCGTTGTTCGGCAGGAACGACCACTTGCGCCCGGTCGGAAAACCTGCGCCGCCGCGGCCGCGCAGGTTCGAGCCGTTGCAGAGGTCGGCAACGTCCTTCGGCGTCATCGCCGTGACGGCGCGCTTGAGCTGCTCGTAACCGCCCTGCTGCTGATAGACCGCAATGTCGCGCAAGTTTAGCTCGCCGATCCCCTTGGTGAGGACCGGCGTGATCACGTCCGCCATGCTAGTGGTGTCCGTTCTCGGAGAGCTCGGGCTTCAGCGCCGTTTCGCGGATCAGGCGTTCATTGGAGCGCGACTCGTACTTCGCTTTGCCGACGATGAGGTCGAACATCGCGATCCCGCTGCGGTCGCCGATCCCGCCCGCGTTGTTGGAATCCTCGACGTTCATCCCGCCGGCCGACTTGCGACCGGTGTCCGCTTCGACGCGCCAGGTTTTCTCCGGTTTCACGGTCTGCACGAGTGGCTTGATCTCGTAGGTCCCGCCCTTTATCGCCGCAATCATCGCGTCGATCTTCTCGCGGGTCAGGTCGTAGACGAATTCGAGGTTGACCTGCGCGCAGGGCGCGCGGTCGCACGCCGCCAGGCACTCGACTTCTTCATAGGAGATGAGCCCGTCGGCCGTCGTCTCCAGGTGCCCGATCCCGAGCTGCTGCCGGGCGTAGTCCATCATCTCCTCGGCGCCGTTGAGCAGGCACGAGAGGTTGCGGCAGATCTGGACCATGTACTGACCGACCGGCTTGCGGAACAGCAGCGTGTAGAACGAGACCGTCGACTCGACGGTCGCCTCGGTCTCGCCGACGTGATAGGCGATCGCCGCGATCGCGTCGCTCGAGACGTAGCCTTCGTGCTCCTGGAACAGGTGCGCCATCGGGATCAGCGCGGACCGCTTCTCCTCGTACAACCCGATAAGGCGGGCGATCTCCGGCTGCAACGACGCGCAGAGCGCGTCGAACGCGTTCCCCGCCCGCTGCACGTACGGCGACCAGACGCCCGCCTCCGCGCTCACGTACTCCTGGGCGCTCACGGTCGAGCTCCCTCCCCACTCCAAGCTGTGTTCCGTCCCACCGGCATCGACCAGTTCGCTTCGAACGGAAAAGACGCGGGGCCTTCGCGAGGCCACGCCTTATCGAGCGACCTTTGTCGAAATGGTGACCCTCGCGATCCGACCCGCTTGGCCCTCGTTGTAGTAGAGCCGACCCTCCCGATCGCGGACGATCATCGCCACCGGGTCGAAATCGTGTCCGTCGGACGGATAGACGAGATCGTGGTACAGGGTCACCGCGCCATTGACGGTGATCTTTCCCAGCACCATCCCATGATAGAGCGTGAACCAGAGGTTGCCGTCGCGGCCGGCGATGATCCCGCCGAGCGAGGCGCGGTGCGGGATGCCGCGGGAGAACTCGGTGATCCGCCCGTCTTGCGTGATGCGTCCGACGCGGTCGCGGATCTCGGTGAACCACATGTTGCCGTCCGGGCCCGTCGTGATGAACTGCGGTCCGCTGTGCCAGCGCGTGAGCCCGCGGGTGAAGATCGTTTGCGTTCCGTCCGGACGCACGCGGCCGATTAGGCTGTGCTCGGCGTCGGTGAACCAGACGTCGCCGCGCGGCCCGCGCGTCGCCCAGTTCGCATTCGGCAGCGCAGGCGGTACGGCCCGCGGTGAGGCGAAGCAGACGAACGTCCTCATCATGATCGTGGTCCGATTTCCCGCGACCGTGCAGCCGGCTGCGGCGCGGCGCCGCAGCGATCCGTCGGGGCCCATCCGCGTAACGAACGTATCAGCGCCGCCTCCCCGGACCGGCCCGAGCACAACCCCGTCACCGTCGGCGGTAAAGGCACCTCGATCGTCGACGATCATTCCACCGGGCCGGTACCAGCCGCGGAGGTCGAAGAACGGATCCCAGAACTCGCGGAATGAGCCGTCGGGACCGAAGCGCGCGACGCGCGGATGCCACGTGAAACTCTCGCGGAACCACACGGCACCGTCGCTCGTGACCGCGACGGCGCTCGGCGTGTTGCGAGCGTCGAGTCCACGGCCGAGCACGGCGCCGATACCAGCCTCACGCGAGCCGTACTCGATCGCCGTCGGGCGATCCGATGCCGCCCACGCCATGGTCGAAAGAATCGCCACGGTAACCAGCGTTGCCGCGAGCACCCGCCTCATCGCGTGCTCATCCCCGCGACCGAGCGAGTTTTCCTATCCCCGCTCACCGAAGGGCGCGCCGAATCCGCGTCGCACGTTCTTCCTGTGAGTCGAGGGGTGTTCTCGGCCGTTCTCGTTGCGGCCGCTGCGATTCTCGCGCTTCCGGCTGTCACGGGGCGCGCCGTATCGACCCACGATCCCGCGCTGGACGGCGTGCGCCGCCGCTTCGTCGGAAAGACCGTCTACGCGTACGGCGGCGTCGCGCTGGGCTGCGCGCCGCGGTGGGTCGCCGGCTTTCGCGCGGATCAGGGGTTCGTCGTGCGCGGCGTCGTGCGCGATCGCGGCGTCGCCCCGCTGGCACGCGGCACGACGACAGCTTGGCCGTCCGCGGCATTGACCGCGTTCGACGCCGTCCGTCCGCTCCGGTTCATCGTGACCTCGCCCGAGCCGACTCGCTGGCACAACTACGGCCAGGGTACCCCGAAGGGTCCGTGTCCGGCGCTGGTCCTCGCCGACGATCAGGTCGACCAAACGATCACGACCCGCAAACCGCCGTCGCTGCGCTTCCGCGATCCGCCCGCGCAGTTCAGCGAGCTGCACCTCGGCGAGTCTCGCGAGGAGGTCATGTGGCGATTCGGTTATCCGACGGAACGCGGTCTGGTCGCCACGATGCAGCGTGAGCCGGTGTGGCGCTACGACCGCGTGCCGATGGACCGGTTCGACGTGGAGTTTCGCCACGATCGCGTCGTCGCGTTCCATGACCTTTCGATTCATCTTCCGTAACACGAAGGGGCGCCGGCCGTAAGGCCGACGCCGATTCGTTTCCCCCGCGAACCAGCTGGTGGGTGGGCTAGTGCCCGATCTGACTGCTCATCACGGTGATGTCGAGCGTTCCGAGACCCGTGGTGTAGTCGTACCCCGGGAGCGCGGTGTACGCGCCGTTGGCACCGGTGATGATGTCATGGTAGCCGCCGAGGGTCTGAGTCGGAGGAGGACCGTTGACCGTCGACGTGCTGTTCTGGTTCTCGAGAAAATTCTGATAGAACTGCGGCGCCGCGAAGCCGAGCGTCGGATGCGCGGTGAGCAGGCGCGCGTACGATCCCATCGCGAGCGGTGAGGCTTCGCTCGTCCCGCCGATCCCGCAGCCGCTCGGGCACGCGCCGACGCCGGGGATGTTCTGGCCGTAGACGTTGTACGCGCCGGCGTTGGCGTCGGCGGCCATCGCGATGTCCGGCAGTCCGCGCAGGTTCGTCGCGGCGGCACCGGTGCTGGTCGGGATCGTCGCCTGCTGCCAGCTCGTCGAGTTCTCGAACTGCGAGAGCCCGCCGCCGCCGGCGTTCCACGCCGCCTCGCCGGAGTACGACGCATCGCCGTTCGCGACGACGGTCGTGCCGCCGACGCCCACCGCGTACGACGACGCTGCGGGATACTCGACCATCGGCGGCCCGGAGCCCGGCGCGCCGTTCGTCGGCGCGAGCGCGCACGACGAGCCGGTGTCGCCGGTCGAGACGAACATCGTCTGGCCCTGCGCCGCGCCCTGCATGAACAGGTGGTCGTCGACCTTCATCGAGCCGTCGAGGAACGCCTGATACTCGCACTCGCCGAACGACGAGTTGCCGAGCTGCGCGACGTGCGCGCCGACCCAGTGGCTGTAATTGTTGGCGATGTCGGAGTCCGTCAGCGACGTCGTCGCGTAGATGTAGAGCATCTTCACGTTGCCCGCCATCCCCGTCGAGCTCTGCGTATCCAGATCCCACTCGGCGGCGCCCGCCGTGTCGGCGCTGGGAAGACCGACGGTGACGACGCTGACGGGCACCTGCGGCAGGCCTTGTTGGGTTTCCGCGTACCTGAGGTCGCTGACGGTCCCCGAGACGTTGCCTTCGGCGATCACCGCGATCGTCGTCCCCGTCGCGGCGGCGGTCCCGCCGGCGTCGTAGAACTTCTGCACGCTGCC
The DNA here is from genome assembly GCA_036498305.1 of Candidatus Elarobacter sp. Lineage (GTDB taxonomy): Bacteria > Vulcanimicrobiota > Vulcanimicrobiia > Vulcanimicrobiales > Vulcanimicrobiaceae > Vulcanimicrobium. The sequence goes on along the minus strand of DASYFS010000515.1, from coordinate 2,731 downwards.
GGCGTCGAAGACCGGGATGCACGAACCGTTGGGAAGCGTCTGCGGGAAGCACGAGATCGCGCCGGGGGTCGTGCGCTTCGGCGTGACGCTCATCTTCGCGGCATTGTTCAGACCGAGCACGGCGCTGACGATGCCGCCGAGCGAGGCCGGCACGAATGCCGGCTGCGTGTTGACGTAGACGCTCTGTCCGTTGAGCGTATACGCCTCGAGCGAGGTGTTGAACGCCTTGGCGACCGTCGCCGCGGTGCCGTTCGCGCTGACGAGTTGCGCGCTCGTCGTGACGTTGGTGAAGCCCTGGCCGGTGAGATACGAGACGACCTGCTGGACCTCGCTCGACGTCGGCCCGAATTGGGCGTCGAACTGCGACGGCGAGATCGTCTGACGCGACGCGATCAGCGACGCGAGCGCCTGTTCGTTGTGGAGGTTGAGGCCGACGCGCACGGTCATCGGCGTCGTCGCCGCGAGCGCACCTTTGTCGGTTGCGCTCGGGATGACCGCGCCGAGCGTCGCGGTCGTCGCCCAGCCGGCGGGCGCGACGACGGCGGAGCGTGTGCTGCGCGTAACGCCGCTGGCGCCGTTGCTGATGCCGTTCGGCAGCAGGTGTGAGACGCCGCCGCCGCACGCGGTCGCCGCCAGCCCGGTGGCGAGGGTGAGGGCAATCAGTCGAATCTTCATCACGTTCTCCCTACTGCAGCGCCGTGGCGAGACGCGCGACGTCGAGCGACCCGAGGCCCGTGGTGTAGTCGTACTTGGGCAGCGCGGTGTAGAGGCCGTTGGTGCCCGAAAGGATGTCGTGGAACGGTCCGATCAGCTCGGTCTCCGGCGGACCGCCGATCTGCGTCGCTGCGCTCGACGTGAAGGTCCGGTAGAGGCTGATCGGCGCGAACGGAAGCCGATTGCCGTGCAGGCTCTGCATCCGCGCGTACGTTCCGGCGGCAAGCGGCGAGGCGAGGCTCGTCCCGCCGGTGATGTACTCGACCCCGCTCTGCCACAGCAGCGCACCGGTCTCGAGCCCGGCGTCCATCGCGACGTCGGGAAGGCCGCGGAACGTCAGTCCGGCCGGCGTCGTCCCGACGGGCTGCGCCGGACTTTCCCACGACGGCGCGTACTCGAACTGCGAGAGCCCGCCGCCGCCCGACTGCCACGCGTCTTCGCCGAGATATGTTCCATCGACGTTGCTGAACAGATCGGTGCCGCCGACGGCGACGGCGTACGGTGACGCCGCGGGATACTCGACCATCGGCACGCCGCCGACGCCGCCGTTCGGCGGCACGCCGCCCACACCACAGTAGCCGCCGGTGTCACCGGTCGAAGCGAAGAGCGTCTGACCTTGCGCCGCAGCCTCGACGAGGATCATGTCGCCGACGAGCATGTCGCCGCTCTGATACGGGAAGACCTCGCAGCCGCCGACCGACGCGTTCATCACCTTCGCTTTGTTCGCGCTCGCCCAGCGGTTGAGCGAGACGGTGAGGTCCTTGAACGAGAACGTGGCGGCGTTGTAGAGGATGTAGTCGCGGGGCTGGTACGACAGCGCCTGCGAGTAGGTGAGGTCGAGCGTCCATTCACCCTGACCGCTCACATCGGCGGTCGGCGGTTCGACGTTGACCACGGTGAGCGGAGCCTGCGGCATCCCGAAGCGCTTCTCGTTGTCGCGGAAGTCGGCGATCGCACCGGCCGGGTTGCCGACGGTGAAGATGGCGATCTGCGCGTTGCGCGCCGGCGCGGTCGAGCCGACGTCGTAGGCGATGCTGTAAGTTGCCGGATCGTAGAAGCGCGGGCAGACCGGCGCGCCGGTCGTCGTGTTGACGTTCTTCGTGCACGCGTCGGGCGTCGGGTTGCCGGAGGCATCGAAGGTTCCGCCGAGCAGGCCGGCGGGTGCCGGCTGCGTCGGCAGCGAGGCGTGCAGTCCGGCGAAGTTCGTCAGGCCGAGCACCGCGACGACGTTGCCGCCGAGCGCGGTGGGGACGAACGCGGGCTGCGTGTTCGCGAAGAACGTCTGGCCGCCGAGGCTGAACGAGTGCAGCGACGTGTTGAACGCCTTCTGCACGACCGCCGCGCTCGCGGTTGCGAGGACGAGCATGTTGTTCGGCTCGGCCGCGACGTTGGTGAAGCCTTGGCTCTGGAGATACGAAACGGCGGCTGAGACTTGCGCCGACGTCGGGGCGTATTGCGCGACGAACGTGGACTCGTCGATCGTCTGACCGGAGGCGATCAGCGACTTGACCGCGTCGACGTTCTGCATCTGCAGGCCGAGCACGACGTCGATCGGCTGGGTGGGGCTCAGCGCGCCGAGATCGGACGCGCCGCTGATCGCCATGGCGCTGGTCTCGGTCGCGACCCAGCCGGGGGACGCGGTGACGGCGCTCTTGCCGCGGGTGCTGTGGGCGCCGCGCGGGCTGACCGTCACGGAGCTCGTCCCGGCGCTATTCGAGACGCCGGGGAGCATGGTGCCGGCGCCGCGGCTGCCGGAGCAGCCGGCCGCCAGGACGCCGATCATCGCGGCAACGGCCGCCAAACGTGTGGACATGTGTGGTCCTCCTCAAGGACCACGCTACGGATTCGGAGGGGCCGGCTATATACGCAAAACCGGGTAGGCCCGCCTAACCGTCATCCCGAGCTTGTCGAGGACCCTCGTCGTCGGCCCGAGCGCAGTCGAGGGTCGACCCCTCCTCGTGGCGTCGAGCTCGGTGGCGTTGCGCTCGACCCGGCTCGCGCCAACAACGGTGGTCGC
>DASYFS010000514.1:0-15139 GCA_036498305.1 Candidatus Elarobacter sp. | reverse complement strand
CGAAGCTGCGCGACGTGCGCGCCGTCGCGCAGGAGTTGCTCGACCGTGGCGTGAGCGTCGAACGGCCGCTGGCGATCCTCTCGGAGAACGCCATCGACCACGCAATCCTCGGCCTCGCGGCACAGTATGCCGGCGTCCCGCACGCGCCGATCTCGACGGCGTACTCGTTGATGTCGACGGATTTCGCGAAGCTGCGCGACGTCGTCGCGCAGCTCACGCCGGCGGTCGTCTACGCGTCGAGCGGCGAGAAGTACGGGGGCGCGCTGGCCGCCGCAGTCCCCGGCGGCGTCGAGATCGTCGTCTCGGGCGCGCCGCCGGGAGACCGCGCGGCGACCATGTTCGCCGATCTGCTCGCGACGGAGCCGACGGACGCGGTAGACCTCGCGCGCTCGCGCCTCGGTCCCGATACGGTCGCGAAGGTGCTCTTCACCTCGGGCTCGACCGGGACGCCGAAAGGCGTCGTCAACACGCAGCGGATGCTGTGCAGCAACCAGCAGATGATTCGGCAGACCTTCCCGTTCCTCGCCGACGAGCCGCCGGTGATCGTCGACTGGCTGCCGTGGAACCACACCTTCGGTGGCAACCACAATTTCGGGCTGGTGCTGAACAACGGCGGGACGCTGCACATCAGCGGCGGGCGGCCGCTCACGCCGGTGCTCTTCGAGGAGACGCTGCGAACGCTGGCCGAGGTCGCACCGACCGTGCACTTCGATGTCCCGCGCGGCTTCGACATGCTCGTCGGTGCGCTGCGCGTCGATCGCGCGTTGCGGGAGCGGTTCTTCTCGCGGCTGCAGATGCTGTTCTACGCCGGCGCCGCGATCGCGCCGAACGTCTGGGACGCGCTGCAGCAGCTCTCGCGCGACCAGACCGGCGGCGGCGTCTTCATCACGACCAGCCTCGGCTCGACGGAGACGGCGCCCGCCGCGCTCGCCGCGTGCTGGCAAGCCGACGGCCCCGGCTCGGTCGGGATCCCGATGCCGGGGGTCGAGCTGAAGCTCGTCCCCAACGGCGAGAAGCTCGAGCTGCGCCTGCGCGGGCCGAACGTGACGCCGGCCTACTGGCGCAACGACGAGCTCACGGCGGCGGCGTTCGACGACGAGGGCTACTATCGCATCGGCGACGCGCTGCGCTTCGCCGATCCGGACGACGCCGGGCGCGGGTTCGTCTTCGACGGGCGCATCGCCGAGGATTTCAAGCTCGCGACCGGGACGTGGGTCAGCGTCGGCGCATTGCGTCTGCGGGCGCTGGCGCATTTTGCGCCGTTGTTCACCGACGTCGTCGTCTCCGGCGAGAATCGCAATGAGATCGCGCTGCTGGCGTTCGTCAACGGCGAACGGGCGCGCGCGATCGGCGACGACGCGGCGGTCAGGTCGTACGTCGCCGAGCGACTGGCGTCACTGGCGCGGAGCGACGAAGGGAGTGCGACACACGTCGAGCGCATCGTGCTGCTCGCCGAGCCGCCGTCGCTCGATGCCGGCGAGATCACCGACAAAGGTTCGTTGAACCAGCGCGCCGTGCTGCGCCGCCGTGCCGTCGACGCCGACGACGCACATCGCTCGCCGCCGCCGCCACACGTCATCCTCGCTGCGGCGGACGGTTAGTCGGTCTCGGACTCCTCCTCGGGGTCGTGCGGCTGTTCGCGCGTCCGCTCGCGCGACCGGTCCGCCGTGTCGGCGACGTTGCGGCGGGCCTGCTCGAGCAGCGGGTTGTCGTCGACTTCGAGGCCCGGCGCGATCCCGAGCTCGTGAACCATCTCTTCGGCGGGCGAGCGATCGTCGTGCATCCTCTTCCTTTCGGTCACACGGTGCGCGGCTCCGGCATTCGCGCCGCCAGGCAGGCCGCGGCTGCGAGCATCGCCGTCGCGAGCAGCCAGCCTGCACCGGCGACGTTCCACGGCGCCGGTCCGAGCGATCGCGCGTAGATCATCGCGAACAGCAGCGGGCCGCCGATCGCGGCCAGCGCGCCGAGGCTCGTGATGGCGCCTTGCAGCGCGCCTTGCTCGGAGGGGCCGACGTGCCGCGTCATCGTCGCTTGCGCTGCGGCGGGCGCGAGTCCCCACAGCGCCATCAGCGGGATGCCGAGGGCGAACGTCGGGCCGCTCGGCGCGATGGCGAAGATCGCCATCCCCGCGGCGCCGCCGGCGAGGCCGCAGACCATCGTACCGCGCTCGCCGAGTCGCTTGATCGCCGGCTTCATCAGCGCGACTTGCACGAGGGCGGAGCAGATGCCGACGGCTGCGAGCGAGAGGCCGACGATGCGATCGTCCCATCCGAATCGGCGGCTCACGTCGAGCACGTAGATGCTCTGCAGCACGGTACCGGCCAGAATGCTCACGAACGCGATCGTCGAGAGCGCGAGCAACCCGTTTCGCGAGCAGAGTAACGCGAGCGCACCGAACGGGTTGATGCGCCGCAAGGCGAGCGGCATTCTGCGCTCGCGCGGCAGCGACTCCGGCAACACGCACAGACCGTATCCCGCGTTGATGACGCCGAGCGCCGCCGCCGACCAGAACGGCAATCGTGCGTGGACGCTGCCGAGAAGGCCGCCGATTGCGGGACCGGCGATGAATCCCAGGCCGAACGCCGCCCCGAGCACGCCGAACGCTCCCGCGCGTTCGTCGGGCGACGCGACGTCGGCGACGTAGGCGTTCGCGGTGGTCAGGTTCGCCGACGTGATCCCGGCGAGGACGCGGCCCGCGAAGAGCCAGCCCAGCGTCGGCGCGAGCGCCATCACGACGAAGTCCAGGCCGAGCCCGAGATTCGACAGCACGATCACTGGGCGCCGCCCGAACCGATCCGAGAGCGCGCCCAGCAGCGGCGCGCAGAGGAACTGCATCAGCGCGAAGACCGTCCCGAACGTGCCGAAGATCGCCGCCGCGCGAGCGGTGTCGCCGCCGGTGAAGGAAAGGACGAGCTTCGGCAGCACCGGCGCGACGATCCCGAACGACAGCATGTCGAGAAACACGGTCGCGAAGAGGAACGCGACGGCCCGGCTCACGATACGATCGCCGCGGCGGGATCCGCGACGAGCGTCTCCAGCGCCCCGGCGGCAGCCCGCGGACCGCCGGCCGCGCGAAATGACGCGGCGATGCGCTGCGCTGCGTTGCGATAGGAGCCGTCGTCCAGGACCGTCTCGATCGCGCCGGCGATCTCGCCCGGTCCGGCCCGTCCGTATTTCACGCGCACGCCGGCGCCGGCGTCGAGGACTTGCTGTGCGATGATCGGCTGATCGTCGCGAATCGGCGCGACGACGAGCGGCAGACCGTGCGCGAGCGACTCGCACACCGTGTTGTGCCCGCCATGACAGACGACGGCGTCGATGGACGGCAGCAGCGCGAGCTGGGGTACATGCGATCGCACGAGCACGTTCTCCGCCGGCACCGGGTCGAGCGCGCCGTCCGGTGCGACGACGATCGCCTGCACGCGTTCGAAGCGCGCCGCGGCAGCGACGCAAGCCGACAGAAAGCGCGCGCCGCTCTGCGCGTTCACCGTCCCGAGCGTGATGAGGACGTGCCGCCGCTGCGGATCGAGCCACCGCCACGGAAACGCCGTCCCCGCGGGCCGCGCGCCGAACGCCGGTCCGACGAAGCGCCATGCGCCGGGATACGGGCCGCCGCCGGTCAGCGCCGGCGTGCTGAATGCGAGGACCAGCTCCTCGGAGAAGCGGAAGTCGTCGCGCGGCACGTCCAGGTCGGCCAGCCCGGCGCGATGCCGGAACGCCCTGAGCTCCGCGTCGACGAACTCCCCGAACAGCGGAAAGATCGCGAACGGATCGGCGAGCTCCGACGACGTCGTCGCCGACGTCGCCCAGCGCAGCCCGCGGCGGCGTGCGACGAGCGCGCCCGCGATCGCCTGAAGGTCGGCGACGAGCACGTCCGGCGCGAACCGGTCGACGGCGCGTTCGACCGACGGGATCATCGCGTCGCCGAGCGGGACGATCACGTCTTTCCAGAGGAAGCGGAACGCTTCGGCGCCGCGCAGCCCGTCGGAACGGCCGGCGATCGACGTCAACGAGAGCGCGTCGCCGGCCGCAAAGAGCTCAGCGTCGGGCGGGAGCAGCCGCGCAACGGCGTCCGCGTGCCCGCACCACGCGACGCGATGGCCGCGCGCAGCGAGCTCCGCGCCGACGGCGACCGTCGGGTTCACGTGTCCCGCCAACGGCGGAACGACGAAGAGGAAGCGGCTCATTCACGCCGTCGGCAGCATCGCGCGGCTGAGCGGCGCCGGCTCGAAGGGGACGTCGGGCGGGACCCACGCCGGCGGCTCGCCGATCGCGCCGGCGTACCACCAGAGCAGCACGCGGCACAGATACGGCGCGGTGTTGAACAGCACGCGATGATCGAGGTCGGGCAGCACGATCAGCCGCGCTGCGGCGACGAGCCGTTCGAGCTCACGTCCGCGCTCGAGCACCTCCGAGTTGCCGCCGTAGATCGCCAGCAGCGGGATCGTCAGCGCCCGCAGCGCGCTCTCCTGCGGCGGTACCGTCGCCAGCACGTCCTGGGAGATCGACGTCTCCTCGATCAGCGTCACGCCGCGGCGCGCGAGCCGCATCGTCTTGCGCCCGCGCGACTCGATCCAGTTCCGCCACTTCTCGTCCTCGATGCCGACGGTCACCAGCCGAAGCGTCTCGGCCATCTCCTCGCCGAACCCCGCGGTCGCGTAGTGCCCCTCGATCATCGCGACGCCGGCGACGCGCTCCGGATGCTCCAGCGCCATCCCGATCGCGATCGCGCCGCCGTAGCTGTTGCCGACGAGGTGAACGGGCCGGTCGATCTCGAGCGCCGTCAAGAGCTCGTCGAGGTCGGCGATTCCGTCTCGCAGCGTGTACCCGTCCACCGGACGCGCTGAGAGACCGTGCCCGCGCAGGTCGTAGAGAACCACGTCGTGGCCCGCGGCCGCGAGCGGGTTCGCCAGCGTGAAGTAGTAGCTCGACAAGTCGTCGACGATCAAGCCGTGGATCAGCACGATCGTCACGCCGGTCGGCGCCACCTCGGGCGGCGGCCCGAGGCGTTGGACGTGGAACCGCACGCCGTTGGCGAGCACGTCAGCCAACGCTCTTCTCCACGGTGCCTTCGGGAACACGGGCCGCGACGTAGTGCACGACGTCGCCGACGGTGAGCGCTACGATGTCGTCGACGTTCTTCTCGGCGAGGAACGCGACGAAGTTGACGCGGTCGCCGAACTCGGTGCGCAGGCGGTCGGCGAGCGCGACGAACTCGATGCTCTCGAGCTCGAGGTCACCGCCGAACGTGGTCTCCATCGTGACCGGCGTGAACGCCAGCTCGGGATCGCCGATCACCGCGCCGAGGTGCCGGCGGATGTACGTGAAGACGAGCTCTTCAGCGTTGTCTCGCAGGATATGGTCCCTCCGTAGGTCGGTACGTTCTGGTTTGCGCTCAACTCACCGCGCGTCCACGCGACGACGTACGACGGCGATCCGTCGATGAGCGTCGTGTCGACGGCGTACTCGCGCGCGCTTCCGGCACAGTGAACGCGAAGCTGCTCGTGGTCCGCCGCGACGACGGTGAACGCGGTCGGCCGTCCTTCGAGGCCGGTGCCCTCCGCCTTGGAAACGGCTTCCTTCGCGGCCCAGAAGCGTGTGAACGCGACATCGCGAGCCGCGAAGCGATCGAGCAGCACGCGCTCGGCGTCGGTAAGCGCCAGCGCTTCCATCGCGGGATCGCGGGACGCGACGGCTTCGACGTCGATGCCGACCGCGTTCTCGCCGGCGATCGCAACCGCGAGATCGCCGCTGTGCGCGATCGAGACGCCGACCGGCGACGATCCGGCGACGTTGACCGTCGGGCGGCCGCGGCCGTCGGATACGATCGTGACCTCCGCGGGGAACAGCGGACCGGCACCGCGGTCCCAGAGCCACCGGCGCACGGCGTCCTTCGCGGCGATGCGGCCCATCAGCCAATGGCGGCGGCCGCGCGGGGCGCGCGCGCGATCCTCGTCGCGCTCGGCCGCACCGAGATAGCGCCGCGCGATCATCTCGCGGCTCGCCGCATCCGCCCATCGTTCGCTGAGGCGGACCCAGCCGCCGGGCTGCGTGTCGCCGAGCGTGTGCAGCTCGGGATACGTCAGCACCGGCCACACGACGTCGTCGGTGGAGAAGCGCCGGTTCTCGAAGCCGCTCAGGCGCGCGTAGACCCGGCCGTCGCGCCCGGCGAGCTCGAGGTCCGCATAGACGACGCGCGGCGTGACGGAACGGATGCGCACGGTGGCTGCGATCGCGTGGCCGGCGGGCGGCGGCGGGCCGAAGTACTCGACCGCGGCGACGCCGCCCGGCAATGCGTAACGGTCCGTGTCGAGCGCGGCCATGATCCAGAAGACCATCAGCTGGCCCGCCGTATCGACGAGCGCACCGGGCGATTCGAGAACCTGCACGGTCCCGCGCAGTCCGTCGTCACCCATCCGGCCGACATCCGTGACGCCCTGAAAGCGCGGGCCGTGAAAGAGCCATCGATCGGCGTACAGCTGCGCCGCGTTCGCCGGCGCGCAGCGTTCGTTGACGAACGGCGCGGTGTCGCCGAGCGGCGCGTCCGGATATCCGTCGGCGAGCACGACCGTCGCACGCGCGTAGCCGCCGAGGTCGACCTCGACCGCGCCGCGGCCGTCGTAGGTCGCGGTGACGTCGAGGTCGAGCGGGCGATCGAGCGCGAGCCACCGCAGCGCGGCGACGTTTCGCAGCGCGATCGGCGTGCGTTCGGGGACGAGCTTCCGCGCGACGTCGCGCATCAGCTCGAACGTCGTCGTGAGCGGGACGACGGGACAGCGGTCGGCGAGAACCGGCCAGCCCGCGGCCTGCCGGACCAGGCAATGATCCTCGACGTAGGGCATGTCGTCGATGCGCAGCGTCCAGCGGTAGCGCGTCGAGCGCGGCGCCGGCGCCGCATAGCGCGCCGCTACGGTGCGCGCCGCGTCGGCCGCCTCGGCGAGCAATGCTTCGAGCTCGACGAGGACCGGATGCGTTGCCGGCGTTGCCGGCGTTGCAAAGGCATCGAACCGAATCGCGGCGCCTTCGACCCACAGCGCCGCCGCGGTCCGGCGCAACTGACGCAGACCGGGCTGGCCGCCGGCGCTCGCGGCGACCGTGAGGTGCTCGCGGCCGCCGAGCGTGTCGTCGATGAAGCCGGTCACGCTGCCGACGCCGGCTTGCACGAACGCGCGGACGCCGGAGTCGTAGAGCCGCTCGATCAACGTGCGAAAGCGGACCGGTTCGAGGAGGTGACGGAGGACGAGCTCGCGCGCCGCGTCCTCATCGTGCGGAAACGGCGCGGTGGTGGTCGCCGACCACACCGGGACACGCGCCGGCCCGATCGGCAGCTCGGCCACCCGGGCGACGTTCTGCACGTACGGTGCGAGCAGCGGCGAGTGAAAGCCGGACCGGAAGTTGAGGAGCTGCACGAGGATCCCGCGCTCCTCGAAGCGCTTCGTTGCGGCAGCGATCGGGCCGGACTCGCCGCAGACGATCGACTGATGCGGGCAGTTGTCGTGCGAGATCACGACGCCGTCGAGCCCGGCGATCACCTCCGCCGTGACGTCGGCGCCGCAGCCGAGCGCGGCGAAGAGGCAGCCCGGGAGCGAGAACGCGGCGGGATCGATCGTGGCGATGAGCCGGTCCATCGCGGCGGCCGACATCATCCCGGCCGACATCATCGCGTTCCACTCGCCGATGCTGTGTCCGGCAACCGCGGCCGGCGCGACGCCGATACGCCGCAGCGCTTCGTCGAGGAGCCGGCCGACGGCGAGCAGCGAGATCGCGCGCTGCAGAACCGAGTGCTCGTCGCCGGCAACGTCGGGCGGCGCGACGCCGAGGTGCGCGGCGAGGTCGTCGACGCCGGGGTCGAAGCGCTGCTCGATCCCGGGGAAGACGACGGCGACGCTCCCGCCGCCCTCCGCCAACAGCGGTACGGGCGCGTACCACACGTCGTTGCGGCCGCGCCAGGACGCGCCGCCGCGAGCGACGCGGCGCGCAAGCTCCAGACGACGGGGATCCGCATCGAGGATCGCCAGACGATGCGGGCCGCCTTCCGGCACGCGATCGACGTCGTCGCGCGCGCACAGCGTGCGATCGTCGAGGTCGAGCTGTTGGCGAAGCTCGCCCGCGGTTCTCGCCGCGAGGAGCAGCAGGCGAGAACGCTCGCTCACCGCACCCCGCCGATCACCGCGATCCGCTCCGGTTCGGCCTCGTTCGCCTCGCCGGCGAGCGCGCGTTCGCCGGCACATGCGTAGACGACTTGCGCGTCGGCGCGCGTCCCCCAGCTCAGCTCGCGCAGCAGCGCCTCGACGCCCTGGCCGGGATCGATCGTCGCGATCGCGCGGCGTTCGTACTCGGCCTCGAGCTCCGGCGAGACCATCCCGCCCGCGGCGGCCCTCCACGGTCCCCAATCGACGGCAACGGTACGTGTCTCGACGTCGCGATGGTTGAGCGCGTGCGCCAGCGAGTCGAGCGCGTCGTTCGCGGCCGCATAGTCGACTTGGCCGCGGTTTCCGAACGTCCCCGCGATGCTGCCGAAGAGCACGAACCAGCGCGTGCTGCTCGGCAGCGCTGCAGCGAGCGAGAGCGCGCCGTCGACCTTGGGCGACCACACGCGCTCGAACGATTCGGCGCTCTTGTCGACGATCAGGCGGTCTTCGAGCGTCCCGGCACCGTGAACCGCGAGGTCGAGCCTGCCGTGACGGCGGAGCGTCTCCGCGACGACGGCGTCGACCGCACCGCGGTCGCGCACGTCGACCGCGTGGTAGGTGACGGAGGCGGCCGTCCGTTCGAGCTCCGCAAGCGTCGCGCGAAGGTGCCGCTCGTTCAAGATGGTCGTGACGAGATCGTCGATCTCGGCGGCGCCGCGCATCCCGCGTGCCGCGAGAACGCGGCGCAGCGCGACCCGATCCGCCGCCGGCAGCGTGTCGTCGCGCTCCGGCTCGCCGGCGAGCGGCGTGCGCCCGAGCAGGACGATGTGACCGCCGGTCTCGCGGGCGAGCGCCTTCGCGACCTGCGCGGTGATCCCGCGCGCGCCGCCGGTGAGCAGCGCAACGCCGTCGCGATCGAAGAGCGGCGCGCGATTCGCGTCGCCGCGAAGTTCCGCGGCTTCGATCGCGGGCGCGTACCGCGTCTCGCCGCTCCAGCCCACGATCGGCGGGCCGTCGGGATCGAGCAGCTCGTCGAGCAAACGGCGCGCGTTCTCGCCGGGCGCGAGCCGCGGATCGAGGTCGACGGCGCGCGCGCGCACGTCGGGATGTTCGCGCGCGACGGTCCGCACGAGTCCTCGCCAGCCGGCGTCGGAGCGCAACGCTTTGCGTTCGGCGTCGACGAGCTCGGCGCCGATCCCGAAGCGGCCGCCGGAGCCCGTCGCGACGAGCAGCCGGCTCGCGCCACTGGCGAGCGCGGTGCGCACGACGGCAAACGCGCCGGGCAACAGCGGCGCCCCGTGAGGATCGGCGGTCGCGAGCACGATCAGCCCGTCGACCGCCGTTCGCAGATCGCCGCCCGCTTCGAGCTCGACGACGTCGGCGCCGCGTTCGCGCAAGTGCGTTGCGAGCGCGCGGCTGATCCCGCCCGCATCGGGGACGAGCGCGATGCGGTGGTTGCGCAGACGGTCGGCGGGTTCGACCGACGCCGGCCCGTCGATCGGCTCGGCGGTGACGCGCCAGCGTCGCGGTGGCTGCGACGTGCGAACCTCGGGCTGCACGTCGCCGGCGCCGATCCGGCCGGCGAGCCAGTCGACGATTGCGTGCAGCGTCTTGCGTGCGGAGAGCTCCGCAACCGACGCTTCGTCCAGCGCGGCCCCGGCAGCCGTCAGGTGCAGCCGTTCCGCGAGCGCCGAGAAGATCTCGGTGCGTTTGATCGAGTCGATGCTGAGGTCGGCTTCGAGATCGAGGTCATGGTCGAGCATCTCCGGCGGATAGCCCGTTCGTTCGCTCACGACGGCGACGACCTGCGCGCTGATGCCGTCCCGATCCGGAGCCGCGGCCCCGTTCGAGGCCGGCGGCGCGACCGCGGCGCCCGTGACCCACGCGACGATCGCCTGCAGCGTCTTGCGGGCGCTGAGCTCGGCGAGGGTCTTTTCGTCGAGGCTCGTCCCCGGCGCGGTGAGCGACAGGCGTTCGGCGAGCTCGCCGAGGATCTCGATGCGCTTGATCGAGTCGATGCTCAGATCGGCTTCGAGGTCGAGCTCGCGATCGAGCATCTCCGCGGGGTAGCCGGTCCGTTCGCTGACCACCGCGACGACGGTGCGCATCACCTCATCGTCGCTGCGCGCCTGCGGTGCGGGGACGAAGACGTGATGATGCGCCGGTTGCACGTGACCGTTGCTGCGCGGCGCAGGTGCCTCGTGGACGCCGCGCAGCTCGCGCACCGGCGCCGTCGCGGGCTCGCGGCCCAGGAAGCCCAACACGACCTCGCGCTGGCTCGCGATGAGCTCGCGACTCGTGCGCAGGAACTCGAGCACCGCCGTTTCGCTCGCGTCGGCGCCGGGCTGAAGCTGCGCGGCCGGTGCCTGTGACGGTGTGTGGGCGCGCTGTCGCGCCGGCCGTAACCCGCCGGGAAGATACTCGCCGTCCGCGGTGCGCACGGTGTGGCCGTCGACGATCCAGCCGGGGCGGCTCGGCACGTCGTCGGCCGAGACGATGCGGGCGCGGCGGCCCGCGAAGAGTGCCGTCGCGTCGACCGCAACGCCGGCGACGGCGAGCGACGCCAGCGCGACGAGCAGACGGCGCAGTCCCGGCTCACCGGGGACGTCGACCGGAATCGCGAGGTGCGGACGGCCTTCGAGAATCGCATCGACCAGCTGCGTCAACACGCGGCCGGGTCCGGCTTCGACGAAGACGCGGGCGCCGGCGGCGTACATGCTCTCGACTTGCTCGACGAAGCACACGGCCTGCGCGACCTGCCCGGCGAGCAGCGTTCGCACGCGCTCCGGCTGCGCCGGATACGGGCTCGCGGTCGTGTTCGACCAGACCGGGAGCTGCGGCGCGCCGAGCGCGATCGCATCGAGGTTGGCGGCGAACGTCGTCGCGGCAGCGGCCACGACGGGACTGTGGAAGCCGCAGGCCACCGGCAGACGCTTCACGCTGATGCCGCGCGCGGAGAGCGTGCCGATCGCAGCCTCGATCGCGGGCGTCGGTCCCGAGATCACGACTTGCCGCGGCGCGTTGTCGTTCGCGATCACGACGCCGGAGGCGGGGCCGAGGATGGTGCGCGTCGTCTCGGCCGTCTCGGCGACGGCGGCCATCGCGCCGGGATCGTCACCGGCCGCGCCGAGGATCGCCGCAGCGCGCGCCTCGCTGACCGCGATCAGGTCGTCGCGATCGATGACGCCGGCAGCGCAGAGCGCGACCAGCTCACCGTAGCTGTGACCGCCCGTCATCGCCGGGCGGACGCCGACCGATGCGAGCAGATCCGCGACGGCGAGACCTGCGATGCCGAGCGCCGGCTGCGCGACGCGCGTATCGGTCACGGCCGCGTGGTACTCCGCCTTGGCGTCCGCGTCGAACGCCGTCGGCGGAAACATTGCGGCGGCATAGCGCGGGAACGCTTCGAGCTGCGCGCGCAGCCGCGGGAACGCGACGAACAGGTCGGCGAGCATTCCGGGCCGCTGACTCCCTTGGCCCGGGAAGAGGAACGCCACCGCGCCCGGTGCCTCGTCGCCGCGAACGAAGAGATCCGCCTGCGGAGCGAACTGACGCGCCGCCGACAGCTTCGTCGCGAGATCGTCGAGGCCGGTCGCGACGAACGCGACCTGCACCGGACGTGCAGCACCGGGCGCCTCCGCCTCGAGCGCGGCGTGCGTTCGCGCCAGATCGCGCAGACGCCACGGGCGTCCCGCGCCGTCGTTGGTCGCCGCGAGCGCCTGCAGTCGTTCGATCCCGGCGCGCGCGTCGTCGCGCGAGGGGCCGGAGAAGAGGAAGAGCTCCGCAGGCCAGGCCTCGACGGCATGCGCGGGCTCCGGCGCGCCGTCGTAGGCGCCCAGCACCGCGTGAAAGTTCGCGCCGCCGAAACCGAAGCCGCTGACGCCCGCGAGCCGCTGTTCGGGCGGCGCCGTCCACGGCTGCGCCGCGGTCGTGAAGTAGAACGGGCTCGTCTTGCGATCCCAGACGGCGTTCGGATGCGCGAGCGCCCGCGTCGGCGGACGCACGCCGGTCCACAACGCCATCGCCGCTTTGATCACGCCGGCCAAGCCGGCCGCGCACTTGGTGTGGCCGATCTGCGATTTCACCGAGCCGATCGCGCACGTCGCGGGGGCTGCGCCCCGCGATGCGAACAGCTCGCTGATTGTCGCGAGCTCCGTGCGGTCACCGACAACGGTTCCCGTCCCGTGCGCTTCGACGAGGCCGATCTGCGCCGGCTCGATCCCGGCCCGCGCGTACGCGCGTTCCATCGCGAGGCGCTGACCTTCGGGGCGCGGTGCGGTGAGGCCGAGCGATCGTCCGTCGCTCGATCCGGCGACCCCGCGCACGACCGCATAGATGCGGTCGCCGTCACGTTCGGCGTCGGCGAGGCGCTTGAGCACGACGCACGCGATCCCTTCGCCGAGCGCGATCCCGTCCGACTCCGCGTCGAACGGTCGCGGCTTCCCCGTCGGCGAGAGCGCGTGGACGGACGAGAACAAGAAGTAGTCTTGCACCGTGTTGTGCAGGTCGGCGCCGCCGCACAGCACCATGTCGCTGGTGCCGGTGACCAGCTCCTTGCATGCGAGGTCGAGCGCCGCGAGCGACGACGCGCACGCCGCGTCGACGGTATAGTTCGGCCCGCGCAGATCGAGACGGTTTGCGATCCGCCCGGCGATGACGTTGGAAAGGCCGCCCGGGAACGAGTCTTCGGTGAGCTCCGGAAGCTCGCGGTCGAGGTCCGGCGGCAGCTCGCCGAAGTACGAGCGATAGCCGGCGCGGAACGCATAGCTCATCGCGAGATCGCTGCCGGCCTCGGCGCCGAACACCACCGACGTGCGGTCGCGCTCGGCGGTGCGCTCCGCATAGCCGGCGTCGCGCAGCGCGCGGTCGGCGACGTGCAGCGCGAGGAGCTGCACCGGCTCGATGCCGACAAGCGACGACGGGGGAATGCCGAAGGCGAGCGGATCGAACGGGATCGGCGGTAAGAATCCGCCCCATTTCGACGGCGTGCGGCGGCCCGCGTGCGCGCCGGTCGACTGCGGATCCCAATGCACGGCCGGGTCCCAGCGCTCCGGCGAGACCTCGCCGATCGCGTCGACCCCGCCGACGATGTTGGCCCAATACTCTTCGAGGTCGGGCGACTGCGCGAACAGACACGCCATCCCGACGATCGCGACGTCGACCGGCGCCGCGGCCGCGACGGCCTCGGACGGCACGAGCTCGGCGGCAGCGCGCTCCACGAACGCGGTCGCGCCGGCGCTGACCTGCTCGTGCAGTGCGCCGATCGTCGTCGTCGCCGAGCGCAGCGCGGCGACTTGTCCGATCATGACCATCCCTTCGGCGCGCTGCTCGTCCTCGTCGACGTGCACGACCTGCTCGCCGTCGCGCCGCAACCCTTTGCTGGCGAGGCGCAGGCGGCCGAGGTTGAGCTGCTCCAGCTCGGCCCAGGCCGCTTGCGGGGCGACGCCGTCGGACGCAAACCGCTCTTTGACCGCTGCGAACGCATGCGCGTACGGCGTCTGCGCGCACCGCGTCGCGTGGCCCGGCGACGTCTCGAGCAGCACGGTCGCATCGCACCCGAGCGCCGCTTCCTGGAACGTCGGCACGATCGCCTTCGAGCGCACTGCTTCCTCCGTGAAGAGGTATGCCGTTCCCATCAGCACGCCGATCCCGGCTCCGCGCGTCGCCAGCGGCGCGGCGAGGACCGCGACCATCGCCGCGGATCGCTCGTCGTGCACGCCGCCGGCGAAGAGAACGTGCAGCTCGCCGAAGAAGCGATCCCGCTCCGCTTCCGGCAAGCCGGCGCCGTGGCGCAAGAGCGTCTCGACCTGCGTGTCCCACAGCGCGAAGCTGCCGCGCGGGCCGACGTGGCCGCCGCACTCGCGTCCCTCGAAAACGAACTTGCGCGCGCCTTCGCGCACGAAGCGTTCGAGCAGCCCCGGTGAGGGGACGTGCATGAACGTATCGATCCCGGCCGCTTCGAGCGGCGCCGCCTGCGACGGACGGCCGCCCGCGATCAATGCGCACGGCGGACGCAGGCGGTGAATCGCCTCGAGCTGCGCCTCGCGCACGTGGGCCGGCGCAAAGCCGAGAATGCCGACGCCCCACGGCCGCGTGCCGAGCAACGCGGCCGTCTCGGCGAGGAGCCGCCCGACGTCGTCGCCGTCCATCAAGGCGAGCGCGAGAAACGGTAAGCCGCCGTTCTCCGCGACCTCGGCGGCAAACGCCGCGCGGTCGCTGACCCGCGTCATCGGACCCTGCACGACCGGGACACGAATGCCGCGGGCGGAGGCGAAGCGCGAACCCGCGCGCAGCGGCTGCACCGCTGCCGCGCCGGCGAGATGCTCTTCCATCGATGAGCGCAGCCCGCGCACGAGCGCCGCGGCCGTTCCGAACTCATCGGCGAAGACGCGCGCGGTCGCACCGTCCTGACCGATCGGCAGCAGATGCTCCGCAAAGCCCCCGGCGCCGAGCCGCGCCGCGACGTCCGGCTCGCCGAGCTCGACGCCGCCGGCGAGCTCGGGCCAATGTGCGCGCAGCGCCACAAGGTCGGGCCGCGTGTACACGCGATGGCGTGCGATCACCGTCGTCTCGCTGCCGTCCATCGCCGCGATCGCGGCGGTGATCTCGCGCGGCAGCGCGGTCTCGCGAAGCAGTGCGAGCTGCGCGTCGAGGACGACGCCCGCCGCACCGCCCGCGATCGCCGCGGCGGCGCTATGCCGTCCGATCCCGCCCGCGGCCCAGATCGGGATCGCGATCGCGTCATCAGCGAACAGCTGCTGCAGCAACACGTACGTCGTGAGGTCGCCGACTCGCCCGCCGCTCTCGGTGCCGCGCGCGATCAACCCGTCGACGCCGCGCGCTACTTCGAGTCGCGCTTCGCCGAGGTCGTTCACCTCGGCAAGAACGCGCATCCCCGGAAACAGCAGCCCGCTCCACGGCGATCCGTGCGGCAGCACGATCGTGGTGACGCCGGAGGGCAGCTCGTGCGGCGCGACGGTGCATCCCGGTGGCACGCGCACGCCCCA
>DASYFS010000513.1:0-8148 GCA_036498305.1 Candidatus Elarobacter sp. | reverse complement strand
ACGCGGGGTTCCCCCCGCCCGATCAGCAGTGCTTCGAGGCCGTTGCCGTTCCGCCGCAGGACGAGCCCGCCGGCGGAAACCTCATACTTGATCCGCATCGTCGCTTCCCAGAGACAGTTCCAGCCCGGGGTTCGGGCTGATGGTTTTAGTATAGCGCGGGGGCCCAAGAAGAACCCAGCGGCCAAGCGCCCTTTTCGCTCGCCGAGGTCGCCGTCAGGGCAGGATGAGGGCCCGCGGCATCCGCAGCCAGAGCAAGCCGGCCGAGGTGGTCGCCGGTCCGGAGCCCGTCTCCTCGGAGGTGGCGATCACCGCGGGCGACGCCGTCGCTGCCGGCTGCGGCTTCACGGCGAGGCCGCCGTCGCTCTGGCGCAGGGGCGTGAAGCACGTCGAGCACCGGAAGTGCGGGAGATAGGCGACGACGGTGCCGTGCAGCGACTCGAGCGACGAGCGCACCGCGACCGTCGCCGTGCGTCGTTGAACCGGCCCAGGACGCGGCACGGCGAGCGCGACCTGCTTCGGCGCCTTCGTGACGACCCGCAGCGGCCGCGGGCATACCGTCGGCTTCGGGACGGGCGCGGCGGCGAGCTGGATCGGGCGGACGATCTTCGGGCGCGCCCTGTGGCCGTGGACGCGGGCGAACGGGCGATGCGCGGCGCCGCTCGCGGCCAGGCTGGAAGCGAGGGAGTGGGCCGCGTGGCGGCTGACCGCGGGGGCGGCGGCGAAGGCGACCGCGACGACGGCGAGGACGACCGCGGTGAAGGCGCCCATGGCGGCACCCCGCCGGAGCGGCGAGGGGTCGGCGACGGGGCGCAGCAGCCGCTCGACGCGGATCGCGATCTGAGAGCGGCGGCCGAATAGCGCGGGAGCGACGCTTTCCGCGGCGCCGCCGGTGGCGAGACGCAAGAGGCAGGCCGCGTAGCGGCGAGCGCCGGCAGTTCCGGCCGCCCGCTCGTCGCTGGCGAGCTCGCGCTCCAGGTCGAGACCGCGGCTCAGCAGCCACAGGCCGGGGAGCCACCAGCCGGCCCGCAGGACGGCGCTCTGCAGCGCCTTCGCCCAGTCGTCGCGGCGCGCCAGGTGCGCGCACTCGTGCGCCACGATCGCGTCCCACTCGCCGGCATCGACGCGGGCGCGGAAGTCGGCCGGGACGACGATCGCCGGATGGAGGTACCCGATCGCGGTCGGCGTCGGGACGACCGGCGAGATCCCGATCGTCGCATTCCGAACCGCGGCCTTACCGACCGGCCGCGCCGCCCGTTTGATCCGGCGCAGCCGCACGACATCGAGCGCGAGCTCGACCAGCAGCGTTACCGCCAGCGCCGCGGCGAGGCCGAGCACGGGAAACGCGATCGGCTCGAGCGACGCCGCCGGTGCCGCGCCGCCGTCCGCCGCCGGCCGCAGCGCCGAGACGGCGAGGGCAGCCGGACCGACGAGCGCGACGATCGCGAACGCGCCGCCGAACAGACGATACCGCGATGCCGCGCGTGCCAGCGCACGGGACGCGACGAGCGCTCCCGCGGCGAGCACGAGGCTGGCGATCGCGGCGATCAGCGCCGCCGCGACCGCCGCGGCGGCGAAGCTCAGCGCTCCGCCTCGAGCAGATCGCGAAGCCGGCGCTCCTCGTCGGGGCTCAGCTTCTCGGTCTCGAGCAGGTTCAGCATCAGCGCGCGCGGCGAACCGTTGAAGAACGTCGCCAGGACGCTTTCGACGACGGTCTTGCGCGCGGCGTCGCGTTCGACGCGCGCCTTGTAGACGTTCGCCTTCCCGCGGACGGTGTGGCGCACGTACCCCTTGCGTTCGAGGATCGTCAGCGTCGAGAGCACCGTCGTATACGCGATCGGATGATCCGCGAGCCGGCCGTGGATCTCGGCGACGGTCCCGCTGCCGAGGTCCCAAAGAATGTCCATGAGGCGATATTCCGCCTCCGTCAAAGTGGGCGACGGACGCCTGGCCATGGTCCCCAATACGACGCGGCCTCCGCATTCTCCGCGAGGATCGGGCCTTTTTCTCGCCTCAGCGCGCGGCGAGCCACTCGTCGACGCGGCGCTCGAGCAGGTCGAGGGGGAGCGCGCCCTGGTCGAGGATCACTTCGTGGAAGTCGCGCAGGTCGAACGCGGCGCCCAGCGCAGCCTCGGCGCGGCGGCGCAAATCGAGAATCTTGAGCTGGCCGATCTTGTACGCCAGCGCCTGGCCGGGCATCGTGAGGTAGCGGTCGACCTCGTTCTCGACGTCGAGCGGCGTCTTCGCGGCGTTGTCGAGGAAGTACGCGATCGCGCGCTCGCGGCTCCAGCCCTGGGCGTGCATCCCGGTGTCGACGACCAGCCGCACCGCGCGCCACATATCGTAGGTGAGTGCGCCGAAGCGCGACTTCGGGTCGTCGTAGAGCCCGAGCTCGCCGCCGAGCGATTCGGAGTAGAGTCCCCAACCTTCGACGTATGCGGTGAAGCTGAGCGTGCTGCGGCGGAAGTCGGGCAATCCCGTGAGCTCTTGCGCGCGCGCGATCTGCAGATGGTGTCCCGGCACCGACTCGTGGACCGAAAGCACCATCATCTCGTAGATCGGGCGCTGCTCGGGGCGATAGAGGTTGACGTAGTAGAGGCCGGCGCGCGAGCCGTCGAGCGCGCCGGGGAAGTAGTACGCCGTCGTCGTGTCGGGCGCGGTCGCTTCGGGGATCGGGATCACGCCGTACGGCAGGCGCGGCAGCGTGCGGAAGACGCGCACCAGCTCCGGATCGATTCGCTTCGCGATCGCGCGGTATGCCGTCAGCAGCGCTTCCGGTGTCGTGTGGTAGTTCGCCGGATCCTCGCGCAGCGCGCGAAAGATCTCCGCGAGCGGCTTCCGGCCGTAGCCGAGCTCCGGGACGAGCTCTTCCATCGCCGCGCGAATGCGCGCGACCTCGGCGAGGCCGAGGCGGTGGATCGCGTCGGGTTCGAGGTTCGTCGTCGTCTCGCTGCGGACGAAGTGCGCGTACAGCTCGTCGCCGCCCGGCAGGTGCGCGAGGCCGGCGTTCTCCGGCGCCGCCGGGAGATAGGTGTCGACGACGAACGCGCGCAGCGTTTGCAGCGCCGGATTCACCTTCGCTTCGATCGCCGCCGCGGCGGCGGCGCGCAAGCGCGTCGCGTCGCTCGCGCCGATCGACGGCGGCAGCGCGCGATACGGCGCGAAGAACGCCGAGCTCTCCGGAGCGGCGATCATGCGGTCGAGCTGCGCCGGAAGGCGATCCATCGCGCGGCGCGGCCAGAGCAGGCCGCGCTCGACGGCAGCGCGCAGCCGCTCCAGCGTCTGCTCGACCGCGGCCGGATACGCCTCGAGACGGCGCTGCCACTGTTCGTAGTCGTGAACCGTCGCGAACGGCAGCTGGTCGGCGTACGCGGCGTAGGTTTGCACGCCGCCGCGGGGCGAGATCGCGAAGAGGTGCGCGTCGAGGGCGTAGGCGGCGCGTTCGTCGCGCAGGATCGTGTCGTAGAGGTCGTAGTTGAGCCGCGCGGCGGGGCTGAGGTTCTTGCGGCCGATCGCCGCCATCCCGTCGAGCACGGCGCCGCGATGCGCGTCTTCGCCGGCCGCGGCAGCGAGCGAGAGATCGTCCCAACGGTCGTCGTACGCGCGCTGTCCGGCGAGCGACGCCGCGATCGGATGGCGGCGCTGCGCGTCGCGCCAATCGTCGGCGAGCAGCCGCTCGAGCTGCTGGTCGGCGGCTACGCCGGACGCCAACGCAGGTCGGGCTGACGCGCCGCGCGCGTCTCGTCGATTCGCCGGACGGCGGTGTTGAGCGGCGTCTCGAGGATCCGTTCGGGGTCGGTCTTCGCCGTCGCGACGATGTCGCGCAGCGCCGCGATGAACCCGTCGAGCGTCTCTTTCGACTCGGTCTCGGTCGGCTCGATCATCAGGCACTCGGGAACGATCAGCGGGAAGTAGACCGTCGGCGCGTGATAACCGCGGTCGAGCAGCGCCTTGCCGATGTCGAGCGCGCGCACGCCGGTCTCGCGCTTGAGCGACTGGGCCGAGGCGACGAACTCGTGGCGGTTGATCTCGTCGTACGGGATGTCGATGACGTCACGGATCGAGGCGCGGATGTAGTTGGCGTTGAGCACGGCCAGCTGCGAGACCGTCGTCAAACCCTCGGCGCCGTTGGCGTAGACGTAGGCGAGCGCGCGAACCATGTGCGCGAAATTCGACCAGAACGAGCGCATCGGCCCGATCGACTCCGGACGGTCGAAGTCGAGCGCGAACGTCAACTCCTCCGAGCCGCGCCAGCCCGAGCCGGCGGCGTCGTTACCGGCGGCATCGACGGCGCGCACGACCGGCGTCGGCAAAAACGGGATGAGATGCGAGGCGACGCCGACCGGTCCGGCGCCCGCGCCGCCGCCGCCGTGCGGAATCGTGAACGTCTTGTGCAGGTTCAGGTGCATGAGATCGAAGCCCATGTCGCCCGGCCGCGTGTTGCCCATCAGCGCGTTGGCGTTGGCGCCATCGTAGTACATCAGGCCGCCGGCCTCGTGCACGACGTCGGTGACCTCGTGGATGCGCGGTTCGAACAGCCCCAGCGTGTTGGGGTTGGTCATCATGCAGACCGCGGTCCGCGGCCCGACGACCTTCCGCAGCTCGTCGGGATCGACGCGTCCCTGCGCGTCCGATTTGAGCGAGAGCACGGTGAAACCGACCATCGCCGCCGACGCCGGGTTGGTCCCGTGCGCCGTATCGGGGACGATCACGACGTTGCGCTCGGGCTCGCCCTTACGCCGGAAGTACGCTTTCGCGATCAGCAGCGCCGCGAGCTCGGCGTGCGCGCCGGCCGCCGGGTTCAGCGAGAACGCCGCCATTCCGAACAGCGACGCCAACGAGCGCTCCAGCTCCCACATCACCGCGAGCGCACCTTGCACGGCCGCGTCGGGCGCGAACGGGTGCGCGTCACGCAGCGCCGGCAGGTTCGCCATCGCGTCGTTGATCCGCGGGTTGTACTTCATCGTGCACGAGCCGAGCGGATAGAACGCGGTGTCGATCCCGAACGTCTTCTGCGAGAGGCGCGTGAAGTGGCGGACGACGTCCAGCTCGCTGTTGTCGGGAAGCGGCAGCTCGTCGCGCAGCGCATCCTTCGGCAGCAGCGATTCCAGCGCCGGTCCTGCCGGGAGGTAGCGGTTCGCGCGCCCGTCCTTCCCGGTCTCGAAGATCAGCGGGGTGTCAAACGCGGGCAGCGGCACGGGCCGGAATCTCCGAGAGGGCGGATGCGACGCGATCGATCTCGGCGCTCGTAGTGAGCTCGGTCGCAGTCATGAGGATGCAGTCGTCGAGTTCCGGATACCAGCGCCCGAGCGCGACGCCGCCGAGGATCTGCCGCTGTTCGAGGCCGGACAAGACGTCGGCGCCGCGGCCCGGCACCTGCACGACGATCTCGTTGAAGACCGGCGCGGCGAATTTGATCGCGAACCCGTCGACCTTCGCGACGCGATCGCGCAGCTCGGCGGTGCGCGCGACGTTGAGCGCGGCGCAGTCGCGCAGCCCCGTTTTCCCCATCGCGGCGAGGTAGATCGTCGCGCAGAGCGCGCAGTGCGCCTGGTTGGTACAGATGTTGGAGGTCGCCTTCTCGCGGCGAATGTGCTGCTCGCGCGCTTGCAAGGTCAGCACGTACGCGGGCTTCCCGTCGGCGTCGACGGATTTGCCGACCAGGCGGCCGGGGATGCGGCGCAGATGCTCGGTCGTCGCCGCCATGAACCCGACGTGCGGGCCGCCGTAGGCGATCGCGTTCCCGAACGATTGGGCCTCGCCGACGCAGATGTCGACGCCCCACGACGCCGGCGCCGCGAGCGCGGCCAGCGACATCGCCTCGGCGACGACGCCGATCACGACGGTCTTCGTCGCCTTGATCGCCGCCGCGACGCCGGCCGGGAGCGCGTCGATCGCGCCGAAGAAGTTCGGCGACTGCACGACGACCGCGGCGTACCGCTGCTCCGCCAGCGCCGTCTCCAGCGTCGCGAGATCGGTGCGTCCGTCGGCGCCGTACGGCAGCTCGTCGACGGTGAGCTCGAGCCCCTCGGCGTAGGTGCGCAGCACGGCGCGGTAGTTCGGATGGATCGCGCGCGAGATGAGTACGCCTTTGCAGCCGGTCGCGTTGACCGCCATGATCACTCCCTCGGCAAGCGCCGTCGCGCCGTCGTAAACCGAGGCGTTCGCGACGTCGAGCCCCGTCAGCAGCGCGATGTAGGTCTGCCACTCGTAGATCGCCTGCAGATATCCCTGCGAGACCTCGGCCTGATACGGCGTGTACGACGTGAGGAACTCGCCGCGCATCGCGATCGAGCCGACGACCGGCGGGATGTAATGCCGGTACGCGCCGGCACCCAAGAACGATGCATATTCCGAGGCGGGCGTCCGCGCCGCCAGGCCCCTGAAACGCTCGGCGATCTCGATTTCGGTGAGCGCAGGTGCGACGTGAAGCGGCTCGCGCAGGGCGATCGCGTCCGGCACGCGGACGAGGTCGTCCAGCGTGTCGACGCCGATCGTCCGCAGCATCGCGTCGACGTCATCTGCGGTATGCGGCGTGTACAAGGAGGCTCTGCGCTCAGGACTCGGCGATGAGCTGTTCGTACTGCTGCGGGGAGAGCAGTTCGGCGGTCTGACCGACGTCGCCGAGCTTCACCTTGTAGAACCAGCCGGCGCCGTAGGGATCGCGGTTCACCGAGGCGGGATCGCTATCGATGCCGCCGTTGATCTCGGTCACCTCGCCGCCGACCGGAGTGAAGAGGTCGGAGACCGCCTTCACCGACTCGACGACGCCGATGCTGCCGAACTGCGTCAAGCCGGCGCCGACGTTCGGCAGCTCGACGTAGACGATGTCGCCCAGCGAGGACTGCGCGTAATCGGTGATCCCGACGGTGGCGACGTCGCCGTCGACCTTCACCCATTCGTGTTCTTTGCTGTAGAGCAGACCTGCCGGTACGTTCGCCATCTCAGTCCGTGTGGTAGTCTCTGCGACGGCGCGAGTCCTCCGGCGTTACGGCTTCGGCCGCTTGTAGAACGGAAGCGCGACGACGACGGCAGGGTGGCGCGTCCCGCGCACCTCGATTTCGAGCGCCGTCCCCTCGGCGGCCGCCGACGCGTCGACCAGGGCGGTCCCGACGCTCTTGCCGACCGACGGCCCGAACGAGCCGCTGCGGACCTCGCCGACGCGTTGCCCCGCCGCGAACACCGGGTAACCGGTGCGCGCCGGGATGCGGCCGCTCATCGCGATCCCCACGATCCGCGGGGCGTTGCCGGCATCGCGTTGCGCTTCGAGCGCCTCCTTGCCTACGAACGCCGGTTTGTCGAACTTGATCGCCCATCCGATGCCTGCTTGGACCGGGGTG
The DNA here is from genome assembly GCA_036498305.1 of Candidatus Elarobacter sp. Classification (GTDB taxonomy): domain Bacteria; phylum Vulcanimicrobiota; class Vulcanimicrobiia; order Vulcanimicrobiales; family Vulcanimicrobiaceae; genus Vulcanimicrobium. The sequence goes on along the minus strand of DASYFS010000513.1, from coordinate 811 downwards.
ATCTCCTCGTCCATCTCGTGACCGTAGAGCGGCATCCCGGCTTCGAGCCGCAGGACGTCGCGAGCGCCGAGACCGCACGGCTCGAGGCCCGCGTCACGATGTGCAGCCAGCAACGCGTCCCACACCGCCGTCGCGTCTTCGGCCGGCAGGAAGAGCTCGAAGCCGTCCTCGCCGGTATAGCCCGTGCGGGCGACGACGACCGGCTCGCGCGTTCCGCGCAGCGCCGTCTGCGCGCACGAGTAGTATTTCATCGCCGCGAGGTCGACGTCGACGAACGGCTGCAGCCACTCGACGGAACGCGGACCTTGGATCGCGATGAGCGCGCGCTCGCCGCGAAGATCGCGCAACGTCACGTCGCCGCTGCGAGCGGCGCTGACGTGCGCCCACATCTTGTCGGCGTTCGACGCGTTCACGACCAGCAGCCAGCGATCGTCGCTGAGCCGGTAGAAGATGACGTCATCGTGCGCGCCGCCGCGCTCGTTGGTGAAGACGTTGTAGCGCGCCTGACCGGGCTTCATGTTCGCGACCTTGTTGATGGTCAGCGACTCCGCCCACGATCCCACGTCGTGGCCGCTCAGCGCGAACTGCCCCATGTGCGAGAGGTCGAACAGCCCGGCCCGGTGCCGCACCGCATCGTGCTCTTTGAGGATGCTCGTGTACTGCACGGGCATCTCGAACCCGCCGAACGGAACCATACGCCCGCCGAGCGCCAGGTGGGCATCGTGAAGCGCCGTACGGCGCAGGGTTCCGCTGTCGTTGCTCATGGAGTTTTCGGTGCTACGAACGTACCGTAGCGTCCTTCGGCGCCCTC
>DASYFS010000512.1:0-52097 GCA_036498305.1 Candidatus Elarobacter sp. | reverse complement strand
CGAACTTGCCGTACGTACCGAGCGGCGAGGTGGCGGGGGCGCCGGATCCGGTGTCGTTCGAGCCGCTGATCGCACGCGACGGCGGGGCGGACGGGCTGGATCTGTACCGGCGGTTCGTGCCGGCGCTGCCGCAGCTGGTGGCGCCGCGGGGGATCGTGATTCTGGAGGCGGGGCCGCAGAACGCGCGGGGGCTCGAGGAGCTGGTCCGGGAGGCGCTGCCCGAGGCCGGCGTTGAGACGATCAGGGATTATGCCGACCTCGACCGCTTCGTGATCGCCGTGATTGCACCGTAACGCCCCCGTCATCCCGAGCGCCTTTAGCGGCCAAAGTTTCGAAGAAACTTTGTCCGATAAAGGCTCGAGGGAGCCTCGTCGTCGCGCTGAGCGTAGTCGAAGCGCGACCCCTCGTGGAGGCCGCCGCGATGACGGGTCGGACCTCGACTCCGCTCGGCCCGACGACGGGGGTCCCTCGACAAGCTCGGGATGACGAGAGGGATAGGGTCGCATAGGCCGTCCGGCGAAGCGAAGCATTCCCTCATGGCCAAGTTCATCTTCTTCACCGGCGGCGTCGTGAGTTCGCTCGGGAAGGGGATCACAGCAGCCTCGCTGGGCCGGCTCCTCAAGAGCCGAGGGGTTGCCGTCTCCATCCAAAAGCTCGACCCGTACATCAACGTCGACGCCGGGACGATGAACCCGTACCAGCACGGTGAGGTCTTCGTCACCGAGGACGGCGCCGAGACCGATCTCGATCTCGGCCACTACGAGCGCTTCATCGACGAGTCGCTGACGCACGACAACAACGTCACGACCGGCCAGATCTACAAGTCGGTGATCGAGAAAGAACGCCGCGGCGATTATCTCGGCGCGACCGTTCAGGTGATCCCGCACATCACCAACGAGATCAAGTCGCACATCACGCGCGTCGCCGAGTCGAGCGGCGCGGAAGTCTGCATCGTCGAGGTCGGCGGCACCGTCGGCGACATCGAGTCGCTCCCGTTCCTCGAAGCGATCCGCCAAGTGCGCCATCTCGTCGGCGACGAGAACGTGATGTTCGTGCACCTGACGCTGCTGCCGCATCTCGGCGCGGCCGACGAGCTGAAAACGAAGCCGACGCAGCACTCGGTGCGCGAGCTGCGCGCGATCGGGATCACGCCCGACGCGATCGTGCTGCGCACCGACTCCGCGCGTCCGATCCCGGTCGAGCTCAAGGAGAAGATCGCGCTCTTCTGCGACGTCCCGGTCGAAAACGTGATTCAGAACGGCGACGCCTCGACGATCTACCGCGTCCCGCTCAACCTCGAAGCCGAAGGCCTCGCCGAGATCGTCGTCCGCAAGCTGCGGCTGCAGACGAAGCCGGCGCAGCTCGAAGGTTGGAGCGCGATCGCCGAGCGGATCGAGCATCCGCATCGCCGGATCAAGGTCGCGCTGGTCGGAAAGTACGTCGAGCTCAAGGACGCCTACATCTCGATCAGCGAGGCGATCGCGCACGCCGGGATCCATCACGACGTCGCGGTCGACGTCGTGCGGGTCGACTCGGAGCGGATCGAGACCGAAGGGCTGGGCGCGCTCGATGACGTCGACGGCGTGCTGGTCGCGCCGGGCTTCGGCGCGCGCGGCGTGAAGGGGAAGCTGCTCGCGATCCAGCGCGTCCGCGAGCAGAAGATTCCGTTCCTCGGGATCTGTTACGGGATGCAGCTCGCGTGCATCGAGTTCGCGCGCAACGTCTGCAACCTCCCCGAGGCCATGACGACCGAGGTCGACCAGACGACCCCGGATCCCGTGATCGACTTTCTCCCCGAACAGCGCCACCTCGACATCAAGGGCGGGACGATGCGCCTGGGTGCCTACGCCTGCGAGCTCGAGCCCGACTCGCTCGCGGCGCAGGCCTACGAAGCGACGACGATCAGCGAGCGGCACCGTCACCGCTACGAGTTCAACAACCGCTACAAGGCGCTGTTCGAAGAGCACGGGATGACGTTCAGCGGCCACCATCCGCTCGGGCGCACCTCGCTCGTCGAGCTGATCGAGCTCCCGCAGAACGTCCACCCGTGGTTCGTCGGGACGCAGGCGCATCCGGAGTACAAGAGCCGCCCCAACCGCCCCTCGCCGCTCTACCGCGACTGGATCGGCGCCGTGCTCGAACGGGCGCGTTCGCGCAGCGACGCTGCCGCCGGCTCGTTCGTACGGCGCTGAACCTCGCCGACGTCACCGTCGTCGTCCTGACGCGCAACGAAGCGGCGCGGCTGCCGGTGATGCTCGCGCGGCTTCCCGCCGGCGCGCCGGTCTACGTCCTCGACGCCGAGTCCGACGACGACACCGTCGCGATCGCGCGCGCGTGCGGTGCCGACGTCGAGACGCGCCCCTGGACCGGATTCGTCACCGCGCGGCGCTATGCGCTCGGACGGGTGCGGACGCGCTGGGCGCTGATGCTCGACGCGGACGAGCTGCTCGACGACGTTCTGCGCGGCGCGATCGCGAAGACGGATCCCTCGACACGCTCGGGAGACGTCGCCGGCTACCGCCTGCGCCGGATGACGATGCTGTGCGGGCGCGCCGTGCGGACCGCGGGCTGGTCGAACGAACGGCTGCTGCGATTGATCCGCACCGATCGCGCGCGCGTCGCCGCCAACAAGACGGGCGCCGAAGTGCACGAGACCTGGAACGTCGACGGGAACGTCGCCGACCTTCCGGGCGCGATCGTGCACGACTCGTATCCGACGCTGGCGTCGTACCGCGCGAAGTTCGACCACTACACGAGCGTCGAGGCTGAGGCGCTCGCGCCTTCGCGCCGGGGATACGCGTGGGAGCTCGCGCTGATGCCGCTGCGCTTCGCATGGTCGCTGCTGCGCTACGGCGGCTGGCGCGACGGCTGGCGCGGGTTGTTCGTCGCCTGGGAGAGCGCCCGCTACCGCGTCGTCGTTCGCGCCAAAGCACTGCGGCAAGCGTGAGCGGCGGCCGCCCCGACGTGGCGCTCGACGTGCGCGAGACCTCGCACATGTCGGCGGGGATGCTCGCCTACGTCCGCGCGCTGCGCCGCTATCTGCCGCAGGTCGCGCCCGACCTGCGCATCGCCGAGGTCGGGCGGGGCGACAACTTCGACCTTGCCGAGCAGGTGGGGCTGCCGTTCGCGCTCGCGCGAATGCGACCGCGTCTGGCGCACTTCACCACGCCGTACGTCCCGCGGTTCGTTCCCGTCCCGTACGTCGTCACCGTGCACGATCTGATCGACCTCGAGTTTCCGCAGTACGCAAAGCGGAAGGTCGCACCGTATTGGCATACGATCGTAGGCCCGGTGCTGCGCGGCGCGCGCGCCGTGATCACGGACGACGACGTGACGGTCGGATTGCTCGAGCGGTACCTCGGCGTCGATCCCGACCGCGTCGCGGTCTGCCCGCTCGGCGTCGACGCACCGGATCCGCTTCCGGAGCCGGCGGTGCGCGCGCGGCCGTATCTCTTCTACGCCGGCAATCACCGCCGGCACAAGAATCTCGAGACGCTCGTGCGCGCGTGGGCGACGCTTCCCCATGCGTACGAGGTCGATCTCGTGATGACCGGGCCGGACAACGCGGCGCTGCGCGCTGCCGGAGATCGCGGCGAACGCGGCGAGCTGGTCTTTCTCGGCGACGTGAGCGAGTCCGCGGTCTGGGCGTATCACCTCGGTGCGGCGCTCTACGTCCACCCCGCCCTGCGCGAGGGCTTCGGCCTGCCGATGCTCGAGGCGCTGCGCGTCGGGACGCCGGTGATCGCCTCGATGCAGTCGGCGCCGGCGGCGCTGGCTGGCGCCGTCGACGTGTACGACGCCTGTGACGTGGACGCGCTGCGGGCCTTGCTCGCGATCGGCCTCGACGGACCGTCGCTGCGCGTGCTGGCGAGCCGCGTCGCACCCGAGGTCACCGAACGTCTGACGTGGGAGCGAACCGCGCGGGGTACAGCGGAGATCTATCGCTCCGTCCTCGGCGGCAGGCGGTGATTCGCGTCGCGCTGGCGGCTCGCGCCACGGGACGTGCCTCGGCGGGGATGCGCGCCTACACGCGCGCCGTGCTCGAACGTCTCCCCCGCGTCGCACCGGATGTGGAGCTCACGCCGGTCACCGCGCCGCTGGCGCTGCACCCGCTCGCGTTGCGCGCGGCGCGACCGCAGCTCGTCCATCTGCCGTATCTCGAAGCGGCGCCGCTGGTGCCGCGGCCGTACGTCGCGATGCTGCACGACGCGATCCACCTGCGTCATCCGGAGCTCTTCTCGCGAGCGACGGCAGCGTATTGGCGCCTCGTCGCCGGCCCGCTGTTTCGCGGCGCCGCACGCGTGCTCGTCAGCGATCCGAAGATCGCGGGCGAAGCGGTGGCGCTGCTCGGCGTCGCCCGCGAGCGCGTGCGCGTCGTTCCGCTCGGCTACGGCGACGCCGTTCCGGACGCCGAGCCGTGGCGGGCGGAGCGCCCGTACCTGTTCTACGCCGGCAATCATGCCGCGCACAAAGACTTGCCTACGCTCTACGCCGCGTGGTCGTCGCTCCCCGACGACGTCGTGCTCGACCTCGTCCTCACCGGCCCCGACGAGCCGGCCGCGCGGGCACGGTACCAGCGCCGCAACGGGGCGATCGCATTTCTCGGCGACGTCGACGACGCGACGCTCGCCCGCCGATACCGCGGTGCGCTCGCCTACGTGCAGCCCTCGCTCGCCGAGGGGTTCGGGATTCCTATCCTCGAGGCTGCCGTCGCAGGGACGCCGGTGATCGCGACGACGACCGCGACCCCCGCGATCGCGGCGCCGTACGTCGCGACGTTCGCGCCGGGCGACACGGCGGCGCTCGCCGCGCTGATCGGTGCGGTCGCCCGCGATGCCCACGCCGCACGCGAGCGCGCCGCCGAGGGCGCCGTCTCCCTGCGGGCGTATACCTGGGATCGGTTCGCGGCCGAGACGGCCGCCGTCTATCGCGAGGTCGTATGCTCCCCAGAGGTTTGAGTCGCTGTCTCGCGGCCGTCCTCGCGCTCTGCGCGGGTGCGTGGACGGTCCCCGCCGCCGCGGCGGCCCCGCCGCACGGCGAGGAGACGCCGGTCCGCGAGATCGCGATCGTCGTCAACGGCGAGGAGCTCCCGAGCGCCCCCGCGCCGCGCGTCGTCGGCGGACGGCTGCTCGTCCCAGTCGTGCGCATCTACAGCGCGCTCGGGATCAGCGTCGCGCGCGACGGCGATCAGCTCGTCGCCTCGGCGCCGTCGCGCCGCATCGTGCTGCACGTCGGCTCGCGCTACGCGCTGGTCGACACGCACCGCATCGCGCTCGACTCGCCGGCCACCGAGATCGGCGGCGCGACGTACGTCCCGCTGCGGTTCGTCGCCGACTCGCTCGGCGCGCAGGTCTCCTACGATCCGAAGGCCGAGCGCGTCGAGGTGATCTCGCTGGTCGTCGGGCGCACGCCGGGGCTCGAGCAGCACACGCCGGGCGGCTCGACGCAGATCGTCGGCACGGTCAGCGCCGTCGACCTGAACTCCTCGCCCGAGTCGATCACCGTCATGCGCGGGCCGTCGGTTCGCACCGTCGCGATCACCTCCGACGCGAAGATCCAGGTGCAGGACGTCATCACGCGCACCGCGACCCCGGCTTCGCTCGGCGACGTTCACGTCGGCGACGCGACGAGCATCGTCCTGGCGCGCGACGGCCGCGTCGTCCAAGTCATCACCCGCTACGCGTCGCGCGCCGGAACGATCGCTGCGGTCTCGTCGTCGGCCTTCGTGCTGCAGAGTGGCTACGTCGTGCAGCCCGACAAGACCACGGAGATCTCGCTCAACGGACAGCCGGCGCAGATCGGCGACCTCAAGGTCGGCGACAGCGTCGTCCTGCGGCTCAACCCCGACACCGGCGAGAAGCGGCAGATCATCGTCGCGCGCGCGGTCCCCTCGACGCCGAGCCCCGCCGGCGCCGCGCAGATCGCCGACTTCACCGTCGGCGCCCGCGGGGCGCTGCATGCGGGCGACAGCTTCAGCGTCACGCTGCACGGAACGCCCGGCGGGACGGCGAGCTTCGACATCGGCACGTATGTGACGGGACTCCCGCTCCCCGAGTCGCGGACGGCGCCGGGTACCTACGAGACCAGCTACAAAGTTCCCGAAGGCGTGAACTTCGGGCGCACGAGCGTCTACGGTCACCTCACCGTCGGCTCGACGGCGGCGCCGCGCGCCGAGGCGCCGCAGCTCGTCGCGGTGACGACGACGCCGCCGCAGATCGTCGAGATCGCGCCGGCCTTCGGCATGACGGTCAACAGCAACCGGCCGTCGATCTACGCGACCTATCACACCCCGACCGACATCGGGATCAGCGTCTCGTCGGTGCGGATCGAGGTCAACGGCCTCGACGTGACGGCGTCGTCGACCCGTACCGAGACCTTCATCACCTACTCGCCGGGCATTGCACTCGCCGACGGGCCGGTGACGGTTCGCGTCTCGGTCGCCGACAATGCCGGCAACGTTGCGACGCGCAACTGGTCGTTCACGATTCGCAGCCACTGAGCACGAAGGAGACCCTCATCGCAGCACTCGGACTTCGCAGCGCGGCCGCCGCGCTTTTCGCGGCTACGCTCTGCGCGTGCGGCGGCGGATCGAACGCGACGGGCGCTTCGGGCGGCGGGACGCCGCTGATCATGGCGCGGGTGAAAGACGCCGTCGTCCTCGACCCATCGCACGCGACCGACGGCCTCTCGCTCAACGTCACCAACGAAGTGATGCAGGGGATCGTGACCTTCAAACCGGGCTCGTTCGAGATCGTCGGCGATGCCGCGAAGTCGTGGTCGGCGAGCGGCGACGGCCGCACCTGGACGTTCGAGCTCAAGCCGAACCTCGTCTTCAGCGACGGAACGCCGCTCGACGCGAAGGCGGTGAAGTTCAACCTCGATCGCTGGCGGCTCACCTCGTCGCCGGCGCACGGCGCGTTTGCCTATCCGTACTACGCCGACGTCTTCGGGGGCTTCCCCGGCGTGATCGCCGACGTGGAGGCGCCGACGCCGACGCGCGTCGTCGTCACGCTCGCGAAGCCGGTCGGCCCGTTCCTGCGCGATCTCGCCGAACAGGCCTTCGAGCTCGGCTCGCCCGCCGCGATCAACGCCGATGCGAAGGCGTTCGAGCTCAAGCCGGTCGGCAGCGGACCGTACATGGTCTCGGAGTGGGTGCGCGACGACCACATCACCCTCGTCGCGAACCCGAAGTGGAGCGGCCCCACACCGGGCTACGGCACGGTGATCATCCGCGACATCCCCGATCCCGCGACGAGCGTCTCGTCGATCGAGAAGGGCGAGATCGACATGCTGACCGATCCCACGCCCGACGACGCGAAGCGCTTGGCGGGGGAGAAGAACCTCACTGTCGTGCAGCAGCCCTCGAACAACGTCAGCTACCTCGCGATGGACGTCGAGAAGAAGCCGTTCGGCGACGTGCGCGTCCGCCGTGCCGTCGCGTCGCTCGTCGACGTCGCGACGATGGCGAAGAGCCTGTACTCGAGCGGCGCGGTCCCCGCGGGCAACTGGACGCCGCCCGGGATGCTCGGCGAGAACGCGGCCGTGCGGCCCTACCCGCACGACGTCGCGGCGGCGAAGAAGCTGCTCGCTGCTGCCGGCTACCCGAACGGGTTCTCGACGACGCTCTACTACTCGACCGCGCCCCGGCCGTATCTCCCCGAGCCCGGCCGCGTCGCCGAGACGATCCAGGCGAACCTGCGCGACGGCGGGATCCAAGTGACGCTCCAGCCGTTCGAGTGGGGCGTCTTCCTCAACAAGATCAAGCACGGCGAGCACGACATGTGCCTGATCGGCTGGACCGGCGATAACGGCGATCCCGACAATTTCTTCTACCCGCTGCTCGATCAGGACTCCGCGCACAAGGACGGGACGGCGCAGAACTACTCGTTCTGGCGCGACGGTGCGTTCCACGCCCTGATGCTGCAAGGCCAGGCGCTGGCGAAGGATGCCGATCGCGCGCCGATCTATCAGCACGCGAACGCCGTGGTCCACGATCAGGTGCCGGCGATCTCCCTCGTACACACCACCGTCCCGCTGGTGATGAAGGCGTCGGTCAAAGGATACGTCGCCAGTCCCAACACCTCGTACCATTTCGCGCTGGTGAAAGCGCCCGGAGGTTCATGATGGCGGCCGACTGCATCTTCTGCAAGATCGTGCGCAAGGAAATCCCCGCCGACGAGGTGCTGCGCGACGACGACGTCGTCGCGTTCCGCGACCTCAACCCGCAAGCGCCGACGCACATCCTGGTGATACCGACGGTGCACGCCGATCACCTCAGCGACTTCATGGCGCAGGACGCGCCCAAGGCGACGCGGCTGCTCGCCGCCGCCGCCGAGCTCGGGAAACGCTTCGGCCGCGACGGCTACCGCGTCGTCATGAACGAGGGCCCGGACGGCGGCCAGACCGTCCACCACCTCCACGCGCACGTCCTCGCCGGCCGTCACATGAGCTGGCCGCCGGGCTGACTTCCTCGACAAGAAGCCCCCGCCGTGGTATCGTTCGTCTTCGGGCCCATACGGGTCACGAGGCGGTTTCGGCCGCGACGAGGGGAGGTGTTTCGTAGCATGGAGATTCGAGTTGCACCCGGTGAGACGATCGAGAGCGCTCTGCGCCGCTTTAAGAAGGCGACGCAGAAGGCCGGCGTCCTCGCTGAAGCGCGCAAGCACGAGCACTACGAGAAGCCCAGCGTCCGCCGCAAGAAGAAGAGCGCGGCAGCCCGTAAGCGCCGCAGCTAGCGCCCGCTTCCGAAGACGTGATGTACGGCGTTTGTCCTACGGGGCGGGCGCCGTTTTCGCGTTGTAGACACAGGACTCGGATGCTTGGTTAACACAAGCATAAGAATGCCAATTCTGAACATTGGCCGGCTGTGCGCATTCCTTTGCGCAGCGGCCGTGCCGACGATTCTGGCCGGTCCGGCGCTCGCCGCCGACCCGCCTTCCCCGCCGGCGGCCGTGCTCGCGCAGGTTCCGGCCGCGGCCGCCGCAGCGACGGTTCAAGGGACCGTCCGCAGCGCACAAGGCCCCGTCGCAGGCGCGACGGTGCGCATCACCGGACCGACCACGACCACCACGACGACCGACGCGAACGGACTCTTCTCTGCGAGCGTTCCCGCCGGCGTCTACCGGGTCGAGGTGACGCGTCCGGGATACGTGCCGGCCTACCTCGACGACCTCGCCGTCACGCCCGGTTCGACCGTTCCGGTGACGGTGTCGCTCAACCAGCTCACCCTCAGCACGCTGCAGACGATCGGCCGGGTCTCGACCGCGACGCGCGGGACCGGCAGCGCGATCAACACGGGAACTGCCGTCTCGTCGTTCGTCACCGGGCAGACGTTCGCCGATCTCGGAAACCCGCAGATCAACGACGTGCTCCAGCGCATCCCCGAAGTCTCGATCCAGAAGATGGGAAGCCAGCAAGACACGGCGATCATCGTCGGCGGCGTGCAGCCGTACGAGACGCAGGTCCTCATCGACGGCCACCCGCTGGCGCTGGGCCAATACGGCGTTTGGGTCAGCACCTATTTCCCGTCGTATCTGCTCGGCGGCGTCGAGACGCAGACCGGACCCGGCAACACGACGCCGTTCGCGAACCTCGCCGTCGGCGGCACCGCGAACCTGTTGACGCCTGCATTCACGCGCAACACGACGCTGTCGGTGACGACCGGCGTCGACAACTATCAGACGCAGTTCACGCACCTGCTGACGACCGGCTCGGCCGGGAAGTTCCAATACGTCGTCGGTCTGGGAACGGACGGCCAGAACGGCCCCTTCTACCAGACGAAGCAATGCGACGTGACGCCCGAAGGCAACAACACCGGGATCATTCAGTTCTGCGGTGACGCCAGCGGTTCGCTGTTCACCCGCGGCGCCGTCCTCAAGGGCCACTACGATTTCAGCCCTTCGACCTCGATCGAAGCAGGCTTCGTCGGCGCGTGGGGCGGCTGGAGCCCGCAAGGCACGGCGTGGGGCACCTCGCTCGGACCGCTCCAGATCATCGGCTGCACGAACCCCAGCGGTCCGAACACCGGAATCTGCACCAATCCGAACAACTCGTACCTCATCGGCAGCACGGTCAACTCGTACGGGTGGTATCCCGGCTCCTACATCTACAACAACCAGACGCTTTTCGACGCGCAGCTGCGGACGTCGATCGGCAAGAACGACACGCTTCTGATCCGGCCCTACGTTGGAAACATCGAGCCGGAGATCATCATCGGGACCGGCGAGATCTATTTCCCCGCCGGATTCTCGCCGCCGGGGAAACCCAACGATCCGGACTTCCTCGCCGCGTGCGGTAACGCGTTCGGCAGCACCTCGAACTCGGCCGGGGGGCAGACCTTCGTCAACGGCCAGCTGGCGTGCTACGACAGCGCGTACTCGACGTTCGAGATCGACAAGCTCTACGGCTCGACGTTCTCGTACCTCCACCCGTTCGGTGACAACCTGCTCAACCTGACGTACGACTTCCACGGTCAGAGCACGTTCGCGTACGTCAACAACCCGCAAGGCGTCTCGGTCCCGCTCTCGACCGATCGCTATTCGACGATCTCGCTGACGAGCGATCTGCGGCTGATCCGCAACACCGCGCTCGATATCGGGCTCTACGACACGCGCTACACGGTCAGCGGCGTCAAACCGCGCTCCCTTCAAGACGCGACGCTGGTTGCGTTCACGCGCGGGATCACGCGCTTCGATCCGCACCTCTCGCTGACGTTCCGCCCGACGAACGACGTCTCGTACCGCGCGTCCTGGGGAACGTCGACGACCTTCCCGTACGTCGGACAGCTCAGCGGTCTGGCGACGTACGAACAGCCGGCGCAGTCGCTGGGGATCTACGCGCTCGGCGGATCGCTGACCGAGAAGAACGCCGATCTCTTGCCGGAGGTGGCGATTCTCTACAACGTCGGCGTCGACAAACGCTTCCGCAACGGCAGCGTGCTCAGCTTCGACTTCCTCGACTCGATTATCCACAACGTCTTCGAGGAGCTGACGTCGTCGGTCCCCGCGAACGGCGGACTCGAAGGGATCTTCTCGCCGATCAACGTCGCGAAGCTGACGACGCAGCTGGTGACGGTGAAGTACCGGTACGCGCCGCGGACCGGACTCGGCTTCAACGCGCAGGCCGCCGCGGAGCGCTCGATCGTGGAAGGGCTGCCGCCGGCGCTCTACACCCCCGGCGTTGCGTCGTTCCCGGTCAACAACGTGCAGATCTGCGGCAACGGCGTCGCCGCGCCGGGGATCCCGACGTGTCTGCCCTACCTCAAAGGCTACGCGCAGTTGACGTACGGCTGGGCCGACGGAACTCACGCGGAGCTGGGCGTGGATTACGAAGGGAAAAACAACCCGTACTTCCAGCCGCCCTTCACGCAGGTCGACCTCTCCGTGCGCCGGCCGATCACGAAGAAATTCGAGATTCAGCTCGCGGTCGAGAATCTGCTCAACACGAACAACTTCGGCACCTATCTTCCGACGCCGGGCGCCGGAACGCCGCTGGTCGCGGGCTCCGTCGACAACAACGGCAACGAGATCCAGCTGCCGTTCATCCCCAGCCGCATCGCGGCACCGCCCCGGACGATCCGCCTCTCGGCGACCTACCACATAGGCCGCTAGAGATGCGGCCCAGGGACACGCGTCCCTGGGCCGTACTCTCTCGGCGATGAGCATCAAGGACCGGATCACGGGCGACCTCAAGGACGCGATGAAGGCGCGCGATCAGGTGCGCCTCGACACGCTGCGCAGCGTCGTCTCCGCGTTCAACTATCGCCGCATCGAAGCCGGGGCGGAGCTCTCCGACGAGGACCAGCAGGCGGTGGTGCAGCGGCTCGTCAAGCAGCGGACCGACTCGATCGACCAGTTCTCCAAGGCCGGCCGCACGGAGCTGGCCGAGAAAGAGACGCGCGAGCGGGAGATCCTGCAGCAGTATCTCCCCGAACAGAAGAGCGCCGACGAGATCCGCAGCGTCGTCCGTGAGGCGCTCGCGTCACTGCCGGCCGACGGCCGCAATCAGGGCGCCGTGATGAAGCTCGTCATGCCGCAGATGAAAGGCGTCGCCGACGGTAACCTCGTCCGGCAGGTCGTCGGCGAGGAGCTCGCCTCTGCGTAACCTCGGTCCGCCCGCCAGGTACCAGGCCGCGTGACCCTTCGCCGGCTCGTCTCCCTGCTGTGCCTCCTGTTCGGAGGGATGGCCGCGGTCGTGCCGGCGTTCGCCGCGGGCCGCGGCGAAGTGGTCGTGATCCCGATCGAAGGGACGATCGACGAGGGAATGGCTCACCTCGTCGCCCGGGCGGTCGAGGAGGCGAAGAACGACGGCGCGCGCGCGATCGTCCTGCGGGTCAACACCTTCGGCGGGCTCGTCTCGGCGGGGACCGAGATCCGCGACGCGCTCCTGGGCAGCACCGTCCCGGTCGATGCGTACGTCGTGCGGGCGTGGTCGGCCGGTGCGCTGGTGACGCTCTCCGCGAGCCGGATCGTGATGGCGCCCGGCGCGTCGATCGGCGCGGCGCAGCCGATTCCGAAGACGGTGAAGACCGTCAGCGCGCTGCGCTCGGAGTTCGAGTCGACCGCGCTGCACTACCACCGCAACGCGAAGCTCGCCGCGGCGATGGTCGACGCCGGCGTGAACGTCCCCGACTACAAGGATCCGAACACGATCCTCACCCTCAACGCCGACCGTGCACGCGATGCCGGGTTCTCCGAGGCGAACGTCGCGTCGTTCGACGCCGCGCTGACGCGCTTCGGCGTCGGCGCCGCGCCGCGCCGTGAAGCGGCGTACTCGTGGGCCGAGCAGCTCGCGCGCTTCGCGACCGATCCGACGGTGAGCGGGATCCTGCTCTCGATCGGATTTCTCGGACTGTTGATCGAGCTGCAGACGCTGCACGGGATCGCGGGCGCCGTCGGCGCCGCCGCGCTCGCACTGTTCTTCGGCACGCACATCTACGCCGGTTTCTCGAACGGGATCGTGCTCGCGCTCGCCGTGGTCGGGCTGCTGCTGATCCTCTTCGAGCTGCACGTTCTCCCCGGTCACGGGATCGCGGGGTCGCTGGGGGCGCTGATCTTGATCGGCGCGGTCCTGCTCGCGTTCGGCATCCCGTTCCTGGTCGGCGGGCTGCAAGCGCTCGCGATCGCGATCGTGGTGACGGTCGTGTTCTTCATCCTGCTGCAGCGCGCGCTACCCGAGAACGCATTCGTGAAGCGGCTGATGTTCGCGGGCGCGCAAGGGCCCGACTATGTCGCCAGCGCCGATCATCGTGCGCTGCTCGGCCGCGTCGGCGTCGCGGCGTCGTTCTTGCGGCCCGCCGGGGTCGCGACGTTCGGGGACGTACGGGTCGACGTCCTCACGGAGGGGGATTTCGTCCCCGCCGGAACGCCGGTGCGCGTGACCCGAGTCGAAGGCGCGCGGATTTTCGTGCGCCCCGAAGCGATCGCGTAGCCGTCAAGGAGTAGACGTGGGAACCTTCGTGCTCGTCATCATCGCGCTGGCGATCTTCGTCGCGCTGATCCTCTTTCTGTACTACTTTCCGCTGGGATTGTGGATCCGCACGATCGCGGCCGGCGTCCCGCTCTCGATCGGCGCGCTGATCCGGATGCGCATCATCGGTGTTCCGGCCGGGCTGATCGTCTCGAACCTCGTTCGCGCGCGGAAGGCCGGGCTGCCGCTGACGGTCGACCAACTGCAGTCGCACGTCCTGGCCGGCGGCAACGTCGAGAAGGTTACGCTGTCGATGATCGCCGCACAGCGCGCGCAGATCCCGCTGGAATGGCAGCGCGCGGCCGCGATCGACCTCGCGGGCCGCGACGTCTACGAAGCGCTGCAGACCTCGGTGAACCCGAAGGTGATCGAGACGCCGATCTTCCAGGGCGTCGCGCAGAACGGGATTCAGCTCAACGTCAAAGCGCGGATCACGGTCCGCTCGAACCTCGACCGTTACGTCGGCGGCGCCGGCGAGCCGACGATCGTCGCGCGTGTCGGCGAAGGCGTCGTCAGCGCGGTTGGTGCCGCGACCGATCACAAGGAAGTCCTCGAGTATCCCGACCGCATCTCGAAGGCGGTGCTCTCCAAGGGACTCGACGCCGGAACGGCGTTCGAGATCGTCTCGATCGACATCGCCGACGTCGACGTCGGGAAGAACATCGGCGCCGACCTGCAGACCTCGCAGGCCGAGGCCGACCGGCGCATCGCGCAGGCCAAGGCCTCGGAGCGCCAATACGCGGCGCTGGCGGCCGAGCAAGAGCAGAAGGCGAACACGCAGGCGATGCGCGCGAAGGTCGTCGAGGCCGAGGCGCTGATCCCGCAGGCGATCGCCGAAGCCTTCCGCGCCGGGAACCTGGGGGTCATGGACTACTACCGCCTCAACAACATCAAAGCGGACACCGAGATGCGCAGCGGGATCGGATCGAGCGTCAGCGAGGGGAACGCGCCCCCGCAGCCGCCGGCGGGCCCCAACCCGACGTCGTAGCCCGTGCACAATCTGGACTGGCTCGGCTATCTGATCCCGATCGCGGTGCTGATCATCGGCGGGATCAGCCGGATCGCGGGCGGCGTCCGGCGCGCGCAGGATCGGTCGAGCGCCCGTGGCGCTCCGCCGCCGCCGGCGCCCGTCATACGGCCGGCCGCAGCCCCGCCGCCTCCAGCGTACACGCCGGCTGCGGCGTACGCGGCGCCTCCGGCGTACGCCGCCCCGCCTCCGCTGCGGCGGCAGATCCAGCCGGCGCCCCCACCGCTCGTGCCGTTGGCGCCGTTGCAGCCGCTAGCCACCGCCCGCCCGCCCTTGTTCGGGCTGTTCGGCGACCCCGACCACGCCCGGCGAGCGATCGTCCTGGCCGAGGTTTTGGGGCCGCCGGTCGCGCTGAGGACAACCTCGCCGACCCGAAACGCGTTCTAATCGGAGCATGCCTTCGATCACCAGCGAGGCGACGTTCGACCTCGGCGGGCTCGCCGAACCGATCCGCCTGTGCGGCTACCGCGACCAGAACCTGAACGCCCTCGAGGCGCTGATCCCCGTCGTCTTGCGGCTCGACGGCGACCGCGTCTACGTCAGCGGCGATCGGGCGGCCGTCGTGCGCGCCGAACGCGTCCTCGAAGCGATGCTTGCGGCCGCGCGCGGCGGCGCGCAGGTCACCCCGGACGACGTCGCGCTCGCGGCGCGTTCGACCGCGTATCCGAACGGCGACGGTGGGATCCCGCCGACGCTCGCGACGACGTCGCGCGGCCGCGAGATCCGCCCGAAGACCGCCGGCCAGCGCGCGCTCGTCGCCACGGTCGACGCCAACACGCTGACGTTTGCGATCGGACCGGCCGGGACCGGAAAGACGTTCCTTGCGATCGTCATGGCCGTGCGCGCGCTCAAGAGCCGTCAGGTCTCGCGCATCATCCTTTCACGACCGGCGGTCGAAGCCGGCGAGAAGCTCGGCTTTCTCCCCGGCGATCTCAAAGAGAAGGTCGACCCGTATCTGCGCCCGCTCTACGACGCGCTGCAAGAGCTGCTCGAAGAGGCCACGACGGCGAAGTACCTCGAGCGCGGGACGATCGAGGTCGCCCCGCTGGCATATATGCGCGGCCGCACGCTCGGCGACGCGTTCGTGATCCTCGACGAGGCGCAGAACACGACCCCCGAGCAGCTCAAGATGTTCCTCACGCGCCTCGGCGCCGGCTCGAAGATGGTCGTCAACGGCGACGACACGCAGATCGATCTCCCGCGCGGTCAGCGCAGCGGGCTGCTCGACGTCGAGCGGCTGTTCGAAGGGATCGAGGACGTCGGCTTCGTGCGGCTCGACGAGACCGACGTCGTCCGTCATCCGCTGGTCGGCCGGATCGTCGCGGCGTACGACCGGCTCGCGCGCGAACGCGGCGCGTGATCGCCGGCGGCGCGGTGATCTACGTCGACAACCGGACGCGCGGGACGGGGCTCGACGCGGCAGCGTTGCGCGACGTCGTCGAACGGCTCTTGGCGGAGATCGGTGAGCACGGCTCCAGCCTCTCCCTGAGCTTGATCCGCGATCCCGAGATGCGGCGCCTGAACCGCGAGCATCGCGGCAAAGACGCGCCGACCGACGTGCTGAGCTTTCCGCTCTACGCGCCGGAAGCGTTCGACCGCAGCGGCCCGACGCAGCCGCTTGATGCGACGCCGCCCGGCGTGGAGCGAATGCTCGGCGATGTCGTGGTCAGCGTCGACACCGCGCAACGCCAAGCCGATGCGTACGACGCGCCGCTCGAACGCGAGGTGCAGCGGCTGTTGATCCACAGCGTCCTGCACTTGGCGGGCCACGACCACATCGCGGCCGGCGAGCGCGCCGTGATGGAGGCCGAGGAACGGCGGCTCGCCGCTGCAATCGGGATGCCGTGGCCGTATCTCGACGGGGCAGCGGAATGATCCGCGCTGCAATCTGCGCGATCGCGTTCGCGTGCGCCGCAGGTGCGCCCACGGCGCGCGCCGGCGAAGAGGCGCACGCGCACTGGACGGTGTCGACGACCGACCCGAAAGCGCAGTCGGCATTCGACCGCGGCGTCGCGATGCTCTACGCCTTCGACGCCGGCGAGGCGCGCGTCGCGTTCGAGTCGGCGGCCGAGCGCGACCCCAACCTCGCGATCGCTTATTGGGGGATGGCCGAGGCCGACACGATCGACATCAACCGGCCCTCGACGCCGGAAGGCGAGACGCGCGGCGCCGCGGCGGCGGCGAAGGCGCGCGCCCACGCATCGCACGCGAGCGCCGAGGAGCGGACGCTGATCGACGCGATCGGACGGCGCTACGGTCGCGGCTCGCAGAAGCAGAAGTTCGCGCGCTACGCCGATGCGCTGAGCGCGTTCACCAAGACGCGACGCGACGAGCCGAACGCGCTGGTCATCACGGCGTTCGCGATTTACAACGCCGAGGACGTGCTGCTCGACGGCAAGGACGCGCTGACGCCGAAGGCGCGCGAGATGCTCGACGACCTCGACCGCGCGCTCGTCCTCGAGCCGGCGAACCTCGGCGCGCACCACCTGCGCATCCATCTGCTCGAGAACGCCAAGCGTGCCAAAGACGCGGTGAGCGACGCCGACGCGCTGTCGTCGTACGCGTATCCGCCCGGCGAATCGCACCTGCCGCACATGGCGGGCCACATCTGGTCGCGCACCGGTGACTACGAACGGCTCGTCACCGACAACGAGGTCGCCGTCGCCAACGACAAGTCGTGGTTCGCGCTCGGCGACGGTCCGGGACAGCAGTACATGCGCATCTATCACGACCACGACGTCGACTTCGTGCTCTACGGTTTGACGACGATCGGTCGCGACGCCGACGCGCGCGCCGCCGCCAAGGACGAGGGCGCGACGCAGCGCGTGCACGTCGCGCTGCGGCTTCACGACGACGCCGCGGTCCTGGCCGAACCGAAGGCGTCGGACTGGGTACGGGCGTTCGCCGCCGGGCGCAGCGGGCAGACGTCGCAGGCGCGCGCGCTGCTGCCGAAAGTGACCGACCGCGTGCGCCGCCATCTCGTCGAAGCCGCGATCGCGCAGGGCGCGAAGGATCGTGACGCGGCGGTCGCCGCCTACGCCGCCGCATACGCCGCGACGAAGAGCGACTTCCAGGGCGATCCGAAGGACTACTGGGAAACGCCGATCGGCGAAGGCTACGGCGCGGCGCTGCTCGCGGCCGGAAAGCCGGCCGAGGCCGAGACCGTCTTCAACGCCGAGCTGGTGCGGTTCCCGAACGACCCGCACCTCGAGTGGGGGCTCTCGCAAGCGCTGGCGGCGCAGCACAAGGACGATGCCGCCGCCAAAGCGGCCTATCACGCGCACTGGAAGGGGGCCGCCGATCTCACGCTCGACCGGCTCGGATAGACGGCACGGCCTGGTCGCCTCGTTCGGCTACGCGTTCGAGGGGTGCCGCAGCGCCTGGATAAGCCAGCGCAACTTCCGGATCCACGTCGTCCTTACGGCCGCGGCGCTGGCCGGCGGCGCCCTGCTGCGGCTCCCGGCCGCAGCCTGGGCCGTCCTCGTTCTCGCGATCGGGCTCGTCCTCGTCGCCGAGCTGCTGAACACCGCGATCGAGGCGGCGGTCGACCTGGCCTCGCCGGCCGAGCACCCGCTGGCGAAGCGAGCGAAGGACATCGCCGCCGCCGCGGTCGTCGTCGCCGCCGCCTCCGCGCTGCTCGCCGGGGCCTGCATCGTTGTATGGGCCGTGCGGCGAACATAGCGGCTCCCCGCCGTGTGCTATAATCTGGACCGCTTGAATACCGACCCTCTACCGGGCTATCGCCGGCCGACGCCGCGATGACGTCGACCATCTCGTGGCCCGAGGTCCTCGCCCTCGTCGTTCTGGTGGGCGCGGCGGCCTTCTTCGCAGCCTCCGAGGCCGCGATCGTCCAGATCAACCGGATCCGTGCCCGGGCACTCGCCGAGAAGCAGATTCGCGGTGCCGAGCGGCTGCAGAAGCTCGTCGAGGACCGGAACCGCACGCTGACCTCGGTGCTGATCGGCAGCACGTTCGTGCTCCTCGCCGCCGACTCGGTGGCGACCGAGCTCTTCATCACCGCGGGCGTACCGCACGCGGCGGTGTGGTCGACGATCGTGATGACGATCCTGATCCTGCTGTTCGGCGAGATCCTGCCGAAGACGATCGCGGTCGGCTCGGGCGATCGCACCGCGCTGCGCCTGGCACCCTTTCTCGCGATGATCACCCGGGTCGTCTCACCGCTGACCACGGTCTTCCTCTGGATCACCGACGGCCTCATCCGCATCTTCGGCGGGCAGCCGCACATCGGGCCGTACGTCACCGAAGAGGACATCAAGACGCTCGTCAACGTCGGCGTCGAACAGAACGTCCTCGAAGAAGAAGAGCGCGAGCTGATCCACTCGATCATCCAGTTCGGGGACACGATCGTCGTCGAGGTGATGACGCCGCGCACCGACATGGTCTCGGTGTCGAGCACGTCGTCGCCGCGCCGCGCGCTCGACCTCGTCATCGCCGAGGGATATTCGAAGCTCCCCGTCTACGAAGAGACGATCGACAACGTCGTCGGCGTCGTCCACGACCGCGAGCTGCTGATCGCGCTCTCGAACGGTGCGATCGCGAACACGTCGCTGCGCGCGCTGATGCGCCCGGTCGTGCACGTTCCGGAAAACAAGCGCGTCTCCGAGCTGCTGCGCGAGATGCAGCGCGGGAAGTTCTCGCTCGCAATCGTCCTCGACGAGTACGGCGGGACCGCCGGGCTCGTCACGATGGAGGATCTGCTCGAAGAGATCGTCGGCGAGATTCGCGACGAGCACGACGAAGGCGAAGAAGAGCCGATCCGGCAGATCGACGACAACGAGTGGGTCGTCGAAGCGGGGACGAACATCGAGGACGTCAACGCGGCCCTGGGGATCACGCTCCCGCACGAAGAGTTCGAGACGATCGGCGGCTACACGGTCGGCTTGTTCGGCCGGCTCCCGCGCGAAGGCGAAGAGATCGAGGCCGCGCCCGACGTGCGCCTGCGCGTCGATCGCACCCGCGGACGCCGGATCATCAGCGTGCGCGTTCTCAAACGCAGCCCACAGGAGGCGGAAGAGGACGCCGAGGAGGCCGCGGTCGCCCGTGAGTGATCGCGAGCTGCTCGACGCCGCAATCGCCGCGCGCAGCGGCTCGTACTCGCCGTACTCGCGATTTCCGGTCGGCGCCGTGCTGCGCGACCGCGACGGCAAGCTGTGGAGCGGCGCGAACGTCGAGAACGCGTCGTACGGTCTCGGGATGTGCGCCGAGCGAACCGCGGTCTTCAACGCCGTCGCGCAAGGAGCGCGCGGCTTCGACGTCGTCGCGGTGAGCGGTCCCGACGGAACGACGACGCTGCCGTGCGGCGCGTGCCGCCAGGTGCTGTGGGAGTTCGGCCCGGGGATGGCGGTCGTGTACGCCGACGCCGGCGAGCCGAAACGGATCGCGTTGCGCGACCTGCTCCCGCACGCGTTCGGTCCCGACGACCTGAGCGGACGATGAGCGAGCGCAGCTCGACGACCGACGCGATCGTGCTGCGGGCGCGGCCGCTCGGCGAGGCCGATCGCGTGTATACGCTGCTGACGCGCGAGCGCGGCAAGGTCGACGCCGTCGCGAAAGGCGCGCGCCGTCCGAAGAGCGCGACCGGCGGCCGGCTCGAGCCGCTCGCCGAAGTCCGGGTCGGGCTTCATCGCGGCCGTTCGCTCGACGTGATCACCGAGGTGCGGACGATCCGCTCGTATTGGAATGGCCTCGTCCGGCCCGGCGCGTTCGCGACCGGCTCGCTGTTCGCCGAGACGATCGACCTGTTCTGCGAGCACGACCTGCCGCTGCCGGAGATCTACCAGCTGCTCGGCGGCGCGATCGCGGCCGTCGCGGGGAGCGATGCGCCGGCGACGCTGGTCCCGCGGTTTCAGCTGCGGCTGCTCGACGCGCTCGGGCTCGCACCGGCGTCCGACGTCTGCATCCGCTGCGGCGGTTCGCTCGACGAGCACGGCGCGTGGCTCGACCTCGAAGCAGGCGGCCTCGGCTGCGAGCGCTGCTACGGTGCGCGCGGCGACGCGCATGCGCTCGACGCGCGCGACGTCGAGAACTTCCGCGCGATCGGCGCGGAGCGCGGTGCCGGCGCGGCGGTGATCGCGACGCAGGCCGTCGCCCGGGCCGCCGACGATCTTGTCACCTGGCATCTGGGCCGCCGCCCGAAAGCGCGCGCCCTCGTTCACGAGCTGACCTGACGTGCCGGAGCCTGCGACCCCCGTGCTCGGCCTGGACGTCGGCGAGCGCCGGATCGGCGTGGCCGTCGCCGAATCGGGCTTCGTCTTCCCGCACTCGACGCTCGAGCGCACCAATGTCCGCGACGACGTCGCCGCGCTGATCGCGATCGCGCGGGAGCGCGGCGCGCGGACGATCGTCGTCGGTGATCCGCTTACCCTCGCGGGAGAGCGAGCGCTGGCCAGCGAGAAGATCGATGCGTTCGTCGCGCACCTCGTGCGCGGGTTCGACGGCGCGATCGAGCGAATCGACGAACGGCTCACGACGGCCGCCGCGCAGAAGGCGCTGATCGGTGCGGACGTCTCACGCGCGAAACGGAAGAAGGTCATCGATCAGCTTGCAGCAGTGGGGATACTCGAGACGTGGCTAGCCCGGAAGCGTCGGTGAGGCGCGCCGGACGCGCACTCGTCGGCGTCGGCTTTGCCGTCCTCGTCGGCGTCGGCGTGATCGTCGCCGCCGCGTCGACCTGGTTCCGCGAGGCCGTCTACGGCGACCGCTCGTTCCCCGTCGCACAGACCGACGTCATCATCGAGCGCGGCGCCACGTTCGGCGACGTCGTGCATACGCTCGAGAACGACAAGGTGCTCGCGCATCCGCTCGCGTTTCGCCTGCTGGCGCGCTTTCGTCGGGTTGAAGGGACGATCAAGGCCGGCGAGTATCGCTTCCCGGCGCACCAGTCGAGCGATGCGATCCTGCAGCGGCTCGTGCGCGGCGAACAGTTCGCGGTCTGGGTCACGATCCCCGAAGGCTTCACCGCGCGGCAGATCGCGCAGACGTTGGCGGCACGCGATCTCTCTGATGCGGGCGCATACGAGAAGTTGTTTCTGCACGACGGGATCGAGCTCGGCGGCGTGAAGACGCCGACGCTCGAAGGCTACCTCTTTCCGAGCACCTATCTGATCCCGACGGACGACCGTCCCGCCGCCGTCGCCAAGATCCTGGTCGACCAGTTCCGTGCGGAGCTGCCGCCCGACGCCGCCGCGCGCGCGAAGGCGCTCCACCGCACGGTCCCCGAGATCGTCACGATCGCGTCGCTCGTCGAGCGCGAGGGTAAAGCGGACGACGAGCGGCCGCTGATCGCCTCGGTCATCTACAACCGGCTGCGGATCGGGATGCCGCTCGAGGTCGACGCGTCGATCGAGTACGTCTTCGCGGAACATCACGACGTCATCACGAAGGCCGATCTGCAGATCGACTCGCCGTACAACACCTACCGCCGGGTCGGGCTGCCGCCGACGCCGATCGCCAACCCCGGGAAGCCGAGCCTCGACGCGGCGTTCCACCCCGCAACGAGCGACTATCTCTACTACGTCGCCAAGGGCGACGGACGCCACGCCTTCGCAAAGACGCTCGCCGAACACAACGCGAACGTCGCGCGGTACCTCAAATAAGGAGCACGACCATCGACAGCAACGGTACCGCCGGCGCGAACGGGAGCGGCGGCGAGAAGCAGCCCCTGGATCTCAAGGACGTCCTCGAGCTCCACATGGAGGACGGCACGGAGCTGCGCTTCGAGGTCGTCGGCCTGGTCGAAGACGATGAGAACAACGCCTACGCGGTCTGCTACAACGAAGGCTCCGACGAGTTCGTCGTGACCGACGCGTTCGGTGACCTGCTCGAGGACGAAGATCTCGCGCAAGAGATCCTCGACGATTTCTTCGTCCTGGCCGAAGAGAGCGCGCCCGCGGCGGAGGAACCGGGAAAGTAGGACCCGTTCTCTTCCTCTCCGCGCGCGTCGGAGAGGGGCACACCGCCGCGGCCGACGCGGTGCGCGAAGGGTTGGCCGCGCGCGGCATCGACGGCGAGGTGCACGACAGCTACCGGTACGCCGCCTCGCTGTTCTCGAAGGTCGTCAGCGACGGCTACATCGGGATGGTGCGGACGATCCCGCAGCTCTACGGGCTGATCTACGACCGCGCCGAGCGCGCGACGGTGGCCGGCGGGTTCCGGAAATGGGCGGCCGAGTTCACCGCGCGCAACATCGCGGGGCTCATCGAGCGGCTGCGACCGAGCGTCGTCGTCTGCACGCACGCTTTTCCGTGCGGCGTGATGTCGGCGTACAAACGTCTCTACGATCCCTCGATCGTGGTGATGGGGATCGTCACCGACTTCGTCGTCCACCCGTTCTGGATCTACAAGAACGTCGACGCCTACGCCGTCGCGACCCCGGAGATTCGCGCCGCAATGGCGGCGCGCGGCGTCGATCCGCAGCGCATCGGCGTCGACGGGATCCCCGTGGATCGCCGGTTCGGAGTGCCGCCGGACGATCGTCGCGCGCTCCGGGAGCGGCTCGGCCTCGACGCCGACCGCGCGGTCGCGCTGGTGATGGGCGGCGGGCTCGGCCTCGGTCCGGTCGCGCGCGCGACCCACGCGCTCGCCGCGAACGCGCGCGGGGTTCAGCCGGTCGTCATCGTGGGGAAGAACCGGCGGCTCGAGCGCCGGCTCATCGAACAGGCGCGTCGGGACGACAGCGACGTACGCGTGCTGGGTTTCGTCGACAACGTCTTCGACTGGATGCACGCGGCGGACGTGCTGATCACCAAACCCGGCGGGCTTACGACCTCGGAGGCGTTGGCGGCCGGCGTCCCGCTGTTCTTGCTGCCGCCGCTCCCCGGACAAGAGGAACGGAACGTGCGCTATCTTACCGGCAGCGGTGCCGCCTTGCGTGTCGCCACTCCCGGGGAGCTGGCCGCGTCACTGGACGCGGTGCTGGACGGACGACCTGCCGTGCGCCGGCTGCGGGAGCGGGCCGACGCGCTCCGGCACCCCGACGCGGCCGACCGGATCGCCGCCCGCATCGAAGCGCTGGGGCGGCCCGCCTGAACAAGCGCCCGCCCTACGGCAGGGGACGCGGCCCGAATCCGACAACGTGGAGCGGTCGCGCGCAGCGTGGAGAGATGGCCGAGCGGCTGAAGGCGGCGGTTTGCTAAACCGTTATACGAGTTACATCGTATCGAGGGTTCGAATCCCTCTCTCTCCGAATCGTCCGCACGCGACCTCGCTGCCTGCAGGGAACACATTCGCGGCGACGTATCTCCGAAGGTCGCTCCGCAACAACCGGCGAGCGCGCGCGCGGTCGTAGCTCAATTGGATAGAGCAACAGGCTACGAACTTGTAGGTTGGGGGTTCGAGTCCCTCCGACCGCACGTTGATGAAGAAGGCCCGTGCAGCAAATGCGCGGCCTTCTTCGCTTTACGGCAGCTTGCGCGGCGTCATGACGACGAGGCTCTCCGGATAGTCGAAGACGTAGTTGAGGTGCGACAGAAAGTCCATTCCGAGGAGCATCTCGTCGCCGGCGAACGCGTCGGTCACGCACGCGGACGGACGCTCGTATCGGATCGGACCCATCGTAAGCGATCCGAACGTCGCGCAGCGTCCGCCGAACCGTACGTGCCGGCGCGTGACGAGATCGCGGGCGAAGAGGATCGAGTCGAAGGAACCTGTGTCGAGAATCGCCAGCGCTTCTTGGGTGTCGTCGATCTTCATCGGCACGCGGATGTGGCCATCGGAGACGTCGACCGGTACCGCATACCCCTTCGAGGCGTCGGGAGCGACGGCCGCCGGATCCATGATGCGCAGCGTCTTCGCGTCGAGGTTCAGCTCGACGATGGTGGCGGCCATGATGTCGAATCCAAGCAACCCGTCGGCGCCCTCCCAGTCGTACCACGCTTCGGGATAGCCGCTGTTCACGATGACCTCGTGGAGAACGGACGGGCCGACACCGATCGTGTCGACGCGATAGAGGTTCGCGTTCTCCATACCGTAGAGGCTCCACGTTTCTACGGTCCCGAACTTCTTGCCGCCGGCGGCTCGGAGGAACGAGTCGCGAATATAGGTGCCGTCGGCGCCCGTGTCCAGGATGAAATGGCCTTTGCGGCCATTCACGACGGCATCGACGAAGATGCGCGGTACCGGATAGCTTGCTACGGTGATCGGCGCGGTGCCGTCCCCGAACGTCCAGGACGACGTCTGGCTCGGCGGGTGCAGCGCGTTCACGTCGATCGCCGGGTTCAGCTCGAACTTCGAGTAGGCATACGCCGTCGGTTTGCGATCTTTGCGATTCCACGTCGAGAGGAAATGCTTTCCACCGACCTCGGCGTAGCCGACGTCGTCGAGTTTTGCTTCATACTTGCCCTCAGGATCGATGACGATGCGCTTGTAGGCCCCACTCGCGGGGTCGACAGCCACCTCGATCGGGAGGCCGATCGCCGAGGCCAGGCGGAGCACGACGGTTTCGACCCCGCCGATCGTCTCGTGCCGGCGAAGCGCGGGTGTGAACGCGCCGGTGCCCGTCAGCTCGCCGAGCACCGCCTGGGTGCTGTACATGAGGCGCGCGGCGTCGCCGACGACCCGCACCGTGAATCCGTTTTCGCTCGTGGTCCACGCGACGGAGCCGGTGAAGCCCTCGGCGGTCCGTCCACCTTGCTCGCGGATCGTCGTCAGGCGGTAGGCCTGACCGTAGCGAAGCAGCTTGAACTGTCTGACCACTTTCCCGTCGCGGGTCGCGGTGCCTACGGCACTCAGCGTCTTAAGTACGCCGTCGCCGACATGCCATCCGACGTACGCTTGATGTTTCGCGAGCAGCGCAGCGGTATCGCCGTCGCCGGTGCCCGAGGCCGCAGACCATGGAAGGGCCGTTGCGACGATCACGGCCGCCCAAAGCCCCGGGTACTGCATTACTGGGCCTTCCGGGGAACCATCAGCATCTTGCCGTCGGCGTAGTCGAAGACGATGTTGAAGTGTTTCAGGAAGTCGAAACCGACCAAAACGTCGTGGACGGCCATCGACTCGGACGCGCAGCTCGGGACGTCGCCGAAGGTGATCGGTCCGAAGAGGACCTTCGGCAGCACGCCGCATTGGTCGATCTCGCTGCCCGACACGCCGTTGATGCGGGCTCGATTACGAGTGATGAACGTGACGCCCTTGGCGTCGAGCGCCTTTGAATTGAAGAGCATCGAATACGAATTGCCGCTGTCGAGCGTGGCAATCGCCGGAATCGTCCCCCCCAACATCACGGCGATACGCGGTACGCCCTGGGAGAGATCGACATTGAACGTGTAGCCTTGGGAAAAGTCGGGCTGGACTTTCGAAACGTCGAGAACGCGAAACGACCCTTTGTCGAAATCGAGGTCGACGAGTGCGCCGGCCAAGAGATCGAAGCCGATGTACCCGTCGGACTCCTTCGCGAGCGACTCGTCCAGGCCGGTCAGAACGCGGACGTTCCGGAGCGTGCTGTCGCCGACGCCGAAGGTGTCGACGAGGTAGACGTTCGCTGCCGCGCCACCGCCGATGCCGACGATCCCCGTGCGTCCGACCCGGGTCGCGCCTGCGCGGCGGACGAAATCGTCCGTCATCGCGAGTCCGGCAGCGCCGCTGTCGAGCTTGAAGCGGCCGGGGTGGCCGTTCACGCTGGCCTCGAAGACGATCGAGTCGCTGATGATCTTGAACGGGACCGGTGCCCCCGAGCCGAACGACCAGGACGCAGTTTGCCGCGGGCGTTCCAACTCGGTGGACGAGAGCACGGTGTTCGCCGTGGCGGAGGTGACGGTGTACAGCCGGGCGCCCGCGCCGTATCGCCATGCGCCGATGATCCTCTTCCCGTCACCGATCTCGACGTATTTGTCGATATGGATGTCTTCTTCGTAGATGCCGCCGGGATCGATCACCGCGCGCCGGAACGCACCGGACTCACGATCGACCCACACGTCGATCGGCCACCCGACCTCAGGTACGAGATGCAGTCGCGCCGCCTTCACGCCGTCGACGGTTTCGTCGCCGACAAACGCCGCCGCCGCCGAGTCCAAGCGCTCGTCGAACAGCAGCGTCTCGCTGATCAGGATCTTAACGGGTTCGCCGACCGTATTTACGGTGAAGCCGTTGCCGTTCGCGCTCCAGAACGCCGTGCCGTCGAAGCCGCGCTGCTCGCGCGTCGAGCGGCCGTCGCCGAGGTGACGTTCGAGTGCGCCGCGCCGATAGGTAGCGAAGCGGCCGACCGGGTTGCCTTCTCGGGTGATCTGACCCAAGACCCGCAACGAGCGAACGGAGCCGTCCATCCCGCTGAAGCCGACGTAGGCACGGTGCCGCGCCATCAGCGCGGCGGCACCGGAGTCGGCGGCGCCGGCGGGCGGCGCGAAAACGAGGACGGCAAATGCGGCGGCCACCGCGGTAAAAAGCACCCGCTTCGACATGGAGCGCACTCGGCGTCCCGGCCGGTCAATCCCTTCCTACACGTCCCACAGCGGCCGCGTGCAGCCTCGCAGGGGTTGGCCGGGTTCTGGATAATCGACGTGCGTTCTGCCCGGACGATGATTCGCGGGGGACGGACGGCTCGGTAGCTCAGCGGTAGAGCGGGGGACTCATAAGCCCTAGGTCGTAGGTTCAAATCCTACCCGAGTCAAGTTTTCTCGAGGTTACTAGGATGTCGACGATCCCCTGCGATTTCTGCCCGCACCCGGTCGACCGGGCGCAGATGGAAGAGATCGAGATCAGCCACTACGTGCCGGACAGTTCGGGGGACGACCTCGCCTACGCGCGGACCTATTTCTTCGGCCACCCCGACTGCGTCCGCAAGTTCTACCGAGGCCTCGTCGACCACAAGCTCGACCTCTTCAAGCACATCCCGACGACCGGTCCGAACGCCGGCCCGGGCACCCCGACCGAAGGTCGGTAGAAGTCGCGGCTCGCGGGAGCGAGCCGACGTACGCTCCCGTGGCGCAATTGGATAGCGCGTCGCCCTCCGAAGGCGAAGGTTGCCCGTTCGAGCCGGGCCGGGAGCGATTTTCTTCTGATGCCGACGGCATCCGTCGCGCGATGGTCCTCGCGGATGCGTCGGCGGCCGCCGGCGACGTTCCGATCGGCGCGGTCCTCGCCGTCGACGGTCGCATGTTCGAGGCGAGCAACGAGAAAGAGTCGCGGCCCGATCCCACCGCACACGCCGAGATGCTTGTCCTGCGTGCGGCCGCCGAAGCGCTCGGCCGCTGGCGCATCGGCGGCTCGCTCTACGTGACGAAGGAACCCTGCCCGATGTGCGCCGGCGCGATCGCTGCGGCGCGGATCGACCGGCTCGTCTACGGCTGCCGCGATCCGAAGGGAGGTGCGGCGGGCTCGGTCATCGATATACTCGGGTCGGCCGCGGTGAACCATCGCGTCGAGGTGATCGACGGGGTGCTCGCGGACGAAACCGCCGCCCAGCTCCGCGCGTTCTTCGCGAAGCGGCGGTGACCACGGAGAGGTGGTCGAGTGGTTGAAGGCACCCGCCTCGAAAGCGGGCGTACGTTAATAGCGTACCGAGAGTTCGAATCTCTCCCTCTCCGCCACGAACGCGAAGGGCACGCCGCACGGCGTGCCCTTCGTGCGTTCAGCCCGGCTGCGGGGGCTTCGTCGCCGGCGGCTCGGCGAGGCGCGGATCGCTCGGTGCGGCCGGGAAGCCGAAGTCGCTGTTCGTCGCCTCGACGTTGAACGAGACGCGTCCCATCTTCAGCGGCCCATATTGGGTGTGCGCGTAAGTGCTGTGACTGACGAGCCAGTGGTCCTGCGCGACGGTATAGTCGACCACGAAGTGCGTGTCCGGCCCATCGTAGACGACCCGTGTCGGGAGCATCGTCGCCATGTCGACGTAGACGTCGTGGATGTAGAAGTCCGAACGATTGCCCTTCGTCAGCGTCGGCAGCGCGTCCAACTGGATGTGCGCGAGCTGGTCGGTCGTGTCGGCCGCGTAGCTGGCGTGGTAATACCGCAGGTACGTCACGATCACGTCGGAGCGCGTCGCCGAAGGTGCCGGGCTGCTGAACGTGATCAACTGCTGCATCTCGACGTAGCTGAGCGCGTTGCGCCGCGCGCCGTTGAGGTGGATGTAGAAGTACGAGAGCGCATCGAACGTGGGCACGAGCGGGAAGCTGTGCGCGTACTGGCGCTGCCCCTTCGGAAGGTCTTGCAAGACGGCGAAGTCGTCGGCCGTGCGCGTCTCGACGGCGCGCGAGATCGTCTTGTGCTGGCGCAGCGACGGGACGTCGACGACGACGTCGGTCCGGTAGGTCAGGTACGGCGGCGCCTTCTGATACATCGCCGCCGCGGCGTTCGCAGTTTGCCGAAAGGCAACGTCGGCCGCGATCACGCGCGCTCGAAGGGGCGGGGGGAAGGAGCAGGCAAAGTCGGCCTCATTGTGTCGGACTCTTCGCGCTCAACGTACGTGGGCACCGCTCCGTTCCTTACCCATGCCGGCGCGCGCGCCGTCCTGGACGCCGCGCTGGCCGCGGCCGAGCGGACCGGGGTCCCCGAGAACGTCGCCGTGGTCGACGCCGGAGGCCACCTGCTGGCGTTCGGACGCAGCGACGGCGCCCGCATCGCCTCGATCTCGATCGCGATCACGAAGGCGGTCTCGGCCGCGACCCGGGTGCGCGCGACCGCCGACGAGGGCGGCGGCGACATGCTGGCGACCATCCGCAGCGCGCTCGCGGCCGACGCCGTGACCGGGATCGGCGGCGGGATCCCGCTGCTGGTCGACGGCCGCGTCGTCGGCGCGATCGGGGTCAGCAGCGGGACGATCGACGAAGACGTCGCCGTAGCGAAGGCGGGCGCCGCCGCGCTGGCGTGAAGCGCTTCGCGCAGCGCTACGAGTTCACGTTCGACCTCGCGCCCGAGCGGCTGTGGCGCGCGATCTCCGACACCGACGCGGTCAACCGCGACGCCGGCTTGCCGCCGGTGCGCTACACCTACGTTGCGCGCGCCGGCGAAACGGCGAGATCGGTCGCGCACGCGGCGTACGGACCGCTGCGCTTCGCGTGGGACGAGCCGCCGTTCACCTGGGAGGCGCCGCGGCGCGTCGCGATCGAGCGACTCTTCCACGGCGGCCCGTTCGCGCGCTTCGCCTCGGATCTGCAGGTTGAACCGGACGGCACCGGCACGCGCGTCGTCCACGCGGTCGAGCTCGACGCGCGCGGACCGCTCGGAGCGCTGCTCGCGCCGTTCGTCCTCGCCCGCGGGCGCGCCGGCGCGTCCCGCGCCTACGCGGCGGCCGCAGCTCGTGCGCGATCCGAGCCGGACGTCGCCGTCACCCGGTTTATCGTCGACGACCCGCCGCCGGCCGCCGCCGAGCAGGTCGCGCCGTTCAGCGCCGCGCTCGCCGTGCTGACGCCGCAGTCCGGCCACGAGCCGGCGATCGCCGCGCGGCTGGCCTCGCTGGTCACGCACGGTGACGACGCGACCGTCGCGCGCATGCGTCCCTACGTCCTCGCCGACGCGTGGCGGCTTCCGCGCGAGCGCGTCCTCGCGGCGATGTTGTCGGCGACGCGCGGCGGCCTGCTCGACCTCTCGTGGACGATCGTCTGCCCGAGCTGCCGCGGGCAGAAGAACGCGGTGCGGACGCTCGCGGCGCTGCGCGGCACGGTGCACTGCGCGTCGTGCGGCGTCGAGTACGGTCCGGACTTCGACCGCAACGTCGAGGTGACGTTCGACGCCTGTCCGTCAGGTCGCACGACCGTCCCGCCCGTCTACTGCACCGCAGGCCCGCAGACGGCACGCCAAACCCTCGCCCAGACCGCGCTCGCCGCCGGCGCGGCCGCCGCGCTCGACGTCGTCCTGACGCCGGGCGCGTACCTCGTCCAGGCGCTGCCTGACCGCGCGGCGCGCTTCGTCGTGGAAGACACCGGCGACGGCCGCGTCCTCGCGGCACGGATCGAGGACGAACGGATCGCCCTCACGCCGCCGGTCGTCGCAGCCGGCCGCGTGCGCGTCGAGCTGACCGGCGCCGCCGCGCGCGACGCCATGGTGCGGATCACCGAGGCGGAGCTCAGCGATCAGATCGCGACTGCGGCGGAGGTCACCGCGCTGCAGCCGTTCCGCGATCTGTTCTCGAGCGAAGTGCTCGCCGAGGGGATCGAGGTCGCGATCCGCTCACTGACGCTCGTCTTCACCGACATCATCGGTTCGACGCAGCTCTACGCGCAGAGCGGCGACGCGCGCGCCTTTCGCTTGGTGCGCGAACATTTCGACGAGCTGCACGCAGCCATTACGCTGCAGCGCGGTGCGATCGTCAAGACGATCGGCGATGCGGTGATGGCGGTGTTCGTCGATCCCGCTGACGCGGCCGCCGCGGCGCTGGCGTTCTCGAACGCCGTGGCACCGCTGCAGCTGCGGATCGGCATCCATCGCGGTCCGTGCATCGCGCTGCGTGCGAACGAACGCCTCGACTACTTCGGCGGCACGGTCAACGTCGCTTCGCGGATCGCCCACGCGGCCGGGCCCGACGAGATCGTGCTCAGCGCGGCGCTTGCCGGCGATCCGCGGGTTGCGGCGCTCCTGCCGCCCGGCGAGCGCGGGACTCTTGCGCTGCGGGGCGTCGGGGAGCCGGTCGAGGTCGTCCGCATCCTGCACCCGGCAGGTCGCACGGGCGATCAGCCACAATTGGCAGCGAAATGTCCGGGATCGGCGTAAAGGCGTTCGAAGAGTTTCGAGTCGGCGATCTCGCCACGTTCTCGAAAACGATCACCGAAGCCGACATCCTGCTGTTCGCGGCGGTGAGCGGCGACAACTATCCGCTACACGTCGACGCCGAGTACGCGAAGACGACGCGCTTCGGACAGCGCGCCGCGCACGGGATGCTGACCGCGAGCCTCGTCTCGACGGTCGGCGGCCTCATGCTGCAGAAACCGGGCGGGCTCTACGTCGAGCAGACGCTGCATTTTCGCCGTCCGGTGTTCATCGGCGACACGCTGACGGCGACCGCCGAGCTCGTCGAGATCGTCGCGGAGAAGCGGCGGCTGCGCTGCAAGATGACGGTGACCAATCAACGCGGGAAGCTCGTCCTCGAGGGGACGGGCGTCCTGCAGAAAGACGAGCGTTGATGCTGCTCGCGCTGAGCGATCCGGCCTGGATCACCTATCCCGACTGTTACGGCTCCGGGCTGCTGATCGCTGAACACCTGCGCGCGCTCGAGGAGCACCCGCTGCAGATCGGCGCTCCCGGCGACGAGGGGCCGTGGTCGCATCTGTGGGCGCGGCTCGCGCGCGACACCGAGGTCTCGCTTGCGGCGTACGCCGCGGTCCCGCACATCGTGCGGCTCGGCGCCGCGGTGATCGCCGAAGACGCGCCGGCGGTTCCGCTCGACTATCTCCACCTACCGACGTGGATCGAGATCACCCGGCTGACGAGCGACAGCGCGCCGGAGATCCCGCCGGCGCTCGAGACCGCCTACTACGAAGCGATCAGCGCGCTCGACGATCTCGCGATCGGCTACGCGCTGCGCTCGTCCGACCTCGACGTCGCGCGCGTCGTCTCGGCGGCGCTGCTCGTCGCGCGCGGCGACGTCGGGCGCGCCGAGGTCGTGCTTGACTGGGACGACCACGACATCGAGCAGGCGCAGCAGTACCTGCTCGACGGCCCCGCGTTCGGCGTGAATTAATGCGGCGGCGCGGTCTGCCGGCAGCGGTAGCATCGCTCATGCTGGCGACGCTCGGCGCGGCGCCGGAACCGGGGGCGTCGCCGGCCGTCGCGGTGGATGCGTGGTGCGACGTGGCGGTCGACGACGTCCTTTCCCTGGCGCCGAACCTGCTCGCCTTCACGTTGAACACGCCCGGGCCGAGCGGCTTCGCGTCGGGGACGTTGACGCTCCTGACGCAGTCCGAGCGGTACGAGATCCCGTTTCGGCGCGTCGTCGTTCCGAGCGAGATCCACGGGAAAGAGTCGCCGACACCGATCGTCGTGCACTTCCCTGCGGCGATCACGCTCGATGCCGCCGTGGTGACTGGGATCGGCACGCCGGCGCAGCCGTGCCGCCCGTACTTCAACCCGTACTACGCGCCGCATTTGCGCACCGGCGCAGCCCCAAAGCCGTCCCCCCACGAGGCCGCGCGACTGGACGCGCTGCGGCGCGCCGCTCTCGCGACGACGTCGATCGACGCGACCCCGCAGCCGTATGTTCCGGCGGCGTGCACGAATCGTTTTACGATGCCGAAGGTGGTGCGCGAGCCGGAGGTCGTCACCCCGCGGATCGCTCGCGACCAACGCTGGACGGGGACGACGTGGATTCTGGTCACGATCGGGACGGACGGATCGCCGCTAGAAGGGCGCGTCTACTCGTCGTCCGGCTTCGCGGAGCTCGACGCTTATGCCCGAAGCGCGATCGTCGCGGCGAAGTTCACTGCCGGGACGTTCGATTGCGCGCCCACGGTGGGCTCGTATCTCTTCTGCGTGAACTGGAACGGTTGAGGAGGACCGACCGCGACAGCGCCTTCAGTCGAACAGGCCCAGCGGCGTCGGTAACGGTGCGATCGGCTCGATCGCGCGCGGGTCGTCGAAGGCGTGGTGGTTCATCTCCGGCGTCACCGGATAGATTGCCATGCGTGCCGGATCGAACGGCACGCAGAGCGCGAGCGCCTCGTCGACGCTCCCGTGCAGCCACGTCTGGATCGCCTCACCGGTGAGGATCGCCGGCATGCGATCGTGGAGCGGCGCGAGCAGTTCGTTCGCGGGGCAGGTGACGATCGTGCACGTCTCCAGCGGGTTCTCGGCGGCTTCCCACCGGTCGTAGAGCCCGGCGAACGCGAACGGCGCGCCGCCGTCGACGACGATCCGGTACGGCTGCCGGTGCCCTTTGTCTCCGCTCCACTCGAAGAAGCCGTCGGCGAAGATCGCGCAGCGCTGCGCCGGTAACGCCTCGCGGAACGCGCGCCGTTCGGCGAGGGTCTCGACGCGCGCGTTGATCAGCCGCTGCCCGATCGCCGGATCGTCGGCCCAGTTCGGCACGAGGCCCCAGCGCAGCGTCGTCAACTCGTCGCCGTCGCCGGCGCGCAGGGCCAGCACATCTTGCGTCGGCGCGATGTTGAAGCGCGGCAGAAACCTCGCCTTGGCGCGGTAGCCGGGATACCGCTCGGCCAGCCGTTGGGGGTCGCTCAGGGTGAATCGCGCGCACATCGTCCAGCGGGAGCAATACGCCGCCGCGCCTGAGGGCACCGCTGCGGGCATGGGTCTCCCCCGAGTCGTGGTCGCCGAGGACGATTCCGCGATCCGCCAGCTCGTCGTCCACCATTTGCAGCGCGAGGGCTTTCGCTGCGACGAGGCGATCGACGGCGCGGCCGCGCTGCGGGCGGTACGCAGCGGTGCGGACGTCCTGATTCTCGACGTCGGCCTGCCGATGGTCGACGGCTTCGACATCGTGCGAACGCTGCGCCGGGAAGGCCGCCAGCTCCCGATCCTCGTGCTGACCGCGCGCACCGAGGAGATCGATCGCGTCGTCGGGCTGGAGATCGGCGCCGACGATTACGTCACCAAACCGTTCTCGCCGCGCGAGCTCGTCGCGCGGGTGAAGGCGCTCGGCCGGCGCGCCGGACTGACCGCCGCGACGTCGCCCGTGCTGCTGACGTTCGACCGGCTCGAGATCGACGAGGCCGCACGCGAAGCGCGCGTCGACGGCGTTGACGTCGGGCTGAAGCCGCGCGAGTTCGCGCTGCTGTTGGAACTGGCGACGAATCCTGGGATCGCGCTCTCGCGCGCCGTGCTGTTGGAGAAGGTCTGGGGCTTCGACTTCGAGGGCGACGAGCGTACGGTCGACGTGCACGTTAGACGACTGCGCCTCAAGCTCGAAGAACGCGCGCGGCTTCCGCTCATGCTGCAGACGATCCACGGGTTCGGCTACAAGTTCGTCCGTACGTGAATCGCCCGCTGCCGCCGCTCGCTGCGCTCGCGCGGCTGGTGGGGACGCGCGACGCGACGCTCCCGCTGTTGGTCGCGCGGCTGCCGGAGCTGGAGCGCATCGCGTGGCGGCGTGGGCTGCGGCCGGCGCGCACGATGGAGCGGCGCGCGAGCGCGGCGTTCGCGCGTGCCGCGGGCGTCGTGTTGCGCGCGGACGACGCGCTGGCTCACGATCCCGGCAGCGACGTCTTCGTCGCGGCGCTGACGGCGGAGACGCGCGGCCGTCCCTCCGTCGCGGTCGATGCTCGCTCCGCCCTCGCGCGGATCGGCGCGGCGCTCGAAGCGGCGACCGGCTTTGCGGTGCTCACCGGCTGGACGCGAGTCGGCCCCGACGACGGCCTGACGGCGATGGAAGCGATCGTAGAGCGCGCCCTCGCGCGCGGCGCGCAGGAGCGCGAGCGCTATGCGTTCTTCTCGGCGATCGGACACGAGCTCCGCACGCCGCTCTCTTCAATCCGCGGCTACCTCGAGACGCTGCTGGACGGCGGCGTCGACGCGCCGACCCGTCATCGCTTCCTGCGGATCGCGCACGATGAGTCGCTCCGGATGAGCCGGCTGATCGAGGGGATGTTCGAGATCTCGCTGTTGGACATGCGTGACTCCGGCATGCCGGGTAGATCCGGCATCGTTGCCCACGCCGTCGCTGCGGCGCACGATGCGTGCCGTGCGAGCGCAATGGCCCATAACGTCACGCTCGTTATTGAGGATGCTCCGGACGTTCACGTCGGAATCGATACCGACCGGCTTACGCTCGTGCTCGTGAACTTGATCGACAATGCGGTGAAGCACGGCCGGCTCGGCGGCCGGGTCGTCGTCGGCATCGGCCTCGGCGGCGACCCTTTCGTCAGCATCACGGTCGACGATGACGGGCCGGGTGTCACCAAGCGGGACCGCGAGCGTATCTTCGCAATGGGCGTGCAGGGCTCAACGGCCGCCGGCGGCAGCGGCGTCGGACTCGCCCTCGTGCGACTGATGCTCGAGCGCGCGGGCGGCCGCGTCGACTTGACGGACTCGCCGCTCGGCGGCGCGAGGTTCACGCTTGCGCTCCCGCTCCCCATTGCACGCTGAACGAGCAAACGACGCATCGCCAACCACGTCTCGTTGCCGCGCGCGCGCACGGGAATACGTGCGTCATGGAAGACTCCGCGGCACTCTTTACGCCGTTCCGGCTCGGCCGGACGGTACTTCGCAATCGCGTCGTGATGGCGCCGCTGACGCGCGATCGCGCGATGCCGGGGACCGACGCGCCGCACGCGCTCAACGTCGAATACTACCGCCAGCGTGCGAGTGCCGGCCTGATCGTCGCCGAAGCGACGCAGATCTCACCGTACGGAAAAGGCTATGCCTTCACGCCGGGGATCTACTCGCCGGAGCAGATCGCCGGCTGGCAGCGCGTGAACGATGCCGTGCATGCGGAGGGCGGCACGATCTGGCTCCAGCTCTGGCACGTCGGCCGCTTTTCGCATCGCACCTTACAGCCCGGCGGGTTGTTGCCTGTTGCGCCGTCGGCGATCGCGCCGGCGAACGCCCGCACCTTCCTGGAAAACGGTGAGTTCGCGGAGGTCGAAACGCCCCGCGCGCTCGAGTTGACCGAGATCCCGGGGATCGTCGACGACTACGTCGCCGCTGCGCACAAGGCGATCGAGGCGGGGTTCGACGGCGTTGAGGTCCACGCCGCGAACGGCTACTTGCTCGACCAGTTCATGCGCGATGGCAGCAACACGCGCAAGGACCGTTACGGCGGGCCGGTCGCGAACCGCATCCGGCTGACGCTCGAGGTGAGCGACGCCGTCACGCAGGCCGTGGGTGCGGATCGAACGGGGATTCGCATCTCTCCCGTTTCGCCGGCCGGCGGCGTCGCCGACAGCGATCCGGTCGCGGTCTTCTTTCCGCTGGTCCGGGAGCTGAGCCGGATGCACCTCGCATACTGCCACGTCGTCGAGGGTCACACGCAGGGCCCGCGCGAGTTCCACGGCTTCGATTTCCTGCGGCTTCGTCGCGAGTTCGACGGTGCGTGGATGGTCAACAACGGCTATACGCGCGAGATGGCAATCGACGCCGTCGGCTCGGGCCGAGCCGACCTCGTCGCGTTCGGACGCGCGTACATCGCCAATCCCGACCTGGTAGAACGCCTACGGCGCGGCGCGCCGCTCAACGAGGTGGACTGGGATCATTGCTTCGGCGGCGACGCCCGCGGCTACACCGATTACCGTCCGCTCGCCGCGGGAACGACGGGCGGCAGGCCGGCGGCGGCGAGCGCCGCGTCGAGCGTCTCGTAACGCTGCGCGCGTGCGACTTTGTCGCCGTGCAGCGTGAAGTGGGTCGCAATCACCTGTTCCGGCGCCTCGGTGCTGTCCGGGCCGACGCGCCAGCGCGCCGTCTGCTCGACAACGACGTGCTTGCCGTGGAGGAAGGCACGCATCGTCTGCAGGCCGATCCCGGTCTGGCGCACCCAACGCTGCGCGCCGCCGTGGCCGTGGAACTTCCCGCGGGGACTCACGATCTCGACGTCGTCGGTCGAGAGCGCGCGGAGCGCGTCGAAATCGGCCGCCGAGACGGCAGCCTGCCAACGCGCGATGATGGTGAGCGGATCGAGAGCCATGACGGTATCATTCCCGCGGCGAGCGTCGTGAACTACGGCCTTCCGCTCGCCGTCCCGTCGCTTGCGAGGATCCGCGGCGTGATGAAGAAGACGACCTCGTCGCGGCTGTGCGACGCCTGCCGGTTCCGGAAGAAGGCGCCGAGGACGGGGAGATCCGCGAGAAACGGCACGCGGGTGATCGTCTCGTTGTCGACCTCCTCGAACAGGCCGCCGAGGACGATCGTCTCGCCGTCGCGGACGCGCAGTGTCGAGTCGACCTTGCGGTTCGCGACGATCGGGAAGCTCGTGTTGAAACCGATGATCTGAGAATATTCAGGATGCATCTCGGCGGTGATCTCGCCGTCGGGTCCGATCGTCGGCGTCAGGCGCAGCCGCACGCCGACGTCGATCGTCTGAACGCTCGGATATCCCGTCTGCTGGTTGACGGTGACGACCGGATACTGTGAGCCGACCAGCAGCGAGGCTTCGCGATTGTTGAGCGTCGCGATCCGCGGCTGCGCGAGGATCTTGGCGCGGCCGTGCTGGATGAGGGCATTGATCTGCGCGTTCACGACGATCGAGCTTTTCGTCAGGGTGTACGGAAACTGCCCGATCGCGCCGCCGCCGCTCCCGTAGCCTGCGCCGGCGAACTCGAACCCGACGTTTGTTTGATCGTTGACCGGCTGGACGTCGGCGACGCGGACCTCGAACATGACCTGGCGGCCCGGCCCGTCGATCCCGGCGAGCAGCGCACGCGCGGCCGTCTGGATCTCGGCGTTGCCGGTGACGAGGACGACGTTTTGCCGGTCCTCCGCCAGCAGGGCACCGTCGGGGAGCGCGCCCTTGAGCGTCTTGAGCGCGTCGCTGGCGCGGACGTTATGGAGCGCGACGCTCGTGCTGTTGGCTCCGCCCGAGCCGGGATTCGGCGCATCGAAGGCGGCGACGATGCGACTCGCGCGCTCGATCGCCGGCGCGCTCGCCGTCACCAACACGGAGCCCGTGCGGCGGTCGGCGACGACCACCGATCCGGGCGGAAGCGCACCTTGGAGGGCGGCGGCGAGCTCCTCCGGCTTTGCGCGCGCGAGCGAGAAGACGCGCGTCTGCGACGCGCCGGGCGTCGCCTCGTCGGGATAGCGGCGGCTCATCGCGGCGGCGTCGCCGACGATGTACGTGCGGCCGTCGCGGTGGATCTGCAGCGCATAGGCCGTCGCAACGGTCGCGAGCGCTTCGTCGAAGGTGACGTCGCGCAACGTGAGCGTGACGCGCTGCGGCTTCACCGATCCGTCGGCGACGACGTTCTGCCGGCTGCGCGCGCCGAGCAGGCGGATGACGTCGGCGAGCTCGACGTCGCGCGCGTCGAGCGTGAAGCGATCGCTCTGCTGGGCATAGGCCGGCACGGCGACGAGCAGCAGCGCGGTCGCAACGGCGCAGGCGAGCAGTCTCACGGATGACCTCCGGTGGCCGGCAGCGCGGGCGGCAAGAGCGCGCCGCCGCGCAGGTGAACGCCGGCGCGGTCGATTGCAACGAT
Organism: Candidatus Elarobacter sp.; assembly: GCA_036498305.1. GTDB lineage: Bacteria > Vulcanimicrobiota > Vulcanimicrobiia > Vulcanimicrobiales > Vulcanimicrobiaceae > Vulcanimicrobium. The sequence goes on along the minus strand of DASYFS010000512.1, from coordinate 13,583 downwards.
CGGCGCGTCGCCGAGCACGTCGCCCGGCGCGACAAGGCGCGTCGTCGCGCCTTCGTCGACCAGCGCGTATGGGTGCGCGCCCGTTACGACGGCGGCGACACGTATCGCGGTGGCGGGAGGCGGCAGCGTTCCCGCGGCGCCGGCGTTCGGCGGCAGCGGTCCGAGGGTCGCCGGGATCGGCGGGAGGGCGGTGATCGCGCGCGCCGGAGCACTCGACGGACGCGATTCCGGAAGATCGAACGGGTCGCGCACGGGCACCACGAGCTCTTCGCGCGCGGCGTCGTCCTGCGCTGCGGGCGAAGGGACGACAACCTGCGCCGCGTTCGGCCAGTCGCGCGCCGAGAGCGGGGCGGTCGCGTAGGCGCCGGCAAAGGCGACGAACGCCGTGACCGTGAGGGCGAATCGCTCAGCGCGGCCGAGTCGCATCCTGCGGCCCCAGCTCGACCTGCAGCGTCGCGGCGACCGTCGCCGACCCCGCCGCGCTCGTGCGCGTCAACGCGCTGACCGTGAGCGCGGCCGGAACCTGCAGCCGCGACAGGCTGCGGATCGTCGCCAGCACGTCGGCGTAGCGTCCCTCGAGGCCGAGCGTGAACGTCGACGGCTTCGTCGCTGCAGCGATGAGCGCGATGGTCGTCCGGCGGGCGCCGGCCGCGCGGGCGGCGTCGCGAAGAAAGGCGGCGGCGCCGCCACCGCGCGGCGCGGACACGAGCGCGGCGCGGAGACGCGTAGCGCTCGCGAGCAACGCGGGCCGTGCTGCAAGCGCCGCAGCATCGGCGGCGAGCGCGGACGCGGCGGCCTCGTTGGCGGCACCAAGCTCCCCGATGCGGCGTTCGCTGGCGCCGTATCCGGTAATGCACGCCGCAAGGACGACGACGGCGGCGAACGCCGCGGCGCGCTCGCCGCTCATCGCCGGCGCTCCATCGCGATCGAGTAAACGACGTCGGCGCGGAGCGGATCGTGACGAACGCTTACCAAACGCGCGGACGAGACGCTGCGCAGCGCGGCGAGCGCATCGAGGGTTTCGGCGACGGCGTGCAGACGGGCGCCACGACCGTCGACGGCAACCGTCGCGGCGTCGACGCGCAGCCCGGTCAGCCAGGCGTCGGCCGGAAGCGCATTCCCTATCGCGGCGACCTCGTTGGCGCGCAGCGTCCCGCTGCGCCGCACCGTGCGGTCGGCGGCGGCCATCGCGCCCAAGCGGCGAACCTCGGCTTCGACGCGGCGCAGATCGTCGAGCGCGGGCGCGATAGCGGCGCGACGCTCCGCGAGCGCGGCGCTTTCGGACGCGACGGCATGAAACCGTCCGATCTGCATGCCGGCCAGCACCGCGACGAGCAGCGCTGCGGCGGCGAGTGCGATCTGCGAGCTGCGCGAGAGCCCCGCGTGGGCCGGTACCGGCACGCCGAACGCCCGCTCGAACCGTGAGCTCAAGTAGTTGAACCGCGTCACGCGGCGAGGCTCCAGAGCGCGAGGCCGTACGCGAGCGCCCAGTCCGGCGATGCGGCGCGGACGACGTCCGAGGGCAACGGTGAACCCTCGTGCGGCAGCGCCGCCGCGCGCACCGGGATTGCGATGGCGCGTTCGAGCGCCTGCGCGAGGCCGGCCAGCCGGCTGCCGTTCCCGCTCAGGACGACGTCGCGCAGCTCCGTTCGTGCGGCGGCACGCGCTTCGACGATCGCGGCGGCGAGCTGTTCGACGAGCTCGTCGCGAACGCGCTCCCCCGCGCCGGCGAGGCCGATCGTGCGCTTGCGCTCCTCGGCGGTCGCCGCGTCGATCCCCAGCGCTGCGGCTGCCGCTTCGGTGAACGCGCGGCCGCCAAGCGGAAAGATGCGCACGGTCGGAATCGGCTCGTCGCGCAGGACCAGCGTCGTCGCGGCGTCGCCGACGTCGACGATTGCGTCGGCGCCCGGCACGGCACGGCACAGCGCGAGCGCCGCATCGTCGATGCCCAGCAGACGCAGCCGGGCGCGGCGCACGGCCGCGACGCGGGCTTCGAGCGCGGCGCGTTTGGCGACGCCGATGATGCAGTGCTTCGCATCGAGGCCGACGACGCGGATCGCCGCCGCGGCGACCGGATAGCCGATGCTCCGCGCCGCTTCGAAACGTGCCGCACGCTCGCGTTCGCGTCGCGCGAGCGGCGGAAAGGCGGCGGTACGCAACGACGCATCGCCGGTACCGAGCGCGAGGACGCAGCGCCGCTCTCGCGTCGGAAGCTCGGCAAGCGCGTCGGCGAGTGCGTGCGCGGGATCGCCGGCGGTGGGACGTGCGGCGACCGCGACGAGCCGCGGACGGCCGCCGGCGTCGAGCTCGAGTAGCGCGACGCGCGTTCGCGCCGTTCCGATGTCGATGCCGAGCGGAAGCGTGCTGCGGCGCATCATCCCGCGGCGACCGCCTGCGCCGCGGCGACGAGCGTGCCGGCGGCGAGAAACGGCCCGAACCGGATCTCCGCCCCGAACCGCGCCTTGCGCGTCGCCAGCAGCCAGACGCCGTATGCGGCGCCGGTGATGAACGCGACCGCAAGCGCGACCGATCCGCCGAAGGGGCCGCATCCGGCGCCGATCGCAACGCCGAGCTTGACGTCGCCGAGGCCGATCCCGCAACCGGCGGTGAGGACGTAGAGCGCGAGCAGCAGGCCGCCGACGAGGACGGCGCCGGACGCGGCGGAGTCGACGAATCCGGCTGCCGCGGCTGCGCCGAGCGCGACGATCGTCGTCGTCCGCGAGATCGTGTTCGGAATGCGGCCGGTGCGCAGGTCGGCGATCGCAGCACCGGTCGTACCGGCGACGGCGGCGAGGAGCGGCAACGCGATCATTCGCCGAGCCGCCGCAGCGCCGCGCGCGCCGGAAGGTAGCCGGAGTCGAGCGCGATCGCAGCGCGCAGATGGCGGCGCGCTGCCGCGTTGTCGTTCCCGCGCCGTGCCATCTGCGCCGCCAAGTGGAAGTACCGCGGATCGCGTGCCGCGCGCGCGGCGAGCAGGAAGCTCCGTTCTGCGTCGCCCCAGCGCCCTAACCGTTCGGCGGCGAAGCCGCGATCGGCGAGTAGCAGCGCGTCGGCGCCGGCGTACCGGAGCGCATCCTCCGCGACGGCATAGGCCTTGCGGGCCGTTTCGCTGCCGCCGTGCATGATGAGCGCGAAGGTCAGCCGGTCCGCGGCGACCGCGGAGCGAGGATCTACCATGAGCGCGCGGCGATAGAGCGCGATCGCGCGTGCGCCGTCACCGGCGCGTCCCAGATCGTCGCCGCGCGTGACCATCGCGGAGGCGATGCTGCCGCGAACGAGGAGCGCCGACACGGTCAGCGCAAGCAGCGCGATCGCGATACGGCGAACGAGCGGGATCTCGGTCACGCCAGCGCTCCGTAGTAACCGCCGAGCGCGATCAGCAGCGTCCCGGCGACGATGGCGGGGACGGCGCTCGTGCCGAGGCGCCGGAGCAGCGGGAGGCGCGCGCCGGTCGCCGCAATCAGCAGCGGCGTCGTGTGGCCGATCGCGAACGCGGCGAGCAGCGACGCGCCCGCCGCCGCACGGCCGCCCAGGATCGTGAGGCCCGCGATTGCGGCAAGCAGCGGCGTGCAGCAGGGTGAGACGACGAGCGCCGTCGCCGCGCCGAGCAGAAATGTCCCGCCTGCGGTGACGGGGACCTTCGCGGCATCGTGTCCGTGCCGGTGCGGTGCGGCGCGCACGAGCGTGACGACGCCTGCAACGATCAGCACGGCGGAGAGCGAGGTGTACAGCGCGGTCGACCACACGAGCAGCGTTCCGATCGCGCCCGCCACGGTACCGAGCGCAACGTACGCCGCGACGACGCCGAGTACGAACAACGCCGTCACGGCGAACGGACGGCGCGCGTTCGCGACGAGCGCCGCGACGGCGACGTAGCGCGGCGCGACGCACGGCCCGATGCTGCCGAACAGGCCCGCGGCGAAGAGCAGCGGATACGCCCAGCCGCTCCCGCCGGTGACCGCGCGCAGCGCCGCGCCGGCAGGGTCGATCACGGCGCCGCCTGCAGCCCTTGGCCGGCGATGTACTCGATCTTGGAGGCCGTGCAGTTGGTCCCGCAGACCGATCCGCTCGTGCCGCCGGTGAGCGGGATCTTCGCCAGCGTCGAGCCGACGTGACCGCCGGGGCAGGTGATCGTGTACGTCGCCGCGTTCCCGCTGGCGGCTTGGGTCGTCGTCAGCGAGTACGTCGCCGTGCTCGTCTGCGCCGCCGGGTCCTTCGGCGTGTTGTTGAGGTACGCGACGCCGTTGGCGGTAAGCAGCGACGGCTGGACCGCCGCACCCGACGCGGTCGGGTAGACCTGATTGTCCGCGTAGTAGAGCTCAAGCGAGGTCGCGATCGCGCGCAGGTTCGACTCGCACGCCGCCGTCTGCGCCTGCGAGCGTGCGTTGACGAAGTTCGGGATCAGAATCCCCGCGAGAATCGCGATGATCGCGACGACGATCATCAGCTCGATCAACGTGAAGCCGCGCTCGCCGTGACGCGGGTCGTTTCGCTGCACCGCACACCCTCCGTGAAGCTGTGGAGCAGCGGGTGCCCGCCCCGCCGTGCGAGTATGACCGTTGCATGTGCCGGAACATCAAGCCGCTCCACAACTTCGAGCCGCCGGTCGGCGACGACGAGATCCGGGCCGCCTCGCTTCAGTTCGTCCGCAAGATCAGCGGCTTCGCGAAACCGTCGAAGGCCAACGAAGCGCCGTTCGACTTGGCGGTCGAGGAGATCGCCGGCGCGGCCGCGCGGCTGTTGCATGCGCTCGAGACAACTGCCACGCCGAAGAACCGGGAAGAAGAAGCGCGCAAGGCCCGCGAGCGCTCGCTGCGCCGGTTCGCCTCGTAGCGACGTGAACGGTCAGGGCGCCGGGATCGGCATCTCCCGCAGGCCGTGCTGGTCGAGAGCGGTGCGAAGGAAGCCGTGCTGCATGGCGTCGGTCATGAACGCCGCCGCGTAGGACCAAGCCTGCGGGCGGCCGTTGGGGACCGCGATTGCCGCGCGGGTTTGCTGGAATGACCCGGGGAGAACGTGCGTACCCGGGAGCCGCGCCGACAGCGGCGCGAGCGTGGAGCGAGAGCCCGCGAAGGCGTCGACCTTGCCGCTCCCCAACAGCGCGACGATCTCGTCGACGCTCGCGTACCCGACGACCTTCGCGTTTTTCAACGAGCGCACCGCGCTGCGCATCGTCGTCGTGTCGGCGACGGCGGCGATCATGATCCCGGGACGGTCGAGCTCCGCGGCCGTCGACGCATCGAGTCCGGCGCGGACGATGTACGTGGCGTCGACGGCATTGTACACCGGGCCGAAATGGATCAGCTTTGCGCGCGTGTCGTCCATCGGGACGAAGGTGACGTCCCACTCGCGGCGCGCGGCCGCGTCCGTAATTTGGCCCGAGTTCTGGTAGGCGACGAAGTCGACGGGGACGCCGAGGCGCCGCGCGAGCTCGCGGCCGAGGTCGACGGGGACGCCGCTGGGCGCGCCGCCGTCGTTGGTTGACCAGTAGGCGCCGCCGATCGTGCTGATCGCGATCGCGACGCGCATGCGGCCGTTCGGTGCCAGCTCCGAGCGCGCCGCGGCGACGTCCGGCACCGGCGAGGGCGGCTGCGCCTGCGCGGCGACGGTCGGCATGAAGAGCAGGACAGCCGCGACGAGCGAGCGGAGCACCATCGCGCGCCGGTTCTGTAAAGTCTTGGTGCTGCCTGGCGCCCGGCAAAAGTTTCCGGGCGGCGAGCCCGAACGCGAATGTGCGATGTCGGCCGATCCCGGCCGCCGTGCTGGCTTGCCGGTGAGCCTCTCAACGTTTCCCGTGTCGCGCCGCCAGCGCAACGTGGCGTATGCTCTCGCGGCGGTGCTGACCGCGATCGCGCTGGCCGCGCTGCCGTATCTGCGCGTCGAGCTGCCGGCGGCGCCGTCGTTCATCGCCGCGACCGGCGCGCTGATCGTCGTGATCGATCTGATCACCGCGTACCTGCTCTTCCGCGATGCCGCCGCCGCTCGTCTGCCCTCGCTCGCCGCGCTCGCGTGCGGCTACACGTTCACCGGTCTGACGGCGATCGCGCACACCGTCGTCTTCCCCGACAACTGGACGGCGCCCGGTGTGAGCGTCGGCTCCGAAGCGGCGGCGTGGATGTGGACGATCTGGCATATCGGGTTCGCGGTCACGGCGCTCGCCTATGCGGTGCTGAGCGTCGGCGAAGCGCGCGCGGTGGTGCCGCAAAAGCGCATCACGCTGTGGCCGTGGATGCTGGGGACGCTGCTGCTCGCCGCCGGCGCGATCGCCTTCGCGCTGGTCGCCGGCCGGTATCTCCCGCAGATGCAGCACGGCCGGACGTATCATCCGCTGCTCCCGGCCGGCCCGCTGGCGATCGCGATCGCGATGCTGAGCGGCGGGCTGGTCGGGTTCTACGCGCGCCGCGGCAACGTCGTCTCGCTGTGGCTGGCCGTCGGGTGCTGCGGCTTCGCGTTCGAGACGCTGCTGATGATGCTCGCCGGCGAACGCTATACCGTGGGCTGGTATCTCGGCCGCGTGCTCGCTATCGTTGCCTCCAGCACGGTGCTGGCGACGTTGCTGCAGCAGACGGGACGGCTGATCAGCATGATCTCGGAGGCGGCTGCCGTCAAGTCGCGGTTCCTGGCGACGATGAGCCACGAGCTGCGCACGCCGATCCACGCCGTCGTCGGGCTCTCCGAGCTCATGCTCGAGACGCCGCTTACCACGGAGGCGCGCGAGTACGCGCGAACCGTACGTGACTCGGCAGAAGCGCTCGTCGACGTGATCAACGACATCCTCGACTTCTCGAAGATCGAGGCGGGCGGCATCGTGCTCGAACGCGCGCCGTTCTCGCCCGGTGCGGCGGTGGAGGTCGTCGCCGACATCCTCACCGCGACGGCGCGCGTCAAGGGCATCACGCTGATCGCCTCGGTCGCGCCGAACGTTCCGCCCGCCGTCCTCGGCGACGCCCATCGCGTTCGCCAAGTGCTGTTGAACCTGGTCGGCAACGCGGTGAAGTTCACCGAGCGCGGCGGCGTCTCGGTGGACGTCTCGGTCGCCGGGATCGTCGACGAACGCACGGCGATCGTGCAGTTCACGGTGAGCGATACGGGGCCGGGGATCGCCCCGGAGTTGGGGCCGTCTCTCTTCGAGCCGTTCCGTCAGGCCGACGCCGCGACCACACGGCGGTACGGCGGCTCCGGGCTCGGCCTCTCGATCGCAAAACACCTCGTCGATCTGATGGGCGGCGAGCTGACCTTCGACAGCGTTGTCGGCGCCGGCACGACGTTCCGGTTCGTCGTGCCGCTCGAGGCGGCGGTGATGCCGGCCGCCCCCGATGCGGCCGAGAGCGGGCTGCCGCTGTTGGCGCCGCTGTCGGTGCTGATCGTCGACGACAACGCGGTGAACCGCAACCTAACGCTGCGCCAGCTGCGCAAGCTGGGCTGCGCGGAGCGCACGCAGACGGCGGAGAACGGGCGTGAGGCGATCGCCGCGGTCGCCGGCGGCCACTTCGATCTCGTGCTGATGGACTGCGAGATGCCCGAGGTCGACGGCTTCGCCGCCACGCGCGCGATCCGCGCCGCCGAGGCGCAATCCGGACGGCACGTCACGATCGTCGCGATGACCGCGAACGCGATGGAGGGCGATCGCGAAGCGTGTCTCGCCGCCGGGATGGACGGCTATCTGGCCAAGCCGGTGCAGCTCGCCAACCTGCGCGGCGCGATCCAACGGCACACCACGCTCGCGCCGCGCTAGGGGAAACCGCATCGTCCGTTGGGTACGTGACGAGCATGGTGAAAGAGATGGCGTTCATCGCCTATTCCGTACGCGACATCCCTAAGGCGCGCGCATTCTATCGTGACACGATTGGACTCAAAGAAGACGGTCTTGTCAGCGATCATTGGACCGAGTTCGACGTGGGCGGCATCACCTTCGGCCTCGGCGACGGCACGCCGCTGGGGATCATGCCCGGCACGTCGTTCAGCGCGACGTTCGAAGTCGACGATGTCGACGCTGAACGCAACCGGCTGATCGGCCTGGGCATTCCCGTGACCGACATCTACGACAACCCGATGTGCCGCAGCGCGTTCGTGACCGATCCCGAAGGCAACAAGTTCGGGATCCATCAGCGCAAGCCGAGCTAAGGACCGCCTTCGAACGCGTCGGGTGGGATCGTGGGCGGAAAGGTAAGGTCGAGCAGCCGGTAGCGCCACACGCCGCCATTGACCGCGATCCCGAGGACGCGGAACGTGCCGTCGAGCAGGCCGTCGGTTTCGATCCAGTAACCGCCGACCTCGGCATAGTGCTGTTCGACGTGGCCGCGAAAGCCCGACATCGACGACGGCGCGCCGAAGCGCATCATGCAGAAACGCATCGACGGCAGCTCGACGATGACGTCGGAGAGCTGGTGCAGCGGATCGCGCTGCCTCGAGACGAGGTGGAGCGCGTGCCCCGGGCTCCCGCTCGGGCAGCTCTTCTCGCCGCGATCCTCGACGGTGTAGACGGACGGCCCGATCACCTGCACGGCACCGATCGTGGTGAGGTTGCCGGTCGGTGCGGGCGTCGCCGGACCAGGCGTCGCCCGCGGCGGCGCCGGATCTTGGGCGTCGAGCATCCCCAGGCGAAGCGCGCGCAACGCGCCGTACCAGGTCGGGTCGAAGAACGAACGGCCCGAGACGTACCGGCGTCCGACCTCGTCGACGATCTCGCTTTGATAGTCGTACGTGCGGTGGCGCAGCGTCCACGACGCCGACCCGGGTCCCGACTGGATCAGCAGCCACACGGCGCGCTGGGCGTCGACGGTGAGCCCGACGTGCAGACCCTCGCCCTCGCCCTGGAGTCGAAAAGAGACGTAGGGTGGCTGCGGGAGCGCGCTCATCGTGCGAACCGCTTGCGCGTACAGCTCCGCAGCGGCCGCGAGCGCGACGATCCCGCATATCGGCATCAGCGCGCCGCGGTGACCTCCGACACGATGCGGTCGGCATGGTACACCTTCGCCAGGCCTTCCATCAGCGCGCGGCTGTCGACGGCGATCGCGCGGTTGCGCACCGGATCGTATCCGTAGTTGCCACCCAGCGAGAAGATGTTGCCGTCGAAGACGAGGCCGACGACGTCGCCGCGCGCGTCGATCACCGGGCTCCCCGAGTTGCCGCCGATGATGTCGTTGGTCGTGGAGAGGTTCATCGGCGTCGACATGTCGAGCGACGGCTTCGCGTCGAGCCAACTCTTCGGCAGGACGTAGGGCGGCGCGCCGGTCGCGCGCGCGAAGAGCCCGCCGATCGTCGTGTAGGGCTGAACCTGCACGCCGGTCTCCGTCGGGAAGCCCTTCACGGCGCCGTAGCTGAGCCGCAGCGTGAAGGTGGCGTCGGGGTCGACGCTCTTGCCGTAGACCGCGAAGCGGGCCTGCGCGATCCGTTCGGTCGCAATGCGTGACGGCGCGACGATCCGGTCCTCGTGGTCTTTGCGCAGCGCGCGCAGCTGCGGATCGAGCCGCCGCGCGAAGACGATCATCGGATCGGTCGATGCGTCGATCGCCGCTTTGCCGCCGTTGTAGAGCGCTGTGCGCGTCGCCGGGTCGCCGAGCTTCGTGCCGGCGATCAGGCGATGCGCGAGCGCATCGGGCGACTCCGTGCCGAGGTAGGACTTCACCAGCGGGTCGTCGGTACCGAGACCCTCGCGGAGCTTCGAGAGGCCGAATGCGAGCTGCACCTCTTCGAGCCGGGGATAATAGGGCGTCGGGTCCGCCATGCGGCGCGCGACGATCGGCAGCACGCTGTCGATGAACTCCGGAAAGCGCTGAGCGTTCGGCTTCGTGCGTTCGTCGGCGACCTGCACGAGCGTGAGCGCGGTCGCGAGCGGACCGCGCATCGCGCCGAGGGCGAACCCGTAGCGTCGCCCGATGCTTCGCTCGAGCGGCTGTACGCGCTCGATCTGCGCCCACGCCGCGGCGTCCGCGCGCAGCGCCCGCCGCGTGGCGACCACGTCGCGAAGGCGTTGCTCTTCGGCGACCTTGCGGCCGAAGAACTGCGGATCCACGAGCGCCAGACGACGCCCGTTCTGAACCTTGAGGCCGTTTTCAACGCCGAAGAGCCGCTCGTCGGCCTGGCGCTGCTCCTCCGGTCCGATGCGCTCGTACTGTTCGAGAAGCCCGCGCAGCTCTTCGTTTCGTGCGATCGCGTCCGGGAGCCCGTAGTCGCGCTCGTAGGCAAGCTGCGAGACCGTCAGCTCGCGCGACGTGCCGCCCGGATTGCCGGGGACGTAGACGAGCTCGCCGGCGGACGAACCATTGCGGCTCCAGTGCAGATAGTCCGGCGTCGAGGCGACCTTGCCGTTCTCGTACGCGCGCAGAAGACCGATGTCGAAGTCGAAGCGCGGGAAGTTGAAGTTGTCGGGATCGCCGCCGAACTGCGCGACGTCAAACTCCGGCGCGAAGACGAGACGCACGTCGTCGTAGCGCTTGTAGCGATAGAGGTCGTAGACGCCGCCGTGATACAGCGAGACGACCTCGCATTGCGTCGCCGGAGCGCTGCTGCACGACTCTCGCAGCCGCGCGCTGACCGCCCGCAGCGCCGCGTTCGCATCGGCGCCGGTTTTTCCGGCGGTCGCGGCGCGAACGGTCTTGGTGACGTCGGTGATCGTTTGCAGCTGACTGAGGGTGAAGTTGGGGCAGCGCACCTCGTCCTCGGGGCGCTTCGCGTAGAACCCGCTCGCCGTGACGTCGTTGTCCGGCCGCGAGAGGGCGGCGACGCAGCCGAGCACGCAGTGATGATTCGACATCACGAGACCCGACGGTGAGATGAACGAGCCCGAGCAGCCGGGCAGCCGCAGCGAGCTCTTGCGGACGTGGTCGAGCCACGCCGGCGTCGGGGCGGTGCCGTACGCTGCGCGGATCTTCGCGGCCGGGATGTTGTCGAAGGTCCACATCCCCTCGTCGGCCGATCCGGCCTTCGGCAGCGAGAGCGCCATCGCGACGGCGACGACAGAGGCGAGCAAGCAGCGGAAGAAACGCGATGAACGAATGCGCACGGCACGCCAGGTTGGCCGTGAGCGGCATTGGTTCCGCTATGCGGTATCGTCGTCGAGCAGCGACTCCGCTTCGACGGTCTCCCCGTACGCCGCCGTCTCGCCGAAGCCGACGTGCACGCGGTCGCGGTCCGTCGTCAGGTCGGGATCCATCTGTGCGCCCAGTTCGATGTCCATCGTTCGGTCCGCGGTGGGCTCGCGCCGCTCGTCGGTTTCGCCGCGCACGGTCGGCACGTCGATCGTCATCTCTTCATCGGCCGGGGATGCCTTTGCCTCACCGCCGCTCCCGAGGTTGTCGGGAAGTCCCGTATCCATAGGCGGCTTGTACCCTGCCGCTAGATATGATCTGCGTACCGAGGGTTACGGGCGCTTGTCCGCAATCTCCCCGGCGCGAGGGTCCGCCTCTTGAACCGAGGCCCCGCAGGCTATCAATCGGGACTCACGTCATCGTCTTGAAAGGAATGCCCATGAAGCTCCGCACGTATCTCCTCGCGTCCGTGTTGTTCGCCGGCACCGCCGTCGGCTCGGGCGTCGCGGTTCTCGCCGCACAGCCGAACATGCAAAACGCGCTCGACGCGCTCACGACGGCGCGCACTTCGTTGATCGCGGCGGCTCCCGACAAGGGCGGCCATCGCGGGAAGGCCATCCGTCTGGTGAACCAGGCGATTGCGGAAGTCAACGCCGGCATGCGCGTCGGCAGCATGCACTAGCGAAGCGCACGTTTCGCGAAGCGGCGCCGGGAGGTGCCATCGCCCTGCCCGCTAACTCGCGGTTGCATGGTGGTGACACCTGGTTCCCGGCGCCGTTTCGCGGCGACGTTGTTCGCATTCATGCTCGCCGCATCCAGCGTTCCGGCGCTCGCCGCACCGCCGATCGTCGCTGCGGACCCCACGCGGCCGACCGCGCTGGAGATCACCGATGCGTCCACGTATCTCGTCAACGGGACGTACGGGTTGCACGACGTGGTTTGCGTGTCGTTCATCAACCACGGGCCCTCGCTCGCGACGAAGGTCGGTTTGAGCTTAGCGTTGTTGGACGCGTCGGGAACGGTTGTCGATGTCGAGACGATGTATCCCGGCGGGAGGTTCCCGATCGGCGAACGCTCCGCATTCTCGGCCGGGCGCCGCAACGTCGACACGCCGAACGGCAATTGCCAAATGATCGGCAGTTGGGGCGGCGCGACGAACAGCTCACAGTTCGCGTTTCGGGCGAAGAAAAAGGCGCCGTCCGCGGACGTCGTCGCGATCGTCGTCTCCGCGCGCGAGATCGTCTACCAGGACGGCACCGCGTACAGCACCGATCAGGTTCCGCACCTCGGCGATCATCTCGAGCTCCCGGCCGCACCGCCGTTTTCGCTCGCGGTCGCCGCCGGGCCGCCGATCGTAAGTTTCGCCCCGGCCCGCGGTGCTCCGATTGAGATCACCGACGCGTTCGCCCTCGAGCGGGTCGACCAAAACCGCGCGCCGTATGGCCCTCTGGGCAGCGGACTGCTGGGCGCGATCAACTCGATCGCCTCGATCGCCGGTCAAGGGATCGTCGGTCGGTCGCGCTCGTACTGTATGGCGTTCGCCAACCGTGATCCGCGGGACGTGAGGCTCGTGCGCGTCAACTTGGCGATCCTCGACCGCGCAGGGAACGTGGCGGGCGTCGAAACGCTGGACTCGAAAGGGCCGTTCGGGCAGTCCACCGACAAGAACTCCGGCATCGCGTGTGAGGGCCTGCGCGGCAAACTCGACGCCGACACGTTTCTGTACAAGCGGCCCGAGGGCGATCCGATTGCGGTAGGTCGGATCGTGATCATGCCGGCGACCGTCGAGTTCGTCGACGGCACGACTTGGACCGCGCCGAATCCGCCGGCGATCGGCGCCCCGTTTGCGGTGCCCTAGCCGTCGAGCGGACCCCGAAGTCCGGAAGCCTGCACCGTCTCGTCGGCGACGCGCACGCCGTAGTGGTAGGAGAGCATCCCGCCAAGCCAACCCGAGCCGCTCAAGAGCACGATGGCTAGCATCGACATGCAGAGTTCGCGATTGCTGACCGCCTGCTCGCCGCCATCCGCTAGGCGCCGCTCGCGTTCGGCAAGATTGATCGCGAACAGCGCGGTCGTTGTCAGGTTGAGGACCATGTGTGCCGTCGCCGTCAAGCCGACGGCCTTCGTCTTTGGCAGCTTGAGGTAGTCCAAGAGACCGAACAGCGCTGCACCGCCCGCGCCGACGATGCCGGTCTTGATCAGGTCCGCCGAACCGCGCGCGTATGTGCGCGGCTCGCTGCTTGCACGCGACATTATATCGAATACGGCGCTCGACACCCACGCCCCGATCGGCAGCGTTACCGCGATCGGATGGAACGGATGTCCGTACGGGCCGGCGAGCGGGCTGGCGGGCTCCTTGATGCGTTGCAGCTGGTCGTTCACATCGTGCGTCGTACCCGCAAACGCTACTTCGGCGCGGTCCCCGGTGCGGCAACGGTCGGCGGCGCGACGACGAGCTTGAACTGAATGACGGCACGGCCTTCGTGGATGCCGACGATCTGGGTCGTCGCTACGCCGGCGACGACCTTGGCCGACTCGATCGGCTTGCCTGAC
>DASYFS010000511.1:0-3218 GCA_036498305.1 Candidatus Elarobacter sp. | reverse complement strand
CCTGCGAACGGGAGCAGAAAGAGGTAGAGTGGGAACCCGAACCGCGACTCAACCGTCGTCGTTCCCATGAAGAGCGCGTAGAGCGCAGCCGAAAACAGCGCGCCCGACACGAAGAAGGCGCGCTTCGCGGCGCGGAGCGCCGCCGCGATGCCGAGCGCGATGAGGAACCACTGCGCGTACAAGTAGATCGACGGCAGCAAACGGGGGCCCACCGAGAGGTCGTAGATGTACGTGTTGACGTACGCCCAGTCGAGGAGTCCGAAGAGATGGGCGCCGTACATGACGGCGAACTCGAACGGGTGCGTTATCAGCACGTCGAAGATCGTCGTGCCGGCAGCCTCGGGCGGAAACGGCGAGTGATAGATCAGCCGCGCGTCCTGGCCGGCGATGGCCACCGTGCCGTACTTCAAGATCGAGACAGCGAAGACCGTTTGCATGCCGTACAGCTTCGTATGGATGAGCGGGTTGAGATCGCCGAACTTTGAGACGTTGATGTAGAGCTGCGGCAGGAAGACGACCAGCGAAGCTGCGGCAGCGGCGATGAGCTTGCGTGCCCGCTGCTTCTCGGTGACGATCCGGTACGCGGCGAGCACACCGACGGTGGCGACGAACACCGCCGCCGACGGGCGGACCATCGTCGCGGCAGCGACGCAGAACGCAACGACCGCCGCGTTCCGCGCATCGTCGAGGTCGCGGGTCGTGACGTAGATTAGCGCGATCGTCGCCAGACACGCGGACGCGACGTCGGTCAGCATCAGCGTAGACGCGGACACGAGGTACGGATTCACCAGCCCCAGGAACAGCACCGTCATGCGCGCCAGCGCGCTCTTCCCCAGGCGCCCGGCTGTGTCCGCGCACAGCCACACCGTAAAGGCGTAGAGCAGGTATTGCACGATGCTCAGCACGAGCTTCGTCGCCACGACGTTCTCGCCGGTCACCGTCGTCAGCACCGCGATGATGGCCGGGTAGAGATACGAGCGGAGCGGGTCGGCGAACGCTGCGATCCCGTTGATCCGCAAGCCCTGCGCCAGTGTCCAATAACCGGCTTCGTCGTAGATGACGGCGTGCACGTTCAGCGCGACATAGTACACGAAGATCGCCGCAGACAACGCGAAGATCACCGCGTACACGATCTTCGAATCGATCGCATCCCGCGCAAGCAAGGCCCTTCTCATGCACGCGTGCTGTTCCGTCGCCGCGGGTCGGACTCCGCTCGGTCGTGGATGGCACGCGAAGGAACAGGCCCGAACGGACGGGTTGGGCGAATGGTCGGCCTGTGAAAGAGCTGGCTGTTGCGCTCATCGGGGCGCTCGTCGTGGGTGGCACCCTGGTCGGCCTGCGCAAGCCGCGGCCTTGGGCGATCGGCGTCGCGGCGACCTTTTTCGGCGCCTTCTTGCTCGGGGCGATGGTGCGCGCGTCGCAGGCGCCGGTGGCTCCGGTGACGGCGGCAGCGCCGGTGCCGCACCCGCCGCCGGTCGTCGGGACCAAGCTGTTCCGCGGCACGATCAGCGGCGTAACGCTCGCCGGGGCGGTGAAGCACGGTGCGCAGACGACGGGCGAAGGGACGATCGAGAACCGTAGTCCCGTGACGTGGAACGCACGCGGCGACGGTTCCGTAAGCATCGGCTACGCGTGGACCGACGAGCATGGTGCGCTCAAGCTCGAAGGCCGTGCGCTGCTGCCGATGGATGTGAGTCCCGGCAAGAAGTTACGGGTGCCGCTCGTGCTCGAGACGCCGAAGGATCCCGGGACCTACACGTTGCTCCTCGACCTGCTGGTCGAGCAAGTCGCATGGTTTCGCGACTATCACAACGACCCGTCGCGACTGACCGTCGTGGTGCAGTGAGCCGTTCGACCTCCTCGAACTCGAACGGCGGCGATGCGCGCGTCCACGAGCATTTCGAGCATCCTCAGGCGCTAGTCGAGAGCAGCACGATCGGGGCCGGCACCAAGGTCTGGGCCTTTGCGCACGTTCTGAGCGGCGCCGTGATCGGCCGCGACTGCAACATCTGCGACCACACCTTCATCGAGAACGACGTCGTCGTCGGCGACCGCGTCACCGTGAAGTGCGGCGTGCAGCTGTGGGACGGCGTTCGGCTCGAGGACGACGTGTTCATCGGTCCGAACGCGACCTTCACCAACGATGCGTTTCCGCGCAGCAAAGACTATCCGGCGAGCTTTCCTCATACGGTCGTGAAGCGGGGCGCGTCGATCGGCGCGAACGCGACGATCTTACCGGGACTGACGATCGGCGAGCGTGCGATGGTGGGGGCCGGCGCGGTCGTGACGCGGAACGTTCCGCCGAACGCCGTCGTCGCCGGTAACCCGGCGCGGATCATCGGATACGACCGCGCCGCGCTCGGCAAGACGGTCGCTGTGACCGCGCGGCCCGGGCAGCCGGGCGCGACGCCTACCGGCGTCGGCGGCGTGACGCTGCACCGGCTCCCGATGGTCGAGGACCTGCGCGGTCTGCTGACGTTCGGCGAGGGCGGCCGGCATGTGCCGTTCGAGGTGAAGCGCTACTTTCTCGTCTACGGCGTCAACAGCAAGGAGATCCGCGGCGAGCACGCCCATCGGGCGGTGCACCAGTTCCTCGTCTGCGTGCACGGCCGGTGCCACGTGATGGCGGACGACGGCGTAAACCGCGAGGAGTTCGTGCTCGACGATCCCGCGACGGCGATCCACCTGCCGCCGATGACCTGGGGCGTTCAATATAAGTACTCGCCCGACGCGGTGCTGCTCGTGCTGGCGTCGGATTTCTACGACGCCGCCGACTACATTCGAGACTACGCCGAGTTCAAGGCGCTGCGAGGCGTGGCGCCGTGATCCTGCTGAACGATTTCAAGCGGCAGTGGGCCGACACTCGGCAGACGGCCCTGGAGACGTTCGACGCGGTCGGCGCGAGCGGCTGGTACGTGTTGGGCGAGCAGGTGCGCGACTTCGAGTCTGCGCTTGCCGCGTTCTGGACGCTGCGCGGCAGCGTCGGCGTCGCGAGCGGCCTCGACGCGCTCGAGATCGCGCTGCGTGTCCTCGGCTGCAAGCCCGGCGATCGCGTGCTGACGACACCCGTCTCGGCGTTCGCGACGGCGCTCGCGATCGTGAAGCTCGGAGCGACGCCCGTCTTCGTCGACGTCGACGCGTTCGGACTGCTGGACCTCGACGCCGCGCGGCGGGTGTTGGAGAAGCACCGCGACATCCGTTTCGTGGTCCCGGTGCAC
>DASYFS010000510.1:0-1943 GCA_036498305.1 Candidatus Elarobacter sp. | reverse complement strand
TGGTACGATGGGGGCCGCGCTCGGGGCGCGTCCGGTCCGCGGAAAGGACAGAAGTCCACCCTCGTCACGGTACACACGCCACCGCGAACGAACTTCGGCCTGCAGATGCGGACGACAGGCGCACCGATGAAGGACGTTCGTCATGCCCACGCTGCCGCTGCCGGCGCGCCCCAGCCTCGTGCACCTCAAGCATCAAGCGAAGGACCTGATGCGTGACCACCGCGCGCGCGCCGCGTCCGCTGCCCAACGGATTCGCGAGTTCCATCCGCGCTACCGAGCGGCGAGCGATGCCGCGATCGCGGAGGCACCGTTCTCGCTCGCCGACGCACAGCTCACCATCGCGCGCGAGTACGGCTTCGCGACCTGGCCGCGGTTGCGCGCGCACGTCGAGAACCCTCAGCGTCCCGACCTCGCGCGGCCGCATCACGAACGCATCGACGATACGGCGTTCCGCCGCGCCGTCGATCTGCTGGATGCGGGCGACGCTGCGGCGCTGCGCGACCATCTCACCTCGCATCCCGGCCTCGTGCGGCAACGCGTCACGCTCGAAGGCGGGAACTACTTCACGAACCCCGAGCTGCTCGAGTTCATCGCGGAGAATCCGACCCGGCGCGGGACGCTTCCGCCCTCGATCGTCGACGTCGCAACCGTCATCCTCGACGCCGGTGCGGCAGAGGAAACGGACGGGCTGAACTCCGCGCTCGACCTCGTAGCGTCGAGCTCCATCGCGCGTGAATGCGCCGTGCAGCAGGCGCTGATCGACCTGCTCTGCGATCGCGGCGCCGATCCGAACC
The DNA here is from genome assembly GCA_036498305.1 of Candidatus Elarobacter sp. Taxonomy (GTDB): domain Bacteria; phylum Vulcanimicrobiota; class Vulcanimicrobiia; order Vulcanimicrobiales; family Vulcanimicrobiaceae; genus Vulcanimicrobium. Next base: position 1,149 of record DASYFS010000510.1, on the reverse strand, counting down.
GCGCCGTTCTCTCGCCGTTGTTATACGGTGAGTTCGAAAGCGTCGAAGCGCTGCTGCATCGCGGCGCGAAGCTGACGCTCACGATCGCGGCCGCAACCGGGCGCGTCGCCGACGCTCGTGCCGTGCTTCCCGCGGCGAACGACGACGAGCGGCAAACCGCGCTCGCACTGGCCGCACAGTTCGATCATGTCGAGATCGTACGAATGCTGCTCGACGCGGGCGAAGATCCGAACCGCTATAGCCCGGTCGGCGGGCACTCACACGCGACGCCGCTGCATCAGGCCGCGCTCGCGGGACACGAGAGCGTCGCGCGCCTGCTCGCCGAGCGCGGCGCGAGGCTCGATATCGAAGACCTGCACTACCACGCCACGCCGCTCGGGTGGGCGCGCTACGCGGGACGCGACGCCGTCGCGGCGTACCTGGAGTCGAAAGTAAACGCCTAAGCGTTCCGTGTCGCGGCGGCGGTCGGGCGCGAGAACCAGACGCCGCGCGCGATCGCCGTCGCGTTCATCGAGCCGAGGATGACGAGGCCCACCGCGAGCGCCGCGAAGAGTCCCCACAGCTGGCCGGTCAGCTCCAACATGATCCAGCCGCCCAGCGTCGCGACGATGAGTCGGATCGTCCCCGCGAGCACAGGCCACGCGAGCTTGCCGGCGCCCTGCGAGGCGAAATAGAGCGCCATCCCCGCGCCGAAGAAGCCGAAGAACGGGCCGACCGCGCGGAGGTACGCTTCACCGGTCGCGAGCATTCGCGGCTCGGCGCCGAACAGCCGCAGCCAGCCGTCCGGCCAGATCGCGGCGACGATGCCGATCGTCTCGGTCATCGCGAAGGCGATCGCGGCGCCGGTGAACGCGACGCGCACCGCGCGGGCGCGATTTCCCGCGCCGATGTTCGTGCCGACCATCGCGACGAGCGGCCCGCCGACGCCGAACGCAAGCGGAACGAGCAAATACTCGAGCCGCGCGCCCGTGCCGTAACCGGCGACGGCGTCGGTGCCGAACCGGTGGCCGACCAGCGCGGTCGTGATCGCCACGATCAGGTTCGTGAACACTGTCGTGATCGACGCGACGGCACCGATGCGCAGGATCTCATAGAACAGCGAACGCTGCAGCGGCGCAATGCGCACGTGCAGTCCGGCGCGGCTGCTGA
>DASYFS010000509.1:0-4273 GCA_036498305.1 Candidatus Elarobacter sp. | reverse complement strand
CTGCCCGGCGCCGTGCCGCGCGTGTGGCCGTTCCCGAGCGGTCTGTCGTCGATCTTGAATCACGCGACGCATTCGATGAACCCGAACTTCGTGCTGAAGACGAAGACCTACGACCAGGCCACCGGGACGACGACGACCGGCGACGTCACGAACTCCGCCTGGGCGTCGACGTTCGAGTTCACCGTCAAGCGCCTGCCCACGACCTCGTCCTCGCCGGCGACGCCGGGTTCGCCGGCCAGCGGTCAAACATATCAAATTCGCGGCGCCAACGCGTCGACGATCGTCCTGCTGGCCGATATCGTCGCGCAGTTCCCGAAGGATCCGAATTCGCACCTGTGGGGCTTGTGGCTCACCTACGCGCCCGATCCGAGCCTGCGCGCCACCGGGCTGCAGCCGTTCGGCGAGGACACCACGTTCGGGATCGGTCAGGCCAACCTCTCGACCGTGACGCGCCCGCCGGCGAGTTTCGCCTTGGCGGCGGCGAAGGCCGCCGATTCCGGCAGCGGGCCGAGCGCGCTCAACGGCAACGCGACGTTCGTGCGGCTGCTGTGGGAGGCGTCGATCACCAACTCCGGCGGTTTCTTCCTGTACTACCGCGACGGCGACAACGGGCTGCCGGACTATCTCTTCGACCGGCACGGCAACGCGGTTCTCACCGCCGTTCTGGTCTACGGAACCGGGAGCGAGCTCTACGACTGCATGAACGCCGTCGTCGTCACCGATCCGATCAATCCGTCGGCGACCGCGCTGGTCGCGGAAGCGGTGCCGACCCTCGTCTCGGCGCCCGCGTCGTTGACGCTCGCCGAGATGGCGGCGAACTACTATGCGGACCTCGCCGACACCGCGCATCGCAACGCGACGCTTGCGCTGGCGCCGCTATCGGCGAACGTCACGATCGCGGTGAACGCGGGGACGTATATGGTCCCGCCGGCGCAGCTCCAGAGCGGCACACCGGGTGACACGCTGGCCGCGATCGCGACGTGGTTCGGCACGACACCGGCCGCCATTCAGGACATGAACAACGTCCCCTGGACGCCGCATCTTGCCCCGTACACCGCGCTGCGCTTGCCGCAGCTCACCGTCACCGCCAATGCGACGGCGGGCGACGGAAAGACCGTGCTGTCGACGCTTGGGACGATCGCCGCTTATTACGGCGCGGACGTCGTCGGCATCGTCGTCGACAACCAGACCACGGCGAACCTCTTCGCTTCGTCACCCCAGCTCAACGCCGGGCCGTGGACGAGTGCGTCGAAGCTTCCGCCGGGGAGCCAGCTGCTGGAGTTGCGACGCGGCGTTCCGAGCGAGACGGCGACCGATCCGGCATCGGTGATGGCGCGCCAGTTCAGCCTGCTCGGGTATCAGATCGCGGGCAACCAGTATTTCAACGAGAGCAATCTCGGCATACCGGTCGGGCCGATCAGCGCCGCGGGCGGCTCGGGCGTCGGGAAGCTCCGGCGTCCGAGGGCGCTGAGCGCCAACGCCGCCGACGGCTGGAAGTATCAGGTCACGCTCGAGTATCTCGGGCGCGTCAAAGGCGCGACGCCGACCTCCAGCCCGTATCTCGGGAACGGCAGCCTGCTGCAGGTCGATCTCGGTTGGTACGATCTGTACGGCAACACGATCGCCTCTGATCTCTCGACGCCAGAACCCGGTGATTCCGGTCCGCCGAACCTCTCGCCGGTGTTGCTGGGTTACACCGACGCGCTCGTCGGCCTCGGTCAGTGGCCTTCCGCGAACGCGTCATGGCAGGTCATCGGCGCCGCGGGCTCGCCGCAGCTCGAGCTGACGTTCAGCTTCGACACGACGCGCTACGACGGCAACAACGCTGCCGCGAACGCCGCGACCGACCTGGTCATGTACGACACCTTGATCGCGCAAATGCCGCAAACCACGGCCAATCCGGGGACGGGCGATTCCAACGCGGCGTTCTCGATCGCGACGAGCTTGTCGACCTCGCCGATCACGCTCGGCGACCCGAACCTCACCCAGCTCGCGAACTGGATCGTGGCGATCCGCACGTTCCTGACCAACGTCACGCCGAGCGTGACGCCGCCGGGACCGAATCCCTTGTCGCTCACGGTCACGCTGCCGATCACCGCCCTACCGCAGGCGCAGATCTTCGAGCTGACGTGCGCGTTCACGCTTGCGCGCGTCCGCGGGGTCGCGGAGGGCGAGTTCGCCGCGGTCCCGGGGATACTGTCGTCCACGACGGCGCTCAGCCCGACGATGCCCGCGACGAAGGCGCAGCGCAACGGCAGTTCGCCGGGACTGACGTCGTTCGCCAAGAGCTTCGAGGGTGCGTACGCGTTGGCGAATTCGACGCTGAAGGTCGCCGTCGGGCCGAACCGCTACGATGCGGGCGTCGCCTCGTCATCGACGTTGTGGGCGGTCGTCGTCGGCAATCCCAAGACGCCGATCTCGTTCGACATCGCCGACGCCGGCGCGCCGCTGATCTTCGCGCCGCAGCCGATCGCCAACTATCTCGTCTCGAAACCGGCCGGCATCTGGAACTACACGAGCGGCACGAAGATCGACTTCAACGGGCCGCCCTCGTCGACGAAGAGCTTTACGGGCGTCGACCTCGACCAGTGGGTTCGCCAGCTTTTCGGCGCCGTCGACGCGCTCCTCGGGCCGCGCTACATCGGCGGCCTCGTCCTGCTCGACAAGACGTACCCGGGGACGCTGGACGCGCTGCAAGCGCACAAGAAGACTCTAGCGGCGATGTACGCGCAGCAGATGGCGCTCGTCTTCACCGACCAGAGCGGGTCGCCGACCTCGGTCGCGTCGATGTTCACCCAAGCGATGTACGAGCAGCTCGGCAACGCGTACCTGACCCAGGCCGCGCTGCAGTACACCGCGGACGTCTACGCCGGCACGATCGAACCGACCCCGCCCAACCTCTACGGGCCGGTCACGCAGACGACGAGCGCGGTGCCCGGCGTCGCCTTCACGCCGGCGAAGTTCCCGCTCCCGCCGTCGACGGGCGACGTGACGGAGCCGCTCACCGTGCTGGTGACGACGCCGACGCAAAGCGGGAACACGAGCGACAACTTCGTCGCCGTCAACCTGACGTACACCGCGACGAACATCGAGCACCAAATCGAGGAGGAGCTCAACGGATATCAGGCCTCGAGCTGGCTGCACTTCGTTCTGCCGCCGGCGTTGTTCGCGCCGTCGCTCGGAGCGGTCGACATCCCGATGATCCTCCGCGCCTACCCGAGCAGTCCCATCATGGCCGCTCAGGCGGGACCGTCGACGGTCGCCCAACCGACCACCGTGACGGAGGCGACCGAGTGGACCTACGCGTTCACGTACTCCCTCTCGACGCACTACCCGCAGGACGTGGTCACGCTCGAAGTCGACTTCAACGTGCTCCACTCCCCGCAGCTGACCCAAGCGACGTTCTTGGACTCGTTCGCGGCGCTCGCGGAGTTCATAACGGTCTACGACTCCGAGATCGTCCCCGATCTCGACGCCCAGCTGGCGACGCTCGCGCTGCACGCGCCCGCCGCGCAGTATGCCACTGCCCTGGCTGCGGTACAGAGCGTGACCGAGATCCTCGAGCGGATCGCGCCGGTGCCGAAGAACGATCGCGAGACGCATGCCCGCCGATTCTCCGTCGCGCCGCACCGCCGAACGTTCGGCAGCGCGAACGGAACGACGTACCGCTGCTCGCTGCAAGAGACGCGGGCCGACGAAGCGCAGCCGCCCGTCAGCATCACCGGCGTCGGTCCCGACGCGCTGGTGATCACCGTAACGGTGCCGTCGGGCGGCGGCGCCGTGCCGCTCGTCGAGTACGCGCAGCACTACTACGACCCGGCCAACCCCGGCCAAACGGCGTACTTGACCAAGTCGGTCGGGCCGCCGATGATCGATCCGACCAGCGGCGTGACGACCCAACAATACTACGTAGTCACCGCCGCTACGTCGAAGTACGTGCCGTTCGCGACCGCGCAGAGCTTCGGGCCGCGCACGGTGCTGTACCCTGGCCTGCAGATCCTCGATCTGCAGGACGCGCAGGCGTCGGCGTACTTGACCCGCAACCAGCAGCTCGTCCCGGGCCGCACGACGACGAACGGCTTCGTGTACAAGACGCCGGAGGTCTCGTTCACCGCTCCGTGCCGGCCGACGATCGTCCAGACGACGCCGATCGACATCAGCGCGATCCCCGGCCCCCCGGCGCTGAAGATCCCAGGTGCGCCGCGCTCGCTCTCCGATAGCCTGACCGCGCTGTTCTACACGCTGGTGCAGGGCGCATCGGCGACGACGGCAT
>DASYFS010000508.1:0-2737 GCA_036498305.1 Candidatus Elarobacter sp. | reverse complement strand
CGGCGCGAGATCTGCTCGTACGACGGATCGGTGCGCAGCGCGATGTCGCTGGTGAGCATCATCGGCTGATGGCGCTTCGACGGATCGTGCGCGTCGGGAACGGTCCCTGCGCCGGCCTCGCCTTTCGGCTTCCACTGCTTCGCCCCGGCGGGGCTCGTCGTGAGCTCCCACTCGTGCCCGAACAGGTTCTCGAAGTAGCCGTTGTCCCACGCGATCGGCCGCGTCGTCCACGCGCCTTCGAGACCGCTGGTGATCGTGGCGTCGCCATTGCCCGAACCGAAGCTGTTCTTCCAGCCGAGTCCCTGCGCTTCCATCGGCGCCGCTTCGGGTTCGGGACCGACGTATTGATCCGGCGGCGCGGCGCCGTGAACTTTGCCGAACGTGTGGCCGCCCGCGATCAGCGCGACGGTCTCTTCGTCGTTCATGGCCATGCGTGCGAACGTCTCGCGGATGTCGCGCGCCGATCCGGCCGGATCGGCGTTGCCGTTGGGCCCTTCCGGATTCACGTAGATGAGACCCATCTGCACCGCGCCGAACGGCCGGTCGAGCTCACGGTCGCCGGCGTAGCGCTGATCGCCGAGCCATTCGCGCTCGGCGCCCCAGTTGACGTCTTCTTCGGGCTCGTACACGTCGGGGCGACCGAAACCGAAGCCGAACGGGCGCAGGCCCATCGACTCGATCGCGCAGTGACCGGCGAAGACGATGAGATCGGCCCACGAGATCGCGCTGCCGTATTTCTGCTTGATCGGCCACAGCAGCCGGCGCGCTTTGTCGAGGTTCGCGTTGTCGGGCCAACTGTTGAGCGGCGCGAAGCGCTGCTGCCCGGTGCCGGCGCCGCCGCGGCCGTCGAAGGTGCGATACGTGCCCGCCGCGTGCCACGCCATGCGGATGAAGAAGGGGCCGTAGTGGCCGTAATCGGCCGGCCACCATTCCTGTGAGTTCGTCATCGCCGCCATGACGTCGGCCTTGAGCGCGGCGACGTTGAGCTTCGCGAAGTCCGCGGCGTAGGTGTAACCGGCGCCCATCGGGTCGCCGCCGGGATGGTTCTGGTGGAGAACCTTGAGGTTGAGCATGTTCGGCCACCAGTCTTGATTGGTCATCATGCCGGCGTCCAAATGCGTCCCGGCCGGTCTGCCATGCGGCACCGGGCACTGACCGTTGTTCTTGTCGAGTTCCGCTTCGCGCATCGTCGTCTCTCCGATCGTCAGGGATACCGTCACGGTAGCACTCCGAGATGACGATGTAAAATCGATTTTTTGGAAGGTTTTTTGAGGTAATACCGATTAGTCGGATCCATGCGCCAGCCCGCGCTCGCCTCACTCTCGCTGCGCGATCTGGAGTACGCCGTCGCGGTCGCGCGCGAGCGTCATTTCGGCCGCGCCGCGGAGGCGTGCGGCGTCAGCCAGTCGGCGCTCAGCGAACAAGTCCGTAAGCTCGAAGCGACCCTCGGCCTCCCGCTCTTCGAGAGGACGAAGCGCAAGGTCGAGCCCACAGTGCGCGGTCTGGCGATTCTGCGGCAGGCCGAGGCGCTGCTCGGCGACGCGCGCCGGCTGCTCGACGACGCGCACCGTAGCGCCGAGCCGCTCTCCGGCGAGCTGCGCCTGGGCGTGATCGCGACGCTGGGTCCGTACTACATGCCGTTCGTCATCGCGCTCTGTCGCCGCCACTTTCCGCAGATGGGGCTGCGGTTGCGCGAGGCGACGACGAACGAGCTCCTCGCCGCACTGCGGCGCGGTGATCTCGACGCGACGCTCGTCGCATTGCCGGTCCCGCCCGACGGTCTCGTCGCCGAGCCGCTGTTCTTCGAACCGTTCAGGCTCGCGTGCCCGAGCGGTCACGAGCTCGCACAGCGTGCGCAGGTCGAGGTCCGCGATCTCAAGCGCGGCCCGCTGCTGCTGATGGAAGACGGGCACTGTCTGCGCGAACAGACGCTCTCGCTGTGCGATCCCGGGCGGCTCCCGAGCCAGAGCCGCTACGCGAGCTCGCTCGAGATGCTGCGCCACATGATCGCGGCCGGCGAAGGGATCTCCGTCCTCCCGCTGCTCGCCGCCGCCGAGCACACGACGATGCACGGGATGATCGCATATCGTGAGCTCAACAGCGCGCGCGCCGGACGAACGATAGCGCTCGTCTGGCGCGCGACGGAGACGCGAGCCGCCGACCTCCGCGCGATCGCGGCGGCGCTGCGCGATGTGCTGCCCGAGGGTGTCCGTCAGCCCGTGCGCTGATGGAAGAAGACGTGGTTGCCTTCGGAGTCCGCAATGCCGGCCAATTCGGCACCGCGGTTCTCACCGTAGACGCGGGTGGGCTCCAGGGCGTCCTTGCACATGTAGCCGCTCATGTCGATCCCGGTGATGCGAAAGGCGGTCGCGTTCACGCCAGCTCGCTCTCGAGGCTCTCGAGGATCGCGGTCCAACCTTCCTGGTGACCGTCGCGCGACTCGACGTTGCGCAGACGTTCGTGGGTGAGCACGAGCTCGGTCTTGCCGGCGACCTCGTAGAAATCGAGCGTCACCTGCGACTCGTGGACGTCTGCCGCATCGTCCTCGTCCCACACCCAGGTGAAGACGATGCGCTCCGGGCGCACGATCTCGAGGTACGTCCCGCGCACGGTCCACGGACCTTCCGCGACGTTCATCACGATGGAGTAGCTGCCGCCGACGCGCGGATCGGTAGTGATCTCGCCGAGCGTGACGTCTTTGGGCCCGAGGAAGCGCCGCATCGTCTCGGCGTTGAGC
>DASYFS010000507.1:0-2034 GCA_036498305.1 Candidatus Elarobacter sp. | reverse complement strand
GGCCTCGCCGCCGATCACGCCGATCGCCGGGGCGTTCCCCGCGTCGCCGGGCTATCAGACCGGCGGTCTCGGGCAGTCGTTCCAGAACATGCTCGACAACCGCTTCCCGACGTACGGCGCATCGCTGACGTTGCAGATTCCCATCGGCAATCGAACGGCGAAAGCCGACTACGCGATCGCGCAGGAGCAGCAGAAGCAGGTCACGATTCAGGAGACGTCGCTGCTGCAGCGGATCCGGTCGGAGTCGGTCAACGCGATCCAGGGTCTGCGGTCGGCGCAGTACCGGCTCGTTGCGGCGCGGTCGGCCCGCGAGGCTGCGGAACGTGTGCTGCTGGGAGAGCAGCGGCGGTTCGCAGCCGGGACGTCGACGACGTTCCTGGTGCTGCAGCGGCAGCTCGACCTTGCGAATCAGCAAGCGCGGGAGCTGCAGGCGCAGACCGATCTCGACAAGGCGATCGTGGAGTTGAACCGCGTCAGCGGCGGGCTGTTCACGCAGAACGGGATCGATGCTTCGAATCTCGGGACGCAGACGCTGAATAGCGCGCCTTCCAGTAGCGTTCTTCCGCCCACGTCACCCTGAGCTTGTCGAAGGGCCCTCGTCGTCGGGCCGCGCGCAGTCGCGGTCCGACCCCGCATCTTCAGTAGTCAAAGATCGCGGCTTGCGTCTCGACTACGCTCGACGCAATGACGAGGGTCCCTCGAGCCTTTACCGGCCAAAGTTTCTCGGAAACTTTGTCCGATAAAGGCGCTCGGGATGACGGAGGCGGGCGCGCAGTAGCAATTCGGCAGGGAAGTCCCTCGCCCACGTGCTCTCGGCGAACCCGAAATACGTTGTTTCAGCTTCGGGTTCAGGGCGCGGCTCGAGCAGGCGTTCCAGCACGAAGCCGTTCGCTTCGAGGAGCGTGACGTAGCCCGAGATCGGGCGCGCGAAGTTCACGCTGCCGTCGGCGGGATCGTCGATTCGGTCGAGGTCGAAGTATGCGTGATGGAGCGCGCGGGACGGTCCGTCGGCGGCGTCGTCCCAGGTCGCCGCGTGCAGCGGGTGCTCGACGTTGAAGGCGAGGATCCCGCCGGGGCGCAGAATCCGCGCGACTTCGGGGATCGTCAAATCGGGCGAGGCGAACGACATCGCGCCGTGATCGCAGAACACGACGTCGAACGACGCGTCGGCGAACGGCGTGTGCTCCGCCGGGGCGTGCACGAGCCGAACGTCGACGCCGGCCGCAGCAACGGCGGCTTGCGCGTAGGCGAGCTGTCGCGCTGAGTTGTCGAGGCCGACGACGCGTGCCCCGCGGAGCGAGAGCGCGATCGCCCACTGCGCGGCGCCGCAGCCGTATTCGAGCACGTCCTTGCCCTCGACGTCGCCGAGGATCTGCAACTCCGCCTCGGGCAGCGACCAGATCCCCCAAGCGTCGGGCCGCCGCGCGAGCTGCGCGCCGTGACGCTCCTGATACGCGTCGCTGCTCGCGTCCCACGCGCGCCGATTCCGTTCGAAGTCGCTCAATACTTCAGCCCCGTATCACAGAGAACCGTGGCGACGACGGCCCCATCCCGCAAGCTGCCAGCGGCGAGAAGGCGACGCGCGGCAAGAACGTTCGCGCCCGACGAGTATCCGACATACAAACCGCGCCGCCCGAGCAGGTCACGCTCGGCGGCCGCGTCGTCGTCGGAGACCGCCGCGAACGCGTCGACGAGCCCGGCCTCCCACAACGGCGGCACCGCACCGTATCCGGTGCCCTGCAGTACGTGCGCCGGTTTGATGACCGGCTCACCGGCCAACACCGCGGCGCCGGCCGGTTCTACCGCGACGCCGAGTACGGTCGGATCGTGACGCTTGAGATCGCGCATCACGCCGATCAGCGTCGCGCCGCTTCCGACGCAGGCGACGAACGCGTCGATGCGCGCGCACGAGACGACGACCGGGCCGGAGCTGCGTGCGGCGTGCGCCCGCATCGACGCGTTCGTCGCCTGCGTCGGAAGCGGCGCGACGCTCATCGGCGTGATGCGCGATCTCAAGCGTCACGATCCGACCGT
>DASYFS010000506.1:0-2950 GCA_036498305.1 Candidatus Elarobacter sp. | reverse complement strand
CTCGACGTCGAGTATTATTACGGTGGTCAACCCAGCGTCGAGTATTGGATCAGCGTTGAGCGTTGAGATGTTGCACCGGCTCCCCGTGATCGCGGTCGACGCGATGGGCGGCGACAATGCGCCCGACGAGATCGTCGCCGGCGCGCTGCTCGCGCACCGCGATCGGCTGGGGAAGATCATCCTGGTCGGCGACCGCGCGCGCATCGAGCCGCTGCTCGAAGGCGAGACCGCCGTCGAGGTCGTGCATGCCGAAGCCGAGGTCGCGATGGACGCAGCCGCCTCCGCCGCGGTGCGCAAATCGCAGGGCACCTCGCTCGGCGATGCGGTCGACCTCGTGCGCGACGGGCGCGCCGATGCCGTCGTCTCGGCGGGAAACAGCGGAGCGTTTCTCGCGATCGCGCTGATTCGGCTGCGTACGATCCCGGGGATCGCGCGGCCCGCGATCGGCGCGGTGCTCCCGGGACGCAACGGTCCGGTGGTGCTCTGCGACGCCGGCGCGAACGTCGACTGCAAGCCCGAGTGGCTGCTGCAGTTCGGGCTGATGGGCGCGGCGTACGCGCGAGCGGGTCTCGGGATCGCCGAGCCGCGTGTCGGGATCATCTCGGTCGGCGAAGAGCGCGGCAAAGGCAACGCGCAGACGATCGAAGCCGCCGCGCTGCTCGAGGCGGCGCCGATCCGCTTCGTCGGGAACGTCGAGGGCAAGGACATCTTTCTCGACCACGCCGACGTGATCGTCGCCGACGGCTTCGTCGGGAACGTCGTCCTCAAGACCGCCGAGGGGAGCGCGATCTTCATCCGCGAGCTGCTCTCGAGCGGGTTCGGCTCCGCCGACCTCGTCGGGAAGATCGGCGGCCTGCTGAGCCGCAACGTCTTCAGCTCGCTGCGCGAGAAGATGAACTACTCGACCTACGGCGGCGCGCCGCTGCTGGGCGTGCGGGGGAACTGCGTCGTCGCGCACGGCCGCTCCGACCGCATCGCGATCCGCAATGCGATCCGTCAAGCCGCCGCCGTCACCGGCGCCGATCTCGTCGGCTCGATCGGCGCCGTCCTCGCCGCATGACCGTCGCCATCGTCACCGACTCGACCGCCGATCTCGATCCGGCCGATGCGCGGGCGCGTGGGATCGACGTCGTCCCGCTGTTCGTCAACTTCGGCGACGCGCGTTTCCGCGATCGCATCGACCTCTCGCTCGAGGAGTTCTACCGCAAGCTCGCGAGCCTCAGTGTGCTGCCCACGACCGCGCAGCCGACGCCGGCGCTCTTCGAGGACGCGTTCCGTCCGCACGTCGAGGCGGGACGCGCCGTCGTCTGCGTTACGATCATGGGCAGCCTCTCGGGGACGATCAACGCCGCGAACACCGCCGCGCAGTCGTTTCCCGGCGCAACGATCGCCGTCGTCGACAGCGAGAGCGTCGCCGGCGGCCTCGCGCTGCTGGCGCAACACGCGAGCGACGTCGCGCGCGGCGGCGCCGATTTCGAGACGGTGCTTGCGTCTCTGCGCGCCGACATCGCGGCGCTGCGCGGCTTCGCCACGCTCCCCGATCTCTCGCACGCGGTCCGCACCGGCCGCGTCTCGCGCGCGCAAGCGTTCGTCGGATCGCTCGTCAAGATCGTTCCGGTCTTGCGGATCGACCGCGGCGCCGTCGCCGAGCACGCGCGCGTTCGCTCGTTCGCGCGCGCGTTGGACACGATGGTTGACGCCGCCGCAGAGCTCGCCAACGAACGCGACGGTGCGCGGATCTGCGTCATCCACTCGCACGCCGCCGAGACCGGCGAACGCGTCGCGACGGCGCTGCAAGCGAAGCTCACGACGACGCCGGCGCAGTTCGAGCGCCTCGAAGCGGGGCCGGTCATCGGGACGCACGCGGGACCGGGGGCGGTCGGCGTCTTCGTCATCCCGGGGAGATGACCGCCGGGGTCTACGTCCATCTGCCGTTCTGCCCGTACATCTGCCCGTACTGCGATTTCGCGAAGTGGGCGTGGGACGGCGAGCGCGCGGCACGCTATCTCGACGCGCTCCACGCCGAGCTGAACGCGGCGCAGCCGGTCGAGGCGGTGACGCTGTTCTTCGGCGGCGGGACGCCGACGACATATGCGCCCGAGCAGATCGGGACCGTGATCGACGCGGTGCGGCGGCGATTCGCATTGCCGCGCGACGCCGAGGTGACGGTCGAGGCGAATCCCGATCCGCCGCTCGTCGCGAAGCTCCCCGGCCTGCGCGCCGCGGGGGTCAACCGGCTCTCGATCGGCGTGCAGTCGTTCGTACCGGCGGAGTTGAAGACGCTCGGCCGCCGCCACACGCACGCCGACGTCGCGAACGTCGTGCGCGCAGCGCGCGACGCCGGCTTCACGAACCTCTCGCTCGACCTGATCTTCGGCGCGCCCGGGATGACCGAGGCGAGCTGGACGGCGTCGCTCGATGCGGCGATCGCGCTCGGGGTCGAGCACGTCTCGTGCTACGGGTTGACGATCGAGGCCGGAACGCCGTACGCGACCTGGTTCGCGCGCGACCCGACCGCCTTTGCGTCGGAGTCGCTGGAGGCGTCGCTGTACGCGCTCGCGATCGAGCGGCTGCGGGCCGGCGGTTACGAGCACTACGAGATCTCGAACTGGGGGAAACCCGGATTTCGGTCCCAGCACAACGCCGGATACTGGCGCAATGATCCGTACCTTGGGCTCGGCGTCGGGGCGGCGTCCTACGACGGGGCGACCCGCTCCGTCCACACCCGCGACCTGGAGGCCTACACCGCAGCGGCCCTGGCCGGTGGCCCGATCCCGGGTGAGGCGGAGCGGCTCGAGGGGCCGGCGCGGGCCGGCGAGGCGATCATGCTGGCGCTGCGGACCGCCGAAGGGGTCGACACCCCGGCGTTCCGCGAACGGTATGGCATCGATGTGGCGGAGCGGTATCGGGGTGTCATCGAGGATATGGTCGCGGCGGGGGTGCTCGATGC
>DASYFS010000505.1:0-1836 GCA_036498305.1 Candidatus Elarobacter sp. | reverse complement strand
CGCGCGGCGGGGTGAAGCGCGCCACGAACGTCTCGCCCGGCATGATCATCGGCGCCAACCGGTCCGCGTAGCCGCTCCACTCCGCGACGCCGTCGAAGTAACTGTCGCCGACCTCTATGCCGTGCCAGTGTACGGCAGTCGGTTCGGACAGCCGGTTGGTCACGTCGATTGCGACCGGTACGCCGCGGGTCAACACGATCGGCGGACCGATCGCCGCATCGCCCGGCGCGGCGCCGGAGCCGACAATGTAGCGGTACGACGGCGCGTTCGGCGCGTCGTCCCGCGCAGCCTCAACCCTCAGCGCGATGCGGCGTCCGACCGCCGCATGCGTCGCGGCCTGCGGCGGACGCCCGCGTACCGTCACTCCGAGGATGAGTCCGCCCATTCCGGCGTGGCGCACGAAGTCGTTCTCGAAGCCCTCGTCGGTGATCGGGGTGCGGTCGAGCATCTGCGCGATCGGGAGATGGCCGACCGTGTGGTACGGCAGGTGGCAGTGGAATAACCAGTTTCCGACCCGGTCGGCGTGCCATGCCATCGTGAAGGTGCTCCCCGATTTGATCGCTTCGGTGACCACTCGATCTCGATCGCCGTGAGCGTAGGCGATGTCGGCGACGCCGTTCCCCCGCGAGGTGACGTCGAAATAGAAGCCGTGGAGATGGAGTGGGTGCGCACCGTCGCTCGCGTTGAGCACGCGCCAACGGACGGTCTCGCCTTTGGCATACGAGAGCCGCTCGGTGTGCGGCCACGCGCGCCCGTTGATCGCGTCGAGCTCGTAATCGTTGTTGGGCCTGCCCCGCTTCGTCGTGACGTTGACCCACGTGGTGATGACGAACACGCGGTCGTGCGCCGCCGGCCGCGGCGCCGGCGGATCGACGACAAGCGCGCCGTTGAGCTGCGAATCCGCGCCGAACCGTTTCCGAAGCGGCTTCGCGGTCGTCGAGCCCCAATAGAGGTACGTCCCGGGGGCGCCGGCGCCGAACCGGAACTCGCGCGTCGCTCCAAACGGAACGCGCACCGGCCGGTCGACCGTCGCGGGCCGCGTCAGCAGACCGTGCATCGTCAAGACCGAACCCGGAATTGCGTTGCGGACCGTCACGACGACGGTCGTCCCGGCCGGAACACGGATCAGCGGACCGGGGTTTTGCGGCCGCTTCCCGACCTCTCCGAACGTCTGGATCGGTACGCCCGCACCGCCCGGACCGTCGGGATGCCAAACGGCGACCCGCGCTTCGAGCGCGACCCGTGCTTCGCCGCGCGTGAGCCTGCCGGCGGTGATCCGGTTGTCGTTTTCGACGGCGATCGGCAGCGGGGCCGCAGAAGCGGCGGCAAAAGAGCTACCGGCGCGGGCGGTAATGGCCAGCGCAAAGAGCGTCGCTATGAACGTGATTCGCGGTCGTTGCTTGCAACAGAGCGCTTGCCCTGCTCGACGTCGTGATCGCGAGGGCGACACGTTCGGGGAAAGGAGAACGTTCTGGTGGCATGGCGACCATGCGGACCGTCCCGGTCCTCGCCGGCTGCTTGCTAGTCTCCGCGTTCGTGAGCGCGGCAGCCGCCGGCGCGCAGCCAGTGGCGGTGAGTCCCGCCGTGGAGGTCCGAATCGCGCCCGACGCGGGCGCACCGTCCACCGTCATCGTCCGCGACGTTCAGTTGCCGCGCGCGAGCGCGGTCGTCAAGGTCACCGTTCGTCTCCCCCAGGACGACGCCGACACGCTGCTCTCGACGATGTACCTCACCGGAACGAACCGTGCCGGGACGGTGCGGCGGACCGTGCGAGGTCTGCTCGAGGCGCCGCTCAGCGCCGTCCGTGCGCTCTCGACGGAGTCGGCTCCGATCGCA
>DASYFS010000504.1:0-1574 GCA_036498305.1 Candidatus Elarobacter sp. | reverse complement strand
AAGGGCGCCGTGGTCGGCTCCGAACTGGTCGGGCAGAACTTCAGCAAGCCGCAGTACTTCCACGCGCGTCCCTCGGCGGCGGGAAAGGGCTACGATCCGACCGCAACGGGCGGCACCAACTACGGGCCCACCAGCAAGAAGCTCATCGACTCGACCAGCGCGGCGATCGCGGCGCTGAAGAAGGAGAACCCCGACGCGACTGACCCGATCCCGATGGATCTGGTGACGTCGAGCGCGAGCGGGATCGACCCCGACATCTCGCCCGCCGGCGCGTACTATCAGGCGCCGCGCGTCGCGAAAGCCCGTCATCTTTCGCTCGATGCGGTTCGCGCGCTGATCGCCGCGCACGTCACCCCGCGCCAGTTCGGGCTTCTCGGCGAGCCGCGGGTCAATGTTGTCGGCCTTAACCGCGCGCTCGACGTGCAAGGCGGCCCCGCGAAGTGATCCGCCTTCTGATCGCGACGCTCGTGTTCGCCTTCGTGCCGGCTGTCGCGATCGCGCAGTCGACTCCGCAGCCGTCCCCCTCGCCGTCGGCCCTCTACCCGTCGCTCGGCAACAACGACCCCTGCACGTCGCTCTCCGCGATCGTGACGCGTCCGAGCGTCAGCAATTCCGTCTGCACCGTGCGGCCCAACCACGTTCTCGTCGAAACCGGCTACACCAACACGAGCGCGGACGGCGGTGGGAACAGCGTCGCCTACCCGCAGACGCTGATCCGCGTCGGCACCCGCGTGCCGGCGCTCGAGCTCGACGTCGCTCCGCCCTCATACGCACGCGCGAGCGCCGGCGGCGGCGTCTCGAGCGGCACGACCGACGTCGGTGCCGGCCTGAAATACGTCCTCGGCTACACGCCGAAGCTCAGCTACGGCGCGCAGGTGTTCTTCACGGCGCCGACCGGAACCAACGGTTTCTCGGCCGGCGGCACCAACGCGAACTACGCGCTGCAAGGCGCCTACACGCTCAGCTCGGTGTTCTCGCTCAGCGGCGCGGCGCAGATCTTCTCGTTTGCGAACAACGGCGCGCGCTACTCCTCGTTCGTGCCGTCGCTCGTCCTCGGCGCGTCGTTGCCGAACTCGAACGGGGTGTTCGCCGAGATCGCGCAGTTCACGCACGCGACCGGGACCGGCACGCCGACCCGAACCCAATATCTGGTGGGCGCCACGCACGACGTGGGGCAGCGTCTGCAGCTCGACGTCGAAGGCGGCTTCTCGCCGAGTGTCGCGACCGGCAAATACCGCTTCGTCGGTTTCGGAGCGAGCTACTACTTCTGAGCGTCGGCGGCGCGCGGGGCGAGAACCAGCACCTCGCGCGCGCCCGCTGCCAGCGTCCGGACCGCGAACGACGGCTTTCCGAAGAAGCGCCGCTTGGTGCGCGGCGACTCGAGCACGAGCGCGTCGCCGGCGCGCAGCCGTCCGACGATTGCGGCGGCGGCGTCCGCCTCGGTGAGCGTCTCGAACGTCGCACGATGCTGCTGGGCCGCGCGCCTCAGCTCCGTGATGACAGCCTGTACGCCCGCGTCGTCGCGCTGCAGCACGGAGACGACGTGCAAATCGGCGTCGATGCGGCGTGCGAGC
>DASYFS010000503.1:0-1650 GCA_036498305.1 Candidatus Elarobacter sp. | reverse complement strand
AAGGGCTTCGCCGTGCCGCCACACGTGGGGAGGAGTTATCTCGACCGCCCGTTTCCACGGTCTTCCCCCACAGGCAACTCAGGCACCGACGCGAGCAAACAATAAAACCGCGTTTTACGCGGTTTTACTGTCGAAACGTGGAGCCGACGGCCGGACTCGAACCGGCGACCTGCTATTTACGAAACAGCTGCTCTACCAACTGAGCTACGTCGGCATGTTGGCGGTGCGACCGAGGACGGGCGCGACCGAGCCGGGTTCGCGATAGCGGGCAGGCTCCCTCCTCGACGCAGGTCGCACGCGGGCGGGCGTCCCATGATCTCGGCATGATCGAGAGCGATCCCGCCGCGTTCGAGGGCCGGCTCTTCATCGGCGGACGCTTCGTCGATGCGGCAGACGGTACGACATTCGCGACCGTCGATCCGGCGAGCAACGAGACGATCGCGCAGATCGCTGCAGGCGGCGCCGAGGACGTCGAGCGCGCCGTAGACGCGGCCCGGCGCGCTTTTGACGACGGCCCGTGGCCGCGGGCGACCGCGGCCCAGCGTGCGAAGGTCTTGCGGCGGCTGAGCGAGCTCCTGGTGCAGCAGCGCGAAGAGCTGGCGCGGCTTGAATCGCGCGACGCCGGGAAGCCGTTCCGGGAGACGGCTGATCGCGACGTCCCCCGTGCGGCCGAAAACTGTGCGTTCTTCGCGAGCGCGATCGAGCAGCGCGAACAGCAGGCCTTCTTCGACCGTAAACCGTTCCTCGGCGCGCAGCGCGAACTCGTCTCGATCGTGCGCGAAGAGCCGGTCGGGGTCTGCGCGCTGCTGACGCCGTGGAATTCGCCGCTGATGCAGGCGACCTGGAAGATCGCGCCCGCGATCGCGGCGGGCAACACCTGTGTTCTCAAGCCGTCGGAGCTCACGCCGCTCTCGACGCTGAAGCTCGCGCAATTGTGCAGCGAGGCCGGCGTCCCCGAAGGGGTCGTCAACGTCGTCACCGGGTTCGGACCGGCGGCCGGCGCGCCGCTCGTCGCGCATCCCGGCGTCGACGCCGTCGCATTCACCGGCAGCGAGCGGACGGGAATCGCGATCAACGTGGCCGCCGCGCCGTCGCTGAAGAAAGTCACCCTCGAGCTCGGCGGGAAATCGGCGAACGTCGTCTGCGACGATGCGGACCTCGATCTCGCCGTAGAAGGGAGCGTCCTGGCGATGTTCCGCCACAGCGGTCAGGTTTGTCTTGCGGGAACGCGCCTCTACGTGCAGAGCGGGATCTACGACCGCTTCGTCGAGCAGTACCTTGCGCGGGTGAAGGCGCTGCGCGTCGGGGATCCGCAGTCGAAGGACTCCGATCTCGGGCCGCTGATCTCGCCGCAGCACCGCGAACGCGTCGAGACGTTCATCGCGCGCGCCGAGCACGAAGGAACACCCGCGCTGTTGCGCGGCGCTCGACCCGTCGACGCAGCGCTCGCGCGGGGCAATTATCACGAGCCGACGATCTTCGCACCGACGCGCGACGACGCGACGATCGCGCGCGAGGAAGTTTTTGGGCCGGTCCTCTCGATCTTCCGCTTTGAGACGCTCGAGGAGGTCGTCGCGCGCGCGAACGACAGCAAGTACGGGCTCTCGTCCTACATTTGGACTCGCGACGTCAGCACCGGGCTGCGGTTCG
>DASYFS010000502.1:0-2077 GCA_036498305.1 Candidatus Elarobacter sp. | reverse complement strand
CAGCGGCGTCTACCGGCCGACGACGGGCGAGGTGCGCTACGGCGGACGGCGCATCGCCGACGTGCCGACGCACGCGGTCTGTCATCTCGGGATCGCGCGCACGTTCCAGATCGTGAAGCCGTTCGCGAACCTCACCGTGCGGGAGAACGTCGCCGTCGGCGCGATGTACGGCCGGGAGGGCGGAAAGCGCTCGACACGCGCGTCGTTCGAGCGCGCCGACGAGCTGCTCGCGACGGTCGGACTCGCGCGCGTCGCGGCGCAACCGGCGAGCGACCTCACGATCCCCGACCGCAAGCGGCTCGAGGTCGCCAAGGCTCTCGCGCTCGATCCCGATGTGCTGCTGCTTGACGAAGTGATGGCCGGGCTCAACGCGACCGAGGTCGACGAGGCGCTCGAGCTGCTGCGCACGGTCAACGCCCGGGGCGTCACGCTGATCGTCGTCGAACATCTTATGAAGGCGATCGTCTCGATCTCGACCACGATCGTCGTGCTTGCCGAAGGGAAGAAGATCGCCGAAGGCGCGCCGGCAGACGTGCTCTCGTCACCGCAGGTGATCGAAGCCTATCTCGGCCCGCGCTGGGTGAAACGCCAGGAGCAGCTGCGCGTTATCGAGCAGCAGCGCGCCGAAGCGGCGCGAATTCAGGCGGAGCCGCAAGCGTGAGCGCGCAGGCGCTCGTCGTCGACGGCCTGTGCGCCGGCTACGGCGACACGCAGGTTCTGTGGGACGTCTCGCTGCGCATCGATCCCGGCGAGATCGTCGCGCTGATCGGCTCGAACGGCGCCGGCAAGTCGTCGCTGCTCGGCGCGGTCAGCGGCGTCGTCGCGACCTGGGACGGCCAAGTCCGGTACGGGGAGCGTTCGCTGCGCGGGCTCGAGCCCGATCGCGTCGTCGCCGCCGGCGTCGTGCAGGTTCCGCAGGGCCGGCGGCTGTTCGGCTCGCTCACCGTCGAAGATAATCTGCGGATGGGCGCCTACCTGCGGCGTGACCGTGAGGTCGAGGCGGACCTGGAGCGCATCTTGACGATGCTGCCGCGGCTGCGCGAGCGCTACGGTTACCTGGCGGGACGGCTCTCGGGCGGCGAGCAACAGCAGGTCGCGATCGGCCGCGCGCTGATGGCGCGGCCGCAGACGCTGCTCATCGATGAGATGTCGCTCGGACTGGCGCCGGTGCTCGTCGACGCGCTGCTCGACATTTTGGCACAGATCCATCAAACCGGCGTCTCGATCCTGATCGTCGAGCAGGACGTTCAGACTGCGCTCGAGATCAGCTCGCGCGCGTACGTTCTCGAGACCGGCCGCGTGACGATGACCGGACCGTCCGCCGAGCTGCTCGACGACCCGCAGGTGAAGAAGGCCTACCTCGGTGTCTGAACGCGCGCGGCGGTGCGCGATCGCGCTCGCCGCGGCGATCACGGTACTGTCGCCGTTCGCCGCGACTGCCGAAGTCGACGTGCGCGAACCGAAGACTCCCGTCGTGCTGGTACCGGCGTCCGCCGAGCCGGTATGGGATTGGCTCCGGGACGGCACCCGCGCGAACGATCCGTTCTTCCATCATCCTGATCTCTACGATCACGATCGCGCCGCGGCGCGCGTCGTCACTCGCCGCGAAGCGTTCCCGGGCGGTTGGAACGCCCCGGTCCCGGCTACCACATTCGACTTCACCGTCGGTAAGGACGACTGGCACCTGCAAGCCGATCCGCGGCATCATCTCGTTTTTTACCGTGAGGGCTGCTGTTCGTACAAGCGTGAGGTCCTTACCCGCATCGATGCGACCCCGCCGGTCGGGGTGGCGCGCGGCGATTTGCGGCGGATGGTCCCCGCGAGCGGCGTTCGCATCGGCGATGCGGCCGACGTCGTCTACCGCAAGCTCGGACGCCCGGCGCGGCTGCTGCGCTCGCCGTCGACCCGTCGCTGGGCCGCAGCCTACGTTCGCCCGTTGCCCACTCCTGGCGGCACGTCGTGCATCGAACAGGGCACCGTCGTCTTCGAAGGCGAGCGGCTCGTCGCGTACGAGCTCTGGCGAGGCTGCTGAGCCTCACCTGCGGGGGCTCGGCCCGTCGTCTCCGAAGCGGTCCGG
>DASYFS010000501.1:0-2387 GCA_036498305.1 Candidatus Elarobacter sp. | reverse complement strand
GACGGACGCCTCGCTCGCTTGCCTTCAGCCGCCGAAGTCTTCGACGTAGAACGTCTCGCCCGGCCCGACGGTGACCACGGCGACGCCGACGCGGTGCATGTTCGGATCGATCAGGTTCGCGTAGTGCGGCGGGCTGTTGACGAACGCGACGTGGGCGCGGCGCTCGGTGCGGTCGAACGCGATGTTCTCCGCAGCCCACGTGTCAATGTGCGCGGCGCGGACGCGGTCCTGAAAACTGATGCCGGACGGATCGGTGTGGCCGAAGTAGCCGCGCTGCGCCATGTCGACGGCCTTCGCGTAGGCGAAGCGGTCGAGGAACGGATCGCGCGTCACCGCGGGCAGGCCGCGCTGCGCGCGGACGGCGTTGACGTCGGCGAGCAGCTGATCGGCCTGCGCGGGGAGCGCGACCGGGCGGTGGGCGTCCACGAACGCGATCGTGATCGCGTTCTCGCCGGTCTCCGCGAGCGCGGCGAGCGGAAGCACCGCGGCGAATACGGCAGCGATCAATGCGACGAGCTTCATGCGCGTTGGTCCTCGCATCCGTGAGGCAGCACGTCACCGTCGCACCCTCAAGAAGGGCACGCGTGAAGCGCAATAACGATGGATCGACGGTGCGTAAACGAGAGGCGTAAGAGCTTGCCGGCCGACGCCGCGCAACCGTCGTATCAGGACTATCGTCACCGCCGAGGCGCGGCTTTAGGGGTCGTGCGCGGGTGTGACGGCCCGTCATCCCGAGCTTGTCGAGGGACCCTCGTCGTCGTGCGAGCGAAGCCGAGCAGGACGCCTAATGTCGGCGGCCGAGATGAGGGGTCGGCCCTCGACTACGCTCGGGCCGACGACGAGGGTCCCTCGACAAGCTCGGGATGACGGAGTCGAAACCGTCGCGTGCGAGCAAGCGTCTCAGCGAACGATGTCCGCTCTTTTCTCACCGCTGACGCTGCGTGGCGTCACCCTGCGCAATCGTGTCGTCGTCTCGCCGATGTGCGAGTACTCCTCGAGCGACGGGTTTGCGAACGACTGGCACCTCGTTCACCTTGGCAGCCGAGCAGTCGGCGGCGCCGGCCTTGTCCTCACCGAAGCGGCGGCGGTCACCGCCGACGGCCGGATCTCGCCCCAAGACCTCGGGATTTGGAAGGACGAGCAGGTCGAGATGCTCGCCCGCATCGCGCGCTTTGCGAACGAGCAGGGCGCAGCGTTCGGGCTCCAGCTCGCGCACGCCGGCCGCAAAGCCTCGACGCTCCGCCCCTGGGACGGACACGGCGCGGTCACCGGCCCCGACGCCTGGACCCCGGTCGCTCCGACCGCCGAACCCTTCGACCCGACCTACCCGACGCCGCGGGCGCTCGACGAGGCCGGGATCGCCGCCGTGATTCATGCCTTCGCCGAAGCGGCGGAGCGTACGCGCGCCGCCGGCGGAACCGTCGTCGAGATCCACGCCGCGCACGGCTACCTGCTGCACGAGTTCTACTCGCCGCTGATCAACACGCGCACCGATCGCTGGGGCGGCTCGTTCGAGAACCGCACCCGGCTCGTCCGCGAGGTCGCGCGTGCCGTGCGCAACGTCTGGCCGGAGCGCTTTCCGCTGTTCATGCGCATCTCGGCGACGGACTGGCTCCCCGGCGGTTGGGATATCGAGCAGAGCGTCGAGCTCGCGCGGCTCGTCAAAGAGGACGGCGTCGATCTGATCGATGCCAGCTCCGGCGGCGGAACGCCGGTAGCGCCCGGGACGATCCCGGTCGGGCCGCTGTACCAGACGCCGTTCGCCGAGCGCATCCGCCGCGACGCGGAGATCGCGACCGGCGCCGTCGGGATGATCACCGAACCCGCCGATGCCGAAGAGATCGTCGCCGGCGGCAAGGCCGATCTCGTCATCATCGCGCGCGAGCTGCTGCGCGACCCGTACTGGCCGCTGTTCGCGGCGCGCGCGCTCGGCGCCGAGGTCGCATGGCCGCCACAGTATCAGCGCGCGATCGGCGACCGCGCCACGATGCGGAGTCCGGTTACGACGTAACGCTCCCCGTCATGGCGAGCTTGTCGAGCCAGCCTCGTCGTCGCACGAGCGTAGTCGAGTGCGACGCCGCATCATGACCGCCAGCATCAGGGGTCGTGCTCGGCTTCGCTCGCACGACGACGAGGCTCCCTCGACAAGCTCGGGATGACGGCGGGGGTTAGCCCGTTACGCGGAGGCCTGCGGCGATGCCGTTGATTGAGAGCCGGATCGCGTCTCGTAAGAGCGCGTCCGGTGCTTCGCGGTAGGCGCGCAGCAGGCGGATCTGCAGCAGCGAGATCGGGTCGACGTAGGGATTGCGCAGCGCGATGCTGCGTGCCAGCGTCGGTTCGTCGGCGAGCAGCTCGCCGCGCTGCACGATCTGCAGCAAGGCGTCCTT
>DASYFS010000500.1:0-7386 GCA_036498305.1 Candidatus Elarobacter sp. | reverse complement strand
GCAGAACGTGCCGCGACACGAACCCCGCTTTTTCGGCGGTTCGACCGCGGAACCTGCGGCCAGCCTGCTTCCAATGTCATCCCGAGCTTGTCGAGGGACCCTCGTCGTCGGGCCGAGCGTAGTCGAGGTCCGACCCCTTCTCTCGGCCATCGAGATCGCCGCGTTCCGCTCGGCTACGCTCGCGGAACCACGAAGGGTCCCTCGACAAGCTCCGGATGACATTGGAAGCAGGCTGGCCGCAGGTTCCGCGGTCGAACCGCCGAAAAAGCGGGGTTCGTGTCGCGGCACGTTCTGCTGACCGGTTTTGAGCCGTTCGGTCCCCACCCCGTCAATCCGAGCGAACTGCTCGCTCGCAGCGTCGAGGGCCGAATCGTCGCCGGACGTCTGGTCAGCGTGCGCATCCTGCCGGTCGAGACGCGGACCCTCGCGGGCCGGATCGAGACGGCGCTCCACGAGGAGCAGCCGGAATTCGTCATCGGCCTGGGGTACGCGGCCGGCCGGGCGGCGCTCGGGCTGGAACGCGTCGCGCTCAACGCCCTCGACTTCGAGATTCCCGACGCCGTCGGGACGATGCGCAAGAACGACGTCGTGCAGCGCGGCGGTCCCGACGCGCGCTTCGCGACCCTGCCGCTCGGCGAGATCGTCGATGCGTGGGGGCACGTCGGCGTCCCGGGCTACGTCTCGAACTCGGCCGGGACGTACCTCTGTAACCAATGGCTCTACGAGACGCTCGCCTTGACGACGAACACGGCGCCGCCGGTCCCGGTCGGCTTCGTGCACGTTCCGGCGCTCCCCGCGCAGGCCGTCGGCCTCGGCGCGGAGCGAACGCCCTCGATGTCGCTCGAGACGATGCGCAAGGGGATCGAAACGCTGATCGAAACCGTCGCGGCTTGGCTCGAAGCGAAGCCTTCGCCGCCGCCTCAAAAGACGGCCGGTCAGCTCTGGATCCCCCGCGGACTACGTGAAGTTGAACGATAACATCGAGCGCGACCCGCGCTTCCTCGCCATCCCCGACACGCACGGCCACGCCAAAGGCGAGCACAAACCGTACGCGGAGGAACGTCCTCTCCCGCTAACGGCAAGAATGCTCTTCCTGTGGTTCTATCATGCGGCGAGACGCGGTTACCCGCGCTTCCTCATGGTCGCCGACCACATGAACTACCTGACGTTCGAGGATCCGGCGGCGGTCAATCTGGTGCGGCGCGCGCTCAAGCTCGCACAGGCCGGCGATCTCTACGGCGCCGCGGAGACGGCGAACGTCGACGTCGGCCACGCCGCGGTCGTCAGCGACGGGCTGCGCCGCGGGATGCGCTTCTCGATCGGCGCCGAGGTCGACAACGATCCGCGCTCGCGTCCCGATGCGCAGAACATCGTCGACGCGATGCGCCCCGACGCGACGATTCGCTCGGTGCACTTCGTCCCGATCACGCATCCCGTGCACGGCGAAGGCTGGCACTGGCCGTTCGACAACCCGGAGTTCGCCGATCTCTACGAGAGCGTCGGAACCGACGCGCTGTGGGACTCGTACATCGCGATCCTCGTCGACGCGATCGAACGGCTCCCGGGCCACATCGTCGGTCATTTCTACGTTCCGGCGATCTTCGGCTGGTGGCCCGAGACCGAGAAGCTGGAGGCGTACGAGAACCGCGTCCTCGACGCCGTCGCGGCGCGCGGGATGGCGATCGAGTTCAACACGCGCTTCCTCTACCGCGAGCATACCGACGAGGAGAAGCAGCGCTACCTCGACGCCAACAAACGGCTGCTGCGCAAAGCGCGCGACCGTGGGATCGGGATCGCGATCGGCTCCGACGCCCACTCGCCGAAGGACCAAGGCGGCGCGTTCGAGACCGTTCTCGCCGTCCTCGACGAGCTCGAGATCAACGAGCTCGTGTTTCCGATCGCCGGCAGCCTGCGGCGCGTCGCCCTGCGGGTCGTCCGCGAGCCGGAGCCCGAGCCGGCACCGCCCCCGCCGCCCCCACCACCGCCGCCGCCGGCTCCCGAGCCGAAGGCGCGCCCGGCCGAGCCGGAGCCGAAGCCGGTGCGCAAGGCGCGCCCGGCACCGAAGCCCGCCCCGGCTCCCGAAGCCGAACCGGTGAGCGCCGCCGCGCCCGCACCGGCACCCGAGCCTGTCGCCGAGCCTGCTCCGGCCCCGGCGCCCAAGCGCGTCCCGGTCGCGAAGCTCCCGCCGCCGAAGCCGGAGCCTGCGCCGAAGGCCGCCCCCAAACCCGCGCCTGCGCCCGCTCCGAAGCCGAAGCCGAAGCCCAAACCGGAGCCGAAGGCCGCCGCCAAGGCGGCGAAACCGCCGGCCAAGCCGGCCGCCAAGCCGGCGCCGAAGCCCGCGCCCAAAGCGAAGCCGCCGGCCCGCAAGGCCGCCGCGGCCGCCAAGCCGGCCAAGAAGGCGGCGAAGAAAGCCGCGCCGGTGAAGGCCGCCGCGAAGCGTTCCGCCCCGGCGAAGAAGTCGCCGGCAAAGAAGGCCGGGCCGGTAAAAAAGGCGGCTCCGAAGAAAGCGGCTCCGGCGAAGAAAGCCATGCCGGCAAAGAAAGCCGCGCCGAAGAAAGCCGCCAAAAAGGCGGTTCCGGCGCGCAGTGCCACGGCCCGCAAAGCCGCTTCGGCGAAAAAGACTACGAAAAAGACAGCGTCGAGACGACGCTAGGAGGGACCCCGGTGAGAAAACTCGTGATCGGCGCGCTCGTGTGCGCGCTGTCCGTCAGCGCGTGCGCGAAGGTCGGCGATACCGGCTCGGCGACGACGACGACGCGCGCACAGGGGACGGTCCCGGGCGAGCTACGCGTCGCGATCCAGCGCTCCCCGAACACCCTCAACCCGCTGCTCTCGGCGAACACGACCGAAGGGTTCCTCAACCGGCTCAGCTTCGACACGCTCACCAGCGTCGATCCCACCGGCAAGACAACCGTCCCGATCCTCGCCACCGAGGTGCCGACCGAACAGAACGGCGGGATCAGCAAAGACGGCCTGACGATCACCTATCACCTGCACGACGGGGTGAAGTGGCAAGACGGCGTTCCGTTCACGAGCAAGGACGTCAAGTTCTCGTGGCAAGCGATGATGAACAACGCCAACAACGTCAACGAGCGCGTCGGCTACGAAGACGTCGCGTCGGTCGACACGCCGAGCGACACGACGGTCGTCTTCCATCTGAAGCACAAGTTCGCGCCGTTCGTGAACACCGTCTTCGGCGAGAGCGACAGCCCGGTCGCGATCGTCCCCGAGCATCTGCTGGGGAAGTATCACGACCTCAACCGCATCCCGTTCAACAATAACCCGGTCGGCACCGGCGCGTTCAAGGTGGCGGAGTGGGTGCGCGGCGACCACATTCTGCTGGTCGCGAACGACGATTACTTCCGCGGCAAGCCGAAGCTGCGCCAGATCTTCGTCCGTGAGATTCCCGACGAGAACACCTCGGTCAACGCGCTGCGCGCGCACGACATCGACTGGATCTTCGAAGCGTCGCCGCAGCTCTATCCGCAGCTCAACGGGATCGGCGGCGTCAACGTCGTCCTCAACGACAAGCCACAGACGCTGCAGATGCTCGTCAACACGCAGCGCCCCGCCCTCAGCGACGTCCGCGTCCGCCGCGCGCTCTCGTACGCGATCGACAAGGACGCGCTGGTCAAGAACAACACCTTCGGCGCGGCGCAGGTCGCGTGGGCCGATCAGCCGCCGTTCATGTGGGCGTACACCCCCGACGTCACCAAGTACCCGCACGACGTCCAAAAGGCGAAGCAGCTGCTCGCGCAAGCCGGGTACACGCCCGACGCCAACGGGATGATGCGCAAGAACGGCCAGCCGCTCTCGCTGGTGCTGAGCTACAACGTCGAGAACGCGACTCGCCGCAACGTCGCGGTGCAGATCCAGAGCATGCTCAAAGCGGCCGGGATCGACACGCAGATCAAGACCTACCCCGCCAACCTGATGTTCGCGACCTACGGTCAGGGCGGCGTGCTGACGACCGGCAAGTACGACCTCAACGTCTCCGGCTGGATCGCCGGCGCCGATCCGGACGACCACTCCGAGTTCAACTGCGACGAGATTCCGCGGCCGGGCCATCCCGACGGCGTGAACTACACCCGCTACTGCTCGAAGGCGATGGACGCCGCCCAAGCGCGGGCGCTCTCCTCGTACAGCGAGCCGGTGCGCAAGCCGGCGTACGTCACCATCCAGCGGCTGCTCTCCGACGATCTGCCGATCGTCTACATCTGGTTCCCGCGGCAGCTGCAGCCGATCAGCACCGACTTCAAGGGCTTCGCCCCCAACCCGGTCGAGGAAGCCTGGAACGCCTACCAGTGGGAGATCTAATCAGCACTCAAAATGGGACGCGGCCGGGTCCGCGGAAAGGTGGGCGGACGTGTTCGAAGAGCCGCTGAGTCCCATCGCGCGGATTCCCGAGCTGCGCTGGCTCAAGACCATCATCGTCGAGAAGGCGCTGACCCGGGGCGACTACCTTCTCTCCGGCGGCGCGCGCAGCGACTACTACATCGACAAGTTCCGGCTGTTCAGCGATCCGCACATCCTGCGCCGGATCGCCCGGTTGTTCGTGCCGGTGATCTCCGAGGTCGGCCCCGACGTCATCGGCGGGACGGAGCTCGGCGGCGTGATTATCGCGACCGCCGTCTCACAGATGACCGGCCTCCCGATGATCGTCGTCCGCAAACAGCCCAAGCAGTACGGCGCCTTCGCCGCCGAGTACGTCGAGGGTCCGTTCAGCGCGGGGCAGCACGTTCTGCTGCTCGAGGACGTCGTGACCAGCGGCCGCGAGCTGCTCGCCGCGCGGGCACGGCTCGAGGAGCTCAACCTCAAGGTCACGCCGTACGCGATCATCGCCCGCGGCCTCGCGCCGGTGAGCTCGCTGATCCAGTTCTCGCTCCCCCGCGGAGACGCGAAGACCGAGAACTGACCTAGCCGTCGAGCTCGATCGTGCGGTGGTCGTCGGCGACCAGGATCGGGCCGTCGAAGACGTCGCGCGCCGCCTCGTCCAGGTCTTGCGCGGTCGACTCTTCCAGATAGTGGGTGAGGATCAGCCGCCGCACGCCGGCGGCGCGGGCCATTGCCGCCGCTTCGGCCGCCGTCGAATGGCCGCGGATCCCGGTCTCGACCTCGCCGTGCCGCAGCGTGGCTTCGCACAGAAAGACGTCGGTCTCGCGCGCGAGCGCGACAACCTCATCGTCGGGAGCCGTGTCCGCGGAGTACGTCACGCTGGCCGCGCCGCGCTGCCAGCGAATCGCGAAGGCCGGGATGTAGTGCTCGGTCGGCGCGAACCGCAGCGTCGCGCCGTCGATCGCGAGCGACTTCGACGGGTCGTACTCGTGCAGCGCGAACACGTCGTTGAGGAAATCGCCGCCTTCGGGCGCGAACGCCGAGACGAGCTGCTTGAGCATTGCGAGGCCGCCGGGCGGCAGATAGAGCGGGAGCTTCGCCTTACGCCGGCGCGGTCCGTAGCGCAGGGCGTAGCGCAGCGGGATCAGGTCGAGGAAGTGGTCGGCGTGCATGTGGCTGATCACGATCGCGCCAAAGCGGTCGTAGTCGACGTAGCGCCGCAGGTTCGCGAGCGACCCCGTGCCCATGTCGAAGACGATCGGCGCTTCGCCGTCGTCGACCAGATACGAGCTGCAGGCACGGTCGGGCCGGGGGATCGAGGCGCTCGAACCCGCAACGACCAGCCGCGCCGTCGCCGTCAGAGGGATTGGACAGCCTCGAGCACGGCCGCCGCGTGCCCCTCGACGGAGACCCGCGGCCAGACCTTCGCGATCGTCCCGTCGGGACGGGCGAGGAAGGTCGAACGCTGGATCCCGATGCTCTTCTTCCCGTACATGTTCTTTTCGGCGATCACCCCGAATGCGTCGCAAATCGCCGACGCGGTGTCGGCCAACAGCGGGAAGTTCACGTCGTACTTCTGCGCAAACTTCTTTTGGTCGGCTACGGTGTCGCGGCTCACGCCCACGACCGCGGCTCCCGCCTGCGCCAAGCTCGGCTGCAGGTCCCGAAAGGCTTGCGTCTCGGCGGTGCAGCCCGGCGTATCCGCCCGCGGGTAGAAGTACACGACCAGCGGCCGGCCGGCGAACGAACGCAGCGTGACCGGCATACCGTCCTGATCGGGGGCGCCGACGTCCGGCACCTGAGCACCCGCTGCGAGCAAACCGTCTCCTTAGGGCAAGGCCGCCGCCGCAGCCTCCCGCCGGGGTTGAGCCGGCGGCTTGAACTGCGACAACGGTACGAGGAACAGGAGCCGGTCGTACGGCTCCATCTCCGCAAAGTCGTCGATGTGCAGGAACGCTCCTTTACGCCAGACGGCCAGCGGTATGCAATCCTCCGCCGGAGGCGGTTGCGGTACCTCTCCCTGGAGACGTTCGCCGACGTTATACGTGTCGTCGCCGAAGGCGATGCGGCCGCGGGTCCCCGGGAAGCGCGAGAGCATCGCGAACGCGGGCGCGGCGAGCGACGCCGTCGAGAAGGTGTGGATCGCCTCGAAATGGCGCGCGATCGAGCGGGCGAAGGTCTCGTCGAGGACGCGCATGACGACGGCGATCGTCGGGTTGCGCGCGCGCGCACCCAGCGCAACCTCGAGGTTCGCCGTATCGCTGTCGGCGGTGGCGACGATCGCGCGGGCGTTGGTGATGTTGCAGAGGTTCAGCGTCGTGTCGCTGGTCGCGTCGCCGGTGAGCAGCTCGATGCGGCGCGTCCGCGAGGCTTCGATGAGGCCGGCGCTGGGGTTCGAGTCGACGACAACGACCTTCTGCCCGAGCGCGAGCATGTACTCGACCACGTTGATCCCGACGTTCCCGGCGCCGCAGACGATCACGTGGCCGCGGGTGCGTATCTGCCGCAGCCCCTGGGTCAGCGTGAACTGCGCGCGGGTCAACGCCGAGGTCACGAAGGCGATGAAGATCCCCGACGCGGCGACCCCGGTGATCATCAGGAGCGTCGCGATCAGCATCGCCGGCCAACCGTGCGCGCTGGGCAGGATGTCGCCGTAGCCCGTCGTCGTCATCGTCGTCACGACGAAGTACGCCGCGGTGAACGGGTCGCGCCGCAGGGTCAAGCTGAAGTAGACGACGGCGAACAAGAACATCGCCAGCGTCGCGCCGATGACGCGCTGCAGGATCGGGTCGATCGTGCGCACGCGCCCGATCCGCTTGAAGATCGCGTAGCGCAGGCGGGTGAGGTGCCGATGGCGGCGCTCGACGCGGATCATCTGGCGCGTTCCGCTGGTCGCTTCGAGGTGCTCGAGGCGGGCGAACGCGACGACCTCGTCGTCGGCGCCGAAGACGTGGTCCGGCGGGATTCGCGGCGAGCCGTGAACGGCGACGATGCGGCCGCGGAGCCGCAGCTGCGCCTCGCGGACCGACGTGCCGGCGATCCCGAACTCCG
>DASYFS010000499.1:0-3980 GCA_036498305.1 Candidatus Elarobacter sp. | reverse complement strand
GCAATGACGGTCGAGACCGTGCGGCTCGACGACGCGATCCCGGACCATCGCGTTGACGTGATCAAGATCGACGTCGAGGGCGCGGAGCCGGTCGTGCTCGCGGGGATGCCGCAGATCCTTGCAAAGAATCCGAACCTGATCGTGTTCGCGGAATTTGCGCCGACGCACTTGGAGCGGTCTGCGACGGACCCCGTCGAGTTTGCCGCCTCGCTGCGCGAGCGTTTCACGGTGCGCGCCGTCGATGACCTCAGCGGAGCGCTGCGACCGATGGACTTGACGGAGATTACCCGCCGACCGTCGACAAACCTGATGTTGACGGCCCGGTGATGCGGCTCTCGACCGCGCCGATCAACCGCTCGACGACGCGATCCCACCGGACACCGGCGCTCTCCAACGTTTCACGCGCCGCCGCGCCGAGCCGTTCGGCCGCGCCGCGATCGGCGTACAGTGCATCGAATGCCGCGCCGAGGGCGGCCGGATTCGGCTCGACGACCCTCCCCGTCACCCCGTCGCGGACGAACTCGGCGCAGCCGCCGGAGTCCGCCGTCGTGATCGTGCACTTCGATGCCAGCGCAGCCTCGACGACGGGATACCCGTACGAATCCTCGTCGTACGGGAGATAGACCGCCGCGAGCGCTTCGGCGAACACGTTCTCCTTGTCACGCTCGCTCATCCAGCCGCCTCGCACTTCGATGCGTCCTCTCGCGGGCGATTCGGCGGCGCGTGCTCGCAGGTCCGCAAGGTAGCCGGGATCGTCGGGCTCGCCGGCGATGACGAGGCGCACCGGCGTCGCCGTATAGCGCATCGCGTCGATCGCCAGATCCTGCCGTTTGTGTCCCGTCAACCGCGACGGATAGAAGATCGTGTCGCCGTAGCGGTCACAGCGAAATCGCTCCGGGTTCCCGACCGGCGGAAGGAGCACGTCCGCGTCGAGACCGTTGTAGCGGCGGAGACGGCGACTGACTATCGGCGAGTTCGCGAACAGCGCGCAGCACTCGCGCAGCGCCACGTCGTCGGCGGCGCGAATCGCGTCCCGAAGTCGCTGCCCGTCGGCGTCGTCGGGGATGCTCGACCAGCGTGTTCCCCAGAGATCGTACGCGGCGCGGTGGTGGTGGATGAACCAACACACCTTTCGGTCGTGGCGGAGAAGATAGCTCGGCGTCCGGAGCGCGATAAGGGCGTCGCTGCGGCCGCGCAGATCGATCGAACGCCAGCCCACCAACTGCTCGAGATACTCTTCCGAACGCGAGTCGAACGGCAGCGCCAGCGGGTGGACGTCGTGACCGGCCGCCTGGAGCGCGCTGCAGAGCCAATCGAACAGCAATGATGCACCGCCGTCCTGAAATGGCACGAAGCTCGTCGCGACGATGATCCGCACCGGCCGCGCGTTCGTCGCGCCGGGAATTCTCCCCCGCCGTCGAAGGGGCCGCCATGAGGATCGCGGTGCTGAACAACGCAGTGCCATTTCTGCGCGGCGGCGCCGAGCATCTCGCGGACGCGCTGGTTGCGCACCTCCGTCTGCGCGGGCATAAGGCCGTCTCCGTCGGTATCCCGTTCCGCTGGGATTCCGTGGACGCAGTGCTGGAAAGCGCGTTCGCCTGCTTCTCGATGCGCATCCCCGACGTCGACCGCGTCATCGCCCTCAAGTTTCCCGCATACTATGTTCCGCACGACGACAAGGTGTTGTGGCTGCTGCACCAGTTCCGGCAGGCGTACGACCTCTGGGGGACGCCGTTCGGGGACATGCCGGACACGCCGACCGGACGTGCGGCGCGCGACGCGATCCGTTCGGCCGACACGAGCGTGCTGCGCGATCTTCGCATCTATACGAACTCGCACGTGACCTCCGACCGGCTGCAGAAGTTCAACGGAATCGGATCGACGGTGCTGTATCCGCCGCTCCTCGAGGACGCCCACTTCCGCTGCGAGGAGTACGGCGACTTCATCTTCTATCCGAGCCGCGTCAACGGTTCGAAGCGACAGCTCATGGCGATCGAGGCGATGGCGCACGTGCGTACGCCGGTGCGGCTCGTCATCGCCGGCGCGGTCGAACCGCCGCCCGACGAGCACGGGATTCGTGCTCGCATCGAGCGCCTCGGCGTCGCGGACCGCGTGACGTTCTTGGCCGGTTTCATCGACGAGGCGGAGAAGGCGAATTTGTTCGCGCGAGCACTCGGATGCGTGTATATTCCGTACGACGAAGACTCGTACGGCTACGTCACCCTCGAAGCGTATGCGGCCCGGAAGCCTGTCGTCACCGCGAGGGACTCAGGCGGGACGTCGATCGTCGTGCGGCACGGCGAGACGGGATTCGTCACCGATCCGCACCCCGCGGCGCTGGCGGAAGCGTTCGACGCGCTGTACTCCGACCGCGCGGCGGCGCAGGCGATGGGCGAGGCCGGCGATGCGCTCGTGCGCGGCTTGCGCATCTCGTGGGACCACGTCGTGGCGACCCTCGTCGCATGAGGATCGCTTGGTTCACCCCGCTGGCACCCACTAGCGCGATCGGACGCTTCAGCGTGATCGTCACGGAACGCCTCGCGCTCTCTGCCGACGTCGAGCTGTGGGTCGAGGGAGACGGCCCGACCCTGCGCACGTTCGTCCCCGTCGTGCGGTTCGACGCGAACGACCACGGGCTACGGGTGCGGCTGCGCGAATACGACATGCTCGCGTTCAACATCGGGAACCACGAGCCGTTTCACGGCGCGATCTTGCAGGTCGCGCGGCGAGAGCCCGGCATCGTCATCCTGCATGATGTGTTCAATCATCATTTACTGGCCGGCTACTACGGCCAGCGCGAAGGCTCGGCGCAACGCTATGTCGACGAGGCGCGCCGCTGGTATGGTGCCGAGGGAGAGCGCTTCGCGCTCGCGTTTCTTCGCGGGCGGGAGGCGGCGGAAGACTACGCTCGGTTTCCGCTCTTCGAGCCGCTGGTCGTTCGGCATGTCGGCGCCATCACGCACTCCCGCTGGCACGCGCAGGCCGTCGCCGAGCGATGCCGCGTCCCCGCGGAGCCGGTCTTTCTCGCCTACCAGCCGCCGGTCATGAGCGTCCCGCCCCGGGCGGCGCTGGGGATTCCGCCCGCCAAGACGCTCATGGTTTCCGTTGGTTTCGTGAACGCAAACCGGCGCATCGACGTCGTGTTGCGCGCTCTCGCCGATTCGGAGCTTCGCGACCGCGTCGTGTATCGGATACTCGGCCCGCTCGGTCATGAACCATATCGTCGAAAGCTCGAAGCGCTGATCCAAGAACTGGGTCTCGGCGGTTCCGTGTCGCTGCTGGGCTATGCCGACGAGGCAACGCTCGCTGCTCATCTCGTGCACGCCGATATCTGCATGAACCTGCGGTATCCGGTGACGGAGAGCGCCTCGGCGTCGGTGATCGAGCAGGCGCTGCTTTCGAAGGCGATCGTCGTCACCGATACCGGGTTCTACGCCGAGCTGCCCGACGACGTCGTGTACAAGATCCCGCTGTCCGACGAGGCATCGACGCTCCGCCGCGTGCTGCGGCGGCTCGTTGACGAGCCCGCTGAGCGGCGCGAGGTCGGCGAACGCGCCGCGTTATGGGTCCGCGAGCGTTCGACCGGCGATGCCTACGCCGCGGCCTTCTTGCGCTTTGCGCGGGCGCTGCACGGCGACGTGCGCGGCACCCGCCTTCGGGCGCATGCGGCCTCGGTGTTCGACACGATGGGACTCCGGTATGACGATGCGCTGCCTTGGCGCGTCGCCGAGACCACGCGTGAGCTCTTCGGCGACGAGCTCACGCCTCGGGGCTACGACGAGAGCACGTCGCTCAGCGCATCTACGATGTAGTCGACGTCGTCCTCGGTCAGGAGGGCGTGCGTCGGCAGCGAGATGCCGCGTGCGCCGAGCCGCTCCGCAACCGGATACGTTCCGTCCGCTTCCCGATAGGGCGGCATGACGTGCATCGGATAGAATGCCGGACGCGTCTCCACGCCGCGCTGCGCCAAGGCGCCGATG
>DASYFS010000498.1:0-2126 GCA_036498305.1 Candidatus Elarobacter sp. | reverse complement strand
GGCGAAGCCGCGTCGAAGTCGCCGGCGGTGAGCGCGCGCACTTCGCCGCTCGCGACGTCGACGACGTGCAGATGCTTGCGGGCGCCGTCGAAGAGTCCGTCCGAGTCGCTCTTGTATGGCAGTTTGCGGACGTGGCGCGCTTGGCTCTTCTCGTCGAGGTAGACGCGCGCGGTCGCCGGCTCGTGCGCCGTGGTGGCGATGAATGCGATCCGCTTCGCGTCCGGCGACCAGGCGAGTGCGGTCACCTTCGCATAGGCGCCGCCGAGCTCAGCGGCTTCGCCGCCGTCGAGCGGCAGCAGGAGGATGCGCGCTTTGCCGTCGCGGTCGCTGACGTATGCGAGCGCCGAAGCGTCCGGCGCGACGCGCGGCAGCCGATCATTCGTCCCGCGGGAAAACTGCCGTTCGGCTCCGTTGCGGTCGACGCGGTAGATCGATCCGCGCGCTTCGTCTGCTTCTTCGTCCTGCCGGGTACGCCGGTAATAGATGGCCGCGCCGTCCGGAGCGATCTGAGGATCGGAAAGGAGCACGATGCGAAAGAGGTCGCTCGGAACGAGAGGATCGGCCATGAAGGCCGAGCATTAACGGCCCACGATGCGGCTTCCCGCACTTCTCCTGATTTTTGCGTATGTCGGTCTGGCAGCGCCGCCGGCGCAGGCCGAGACGGCCGACATCCTGATCCAAGCGGGGCACCAAGGGCGGCCCGCAAGCTGCGCGCCGCACCATGTCGTCGCGTGCAACCTCGGAACGGGCGCGCAAGGCGTCACCGAACGCGACTGGACGCCGCTGGTCGCCGACGAGGCCGCAGCCGCACTGCGCGCCGCCGGCTACACGGTGATTCGCCGTCCCGCCGACTACGACGAGCACGACACGGTGCGCGCGGCGATCTTCCTGCACTTCGACGGCGCCTCGCCCGCGTGCGGGAGCGGCGCTTCAGCCGGCTTCCCGACGACGACGAGCCGCGCGTTCATCGAGGACTGGGAAACCCGGTATCGCGCGTGGTTTCCGTACACGTTCAAGGGCGAGAACATCACGACCAACGAGTCGCGCTACTACGGGTTTCGGAAAGTCGACGCGCCGGAGAAGCTGCTGATCGAGTTCGGCGAGATGACGTGTCCGCAGCAGTTCGCGTGGATGGCGCCGCGCGTCCACGAGTTCGGACCGTTCCTGGCGAAGTTCCTCGAAGCGCAGGTCCCGCGATGAAGCGCGGCGCGTTCGTCGCCGGCACGCTCGCAGCGTCGGTGCTCCCGCGGCTCGCGAGCGCGCAGCCGGCGCTCGACCTCGGCCCGCTCGCCGATGCGATCCCGGGCACCGCCGGCGTCGCCGTGCGAACGATGGACGGCGGACCGCCGCTCGCGGCGATCCGCGCCGGCGAACGCTTTCCGTCGGCATCGGTGATCAAGCTCGCGATCATGACGACGGTCTACCGCGCGTACGATGCCGGGACGGCGAAGCCGGCCGACCTGGTTCGCACCCGCGCCTCCGACCTCGTCGGCGGCTCCGACGTTCTCGCCGGCTCGCCGCCCGGGAAGGCGTGGACGATCGACGCGCTGGTGAAAGCGATGATTCACGTCAGCGACAACGCCGCCTCGAACACGCTCATGACGGCGTTCGGAATCGGGTCGATCAACGCGACGATGCAGCTCGCCGGCATGACGAACTCCAAGCTGGCCCGCCATTTCGCCGACGTCGTGCCGGCTTGGCGGCGCAGCGAGAACGTCGTGACGCCGGCCGACGTCGCGACGCTGCTCTACGCGATCGAACGCGGCGCGCGCGAAGGGATCCCGACCATCGCGACCCCGCAGAGTTGCCGCGCGATGATCGACGTGCTGCTCGGCAACGACGACACGACGAAGATCGTCCGCGGGCTCCCGCCCGGGACGCCGTGCGCGCACAAGACCGGTGAGATCGACGGGACGCGTAACGACGCCGGGATCGTCGACCCGTTCGGGGACAGTCCCTACGTGATCGTCGTGCTGACGCGCGACCTGCGCGACTACGGCGCCGGCAACGCGGGCATCGCCCGCATCACCCGACGCGTCGACGCGGCGCTCCGTCTGGGCGCCGCGTCGTAGTCGCTGCTGCTAGTCGCTGCTAGTAGGAGTGGTGGCGGCGGTAGTACGCCTGCC
>DASYFS010000497.1:0-4796 GCA_036498305.1 Candidatus Elarobacter sp. | reverse complement strand
GTCGATCTGCTTCGCGGTGGCGACCATCGCGGCGTGCGTCTGCGCGAGCGCCTTCTCGCCGACGGCGAGGTACTGATCGAGGGGCATGTCGATCCCCTCTTCGTATTTCAGCCGCGCGCTGTAGTTCGCCGCGCCGATCGCGTAGCTGCCGGCGGGATGCGCGACCCAGCGCGACTTCAAGTACGCCGCGAAGGCCTTCGTTGCCGTAACGGCCGTGGCGGTCGATCGTTTGAAGCGCGCGCGCGTCGCGGCGCCGCCCGCGCCGGCGAACGCCAGCGGGACCGTCTTCGCGAACAGGTCGACGCTTCCGGCGGCGTCCTCCGCCGCGATCGACGCGGTGTCGCGGTCGACCGCGGTCAGGTTGGCGCGCGCCGGGCCGAAGAGCTGCGGGATCTGCTCCTCGCGCGCGATCGCGTCGCGCAAGCGGACCGCCGCCGGCGCGAAGTTCCGTGAGATGAGCAGGAAGACGCCGCCGCTCGCGACCTGTACGTACTGATCGGGCTGGTGCTTCCACTGTGCCATCGTCTCGTTGAGCAGCAGATCGTCGTGAAGCGCGTTCGCGAGCATCGTGCGGTCGAGCGCGCCGCGTGTCGAGAGCGAAGCGGGGTCGATCGTGTCGAGCTGGGCGAGATACCGTTTGTCGCGCGCGATCTGCGCCGCGTAGTCGGCAGCGGAATACGAACCGAGCTGCGTATCGTAGTCGTGGATCCCGGCCTGCGTCGCGTTCACCGGCGCGGCGCGGAAGCTGTCACCGAAGTACACGCTGGCCAACGTCGCG
Organism: Candidatus Elarobacter sp.; assembly: GCA_036498305.1. GTDB lineage: Bacteria > Vulcanimicrobiota > Vulcanimicrobiia > Vulcanimicrobiales > Vulcanimicrobiaceae > Vulcanimicrobium. The sequence goes on along the minus strand of DASYFS010000497.1, from coordinate 4,018 downwards.
TACGCTGCGTCGCCGCTTCCGGGCGACGTCGAAACGGTCGGCACGGGCGACGAGCCGAGCAGCGCGCCGAGCGCGACGACGATCAGCGAGCGAGCGATCTTCTGCATTCCTGCGGACTTCCGCGCATCGACGAGCGCTCCTCGCATAGCGATCAGGCTTTTCACAGAAATACGGCGTACCGTCGAAAGCTGCTCGCCCGCCCCGGAGGTCTTCCTTGCTTCGCTCAGTCCTCGCTGCCGCGTTCGTCGTCATGCTCGCCGCGCCGGCGCTCGCCGCCGATTACACCGTCGATCCCGCTCATACGCTCGCGACGTTCACGGTCACGCACTTGACGATCTCGCGCGTCAACGGGAAGATTCCAGTCACCGGCGGGACCGTCACCGCCAACGACGCCGGGATGCCGAGCGCGATCTCGACGACGCTGAGCGTCAAGGACCTCAACACCGAAGAACCCGATCGCGACAAGGACTTGCGCTCGCCGCGCTGGTTCGACACCGACAAGTATCCGACGATGACGTTCGTCTCCAAATCGATCACGGGGACGCCGCAAGCGATGCAGATCGCCGGCGACCTGACCTTCCACGGCGTCACCAAGCCCGTGACGCTCACCGGCAAAGAGCTCGGAAAGATCACCGATCAGCGCGGCCGCACCCACATCGGCTACGAGGCGCACACGACGTTCGATCGCCGCGACTTCGGGTTGACGTTCGCCGGCGCACCCGGCGGCAACCTCATCGCCGGCTACGACGTGACCGTCGACCTCAACGTCGAGATCATCTCGAAGTAGGCAGAGCGCAGCGGTCGCCCAGCCAGTAGTGGCCGCGGCGGCCGGGCTCGACGATGTCGACGCCGGTCTCATAGTACGCCTCGCCTTCGAGCGTCGTGCGCGGACCGGAAACAAGCGCGAAGCGCTCGCCCATCGTTGCGGCATGTTCCGGCGCGCGGCTCGGGCGATCGACGCCGGGATCGAAGACGTAGAACGGCGCGTACCGGCAGACGACGGTCAGCGTCGCCGGCTTCGGGCTCGGCGTCGCGGGCGCGGCACCAAGCAGCGCCAGCGCGAGCAGCGCCGCGCTAGTGGAGCTTGATCGTGACGACGCCGGCGTTTTCGACGACCTTGGGGCCGGCGTTCTCATCCTGCGACGTCTTGCCGTTGCCGGGAAGGTTCGCCGCGGCCGCGGCGGCGGCGATGCCGCGCGCCTCTTCGAGCATCGCATCGGTGATGCGGCCCTCGGCGCGGCCCTTGCGGTAGTCTTAGACCGCCGCCTGCAGCGCGAGACGCGAGCGCTCCGGATAGTCTTTCTTCTTCTCGGGGTAACCGTCGAGCGCGGCTTCGATGTCGGCGTCGGTGATCGCCAGCGCTTCGTCGATCGTCTTGCCGCGCACCAGCTCGACGAGCAGCGAGCAGGTCGCCGTCCCGAAGCCGCAGCCGGTGGTGAAGTACGAGACGTCCTCGATCACGTCGCCCGGTCCGACCTTCAAGAAGAACGTGTACAGATCGCCGCACGAGTCGCTGAAATACTCACCCGACGCGGTCGGGCTCTCCATCGTGCGGAACCCGGTGCGGTGCTCGACGAGCTGCTGGAACTTGGCGAAATTCATGGTGCGGTGACGATCTCTCTCTGGGCGGGGTCGACGCTAATTTCGAACCGGCACTCGGTGCCGCCGGTTGCGAGGCTCTCGGTCTGCTGAGCTTGGCCCGGTGCGACCGACTCGAGGATCGTGTGGATCGCGCTGCAGGCTTCCGGGTTCTCGGCGACCACCGAAGCGTAGGGGCAGGTGTGCTAGTGCAGCACCATCGTCCCGTCGGCGGTCGTCTGCAAATCTGCGGTCACGCCGGAGGCCTTGAGCGCGGAGACGACCGTCGCGAGCTTCTTCTCGAGCGTCAGGTCGATGATCGCGGGCTGCAGCCGCTCGGCCGAGCGGCGGCCGATCTTGTCGAAGACGGCCTTCACCGCGTCGTCGCCGCCCGCGGCGCGGATCTCGCGCAGCACGGCGTTGAGCATCTTGTCGTAGCGCTGCGGGAAGTAGCGGTCGGCGTCGGGGGTCAGCGAGTACTCGACGGTCGGCTTGGTCTTGCCGCGGCGCACGCTGCGCCCGGCGATCAGGCCGTCGCGTTCGAGGATCACGAGCTGCTGGCGGATCGCGTTGGGCGAGAGCCCGAAGAGCTCGGCCAGATCGAACGCCGAGGCGGCGTGCCGCTCGCGGAGCGCGGCGACGATCCGTCCCCGCGTCGACTCGAAGAACCGGTCGTGCATCTCCCAGCAGCCTACCACGGAAGTCGCAGATAGTCCAGGCTTTCCTTGACTTTCTCCCCCTCGCCGCCTACGATACCGGAGCATGCCGGAGACCAAAGGGCTCATTGCCCGCGACCTGCGCGTCGCCGTACAAGGAAACGAGATCCTCAAGGGGATCGACCTCACCGTCGAGCCGGGGCGCGTTCACGCGCTGATGGGGCCGAACGGAAGCGGGAAATCGACCCTCGCCTTCACGATGGCGGGGCATCCCGGCTACGAGGTGCTCGGCGGGTCGGTGACCCTCGACGGCGAGGAGCTGCTCGAGCTCCCGGCCGACAAACGGGCGAAAGCCGGCCTCTTCCTCTCGTTCCAATATCCGGCGGCGATTCCGGGCGTCTCGGTTGCGAACTTCCTCCGCTCGGCGCGGATGGCGGTCAAGCCGGAAGACCTCAACCCGGCGAAATTCCGCAAGCTCGTCTTCGAGAAGCTCGACACGCTCGACATGGACGCGGCGTTTCTCGGCCGCTACGTCAACGACGGTTTCTCCGGCGGCGAGAAGAAGCGGCTCGAGATGCTGCAGATGGCGATCCTCGGCCCGAAGTACGCCGTCCTCGACGAGACCGACTCCGGCCTCGACGTCGACGCGCTGCAGGCGGTCGGCAAGAGCATCACCGCGCTGCGCGACACCGAGGAAGGCCGCGACACCGGCTTCCTGGTCATCACGCACTATCCGCGCATCCTCCGTCACGTCCCGGCCGACGTCGTGCACATCCTGATCGACGGGCGCATCGTGAAGACGGGCGGGCCCGAGCTGGCCGAGCAGATCGAACGCGAGGGCTACGACGGCGTGCGCGACGAGGTCGCCGCGGCGCGTGCCTAGCGGTACCACCGAGCGTCTGGGCGCGGCGGAGTTCGCGCCGAACGCTAAGTTCCTCGACGAAGCGCTGACGCTGCTCGACGGCGGCGGCGCGGTCGACGTTGCGACGCGGCGTGAGGCGCTGGGCGCATTTGCGTCGCTTCCCGCGCCCGGCGCGCGTCCCGGCCGCGGCTGGAAGCACGACTACGACAAACTCTCCTACGACGAGTTGCGCTGGGTCGCCGGACGCGTGACGCTTCCGGCTCCGCCGCGGCGGACGGCGCCGGCCGCAGCCAAGAGCAACGTCGAAGTCGACCGCCCCGCGCTCGCAACCGAGAACGCCGGCGGGCTCTATCACATCGGCGGCGCGTACGTCGACCTGCCCAGCGGTGTCGATCCGCGCGTGACGCTGCTCCCGCTCGACGGGCAGACGGCGCGCACGCACGCGGGGATTCTAAACGGCGCCCACACCTTGATCGTCGACTGGCGCCGCGATCGTTTTGCCGCGCTCGCGACAGCGTTCCAGAACTGCGGCGTGCTGGTGCACATTCCGGCCGGGGTCACGATCGACGCTCCGATTCAGCTTGTCTTCTCGTCCGCGCCGGATGCCGAAGCGGTCTTTCCGCATATCGTCGTCGTCGCCGAGGCGGGTGCGCGTGCGACCGTGATCGAGCGTCACATTGGCGACGGCGATTCGCTCGTTTGCGGTATCGTTGAAGTCCGCGCAGCCGAAGGTGCACAGCTCGACTACGTCGCGGTTCAGCAGGCCGGCGAGACGGCCCGTGTCTTCTTCTCGCGCGGCGCGCGGGTCGAACGCGACGCCGCGGTGCGGTGGCACCTCGCCGAGCTCGGCGCGACGCTCGCGCGCAGCGTCATCGGCGCCGATCTGGGCGAGCCCGGGGCGCGGAGCGAGACCTCGGCGCTC
>DASYFS010000496.1:0-6945 GCA_036498305.1 Candidatus Elarobacter sp. | reverse complement strand
CTGCCCTCACCGCAGACGCGCGTCGCGTTCGAAGCCGAGGCCGACGACGTCGCGCGGATCGCCGTCCGGCACCTCGAGCGCGTCCCCGACGGCATCGTCTCGTTTGGGCAAGGCTGCGAAGGAGAGCCGCTGCTGCGCGTGACGACGATCGAACGCGCGATCGCGGCGATCCGCGCGCAGCGCTCCAACGGGACGATCAACCTCAACACGAACGGCTCGCTCCCCAAAAGCCTCGCCCGGCTGATCGATGCCGGGCTGCAAGCGGTCCGGATCAGCCTCAACTCGTTCCGGCCGCACGTCTACGCCGCGTATTATCGCCCGACCGGCTACGAGCTCGACGACGTGATCGCCTCGATCGCGCTCGCGGTGAAGAGCGGCCTGCGCGTCTCACTGAACCTGCTGACACATCCCGGCGTCACCGACGAACGCCCCGAGATCGAGGCGATGGAGACGGCGTTGCGCGCGCATCCGGTCGCGATGATCCAGACGCGCACGCTTAACATCGACCCCGAGCGCTACTTTGCGTCGGTCGGCCGCCCGCACGAGCCGCTCGGAATGCGCGAGGCGCTGCGACGAATCGAGCGCCTCGGAATCGGTCTCGGCAACTTCACCCACACGCACTAAGGCGCGGGTGTCTGCCCGTGGTGCTTGTGCGTGCCGTGGTGCACGACGTCGCCCCCGACGGCCAGCTCGTGCGCGTGGGTGCTGACGTCGACGCCGTTGCCGGTCGAACGCAGCGTCGTCGCGATCGACCCGCCGCGCCCGTTCGACGCGCTGACGAGAAGCGAGCCGTCCTGGTTCTCGGTCACGCTCTCGCCGCCGCCGAGCGTCACCGTCTGACCTTTCGTGAGCGAGACTGCCTGGCCGTTGCTGACGACCGAGAACGAGCCGTCGTGCTGCATCGTCACGCTGTCGCCGTCGGCGTTCGCGTGCACCGTCGCCGAGTCGTTGTAGGTGACGCCGTTCGCGCCGGGCTGCGTCGCGGTCGTCGAGACGCGGTAGCCGCCGGCGACACCGCGCGCGCTGACCAGATCGTCGTGACTCGTCATCGAGTCGAAGTGCTCGTCGACGCTCTGCGTCGTCCCGTTCCCGGTCTCGCGCGTCCCTGTCTCGGCGAGGTGCGGATCGCCGGTCGAGCTGATGTCGACGTCGGCAAACCGCTGCTGGCTGCCGCCGAGCGCACCCGGCGGCTGCGTCGTCCCGGTACCCGTGCCCGTCCCCGTTCCGCCGAGCCCGCCCGTCGAGCCGAGGTTCCCGAGCACCGCGCCGAGCAGCTGGCCCATCAGCCCCATGATTTGCTGCAGCACGTTCCAGATCGCGCCGCTCGACGACGACCCGGCGCCGGAGATCCCCGCCGTCGCGTTCGTCTGTTGGCCGCTCCACCACGACGGCCCGATCCCGTCGGCCTCCGTTGCGGCGGGCACGCCGTTCGCGCCCCAGCCGCCGGTGGACGTCCCGCCGAGGCTGCCGGGATAGAGATAGGGCCCGAGGCCCGGCCATTGCGGCTGAATCATCGCTGCGCGTCGTCTCCAAGCATGAGGGTGGTGCGCCCACCCCTCACGACCCGGCGTCGCGACGGCTAGACGGTCAGCCGGTGATCGCGGCGCAGACGGCCGGACGCGTCTCGCGCTTGATCATCGCGATCACGTCGTCGCCGCGCTGCAGCATCGTCTCGCCGCTCGGGATCACGACGTCGCCGCCGCCGCGATCGACCGCGACGATCACGCTGCCGCGCGGGAGCGCGACGTCGGCGATGCGTTTCCCCTCGGCCGGACTGTCCTCGGCGATGCGCAGCTGCACGAGCTCGAGGTCGCCATGGCCGAGCTTTGCCAGCGGTTCCAGGCGTGAGCCGTCGACGTTGACGCGCTCGTCGATCAGCTCGAGGATGATCTCGGTCGACGAGATCACGCTGACCGGTTTCTCCGTGTCGAGCGACTCGAAGATCAGCTTGTTCTTCGGATTGTTGACGCGCGCGATGCAGCGCGCGTTCGAGTGCTTCTTGGTGATGATGCACACGACGAGGTTGTCCTCGTCGTCGCCGGTGTCGGCAACGACGACGTCCGCGCGCGCCACGCCGGCCTGCAAGAGGATGCTCGGATCGCACCCGTCGCCGACGATCGCGACGTCGCTCTCGAGCAGGTTCGTCATCAGCTGGGCCTTGCGGGCGTCCTTTTCGATGACGACGACCTCGTGCTGCTGTTTGAGCAGCCCGCGCGCAAGATAGGTGCCGACTTTGCCGCCGCCGACGATGAGGATGAACATGCGTTTATAGAACGATTATGCGGTCAGCCGCGTCTCGGGGCGAGCCGCCGAGAACATCGAGGCGAACTGCGAGAGCGCGTCGGGTGCGACGATCGCGTTGATCTCGTCGCCTTCCACCAGCACGTCGCCGGGCGCGGCGATGCTCACGCTGCCGAGCCGCCGGATCGCGGCGATCCGGATCTTCCCGTCCGACTCGACGTCGCTAACCCGCTTTCCGGCCTGGGTGCGGGTGACGGTTGCCACCAACGAGCTCAACTTTCCGAAGTCGAACGACGGAACGCTCGCGTAGGCGACGTCCTGCAGCCGGTCGCGGATGATCTGTGCGCCGATCGTCGTCGGCGAGAACGTCTCGATGCCGAGCTCGCGATAGAGCTGGCCGCGCGGCGGATCGTAGATGCGCGCGACGATCTTCGGGATGCGGAACATCTTCTGGGCGATCAGCGCCGCCATCACGTTCCGGTTGTCGCCGTCGGTCACGGCGACGAAGCCGTCGGCGCGATCGGCGCCGGCGCGCTTGAGGACGTCGTAGTCGATCCCCGTTCCGACCTCGACTTGCCCCCCGAATCGGTTGCCCAGCCGTTTGAAGGCAGCGGGGTTCTCGTCCACGACCACGACGTCGTGCTTGTCGGCAACGAGCAGTTTGGCGAGGGTCGAGCCCACGCGTCCGCAGCCGACGATCAGGTATCTCATAAAGGGCGCCCTAAGGATTCGTTATGCCGAGTAGGGTTCCCCGTGAACGGGCAGGAGAGGGGTGCCGCTTTCAGAATCCGGGGGTTTTGGTCCAAGCGGTTACGGGGCGTAGCTCAGCTTGGTAGAGCGCTGCGTTCGGGACGCAGAGGTCACAGGTTCAAATCCTGCCGCCCCGACCATTTCTTCCCCCAGACGGGCCGCCGTTGTTCTCTCGTTTCAGCCCAGCCGCCCGACGCGTGCTCCGTGCAGCGGAGCAAGAGTGCCGGAACCACAACCACTATTATGTGGGGACCGAGCACATGCTGTTCGCGCTTATCGAAGAGCATGATTCGAGCGTCGACGAGCTTCTCGCAAAAGACGGCATCGAGCCGACGCGCGTTCACGCGGAGATCAAGCGAGCGCTGGGCACCGGTGAAGGTCGCTCGTGGGAAGGGATCCTCGTGACACCTCGGGTCAAGAAGATAGTAGAGATTGCGGAAAAGTCGGCGGTTGACCGTGAGGTCGAGCCGCTCGATCTCCTTGAAGCGATCCGCGCTGAAGGCGGCGGGCTCGCCGCCGACATCTTGAGGCGCGCATGGAACACCTGACCCAGGTCCTTCACGACCTGATCATTCACTTCGGCTACGTCGGGCTGTTTTTCGTCGTCCTCCTCGGCAACTTGGGGATGCCCGCGGCGCTCGAGATCATGGTGCCGACCGCCGGCGGCCTCGCGGCCCAGGGTCACCTGCCCGCGATCGGTCCGCTCGCCGGCTGGGTCGTGGTGGGAACGATCGCACTGTGCGGCGAGCTGGTCGGGACATCGATCTTCTACGCAATCGGCTACTACGGCGGGCTGCCGTTCGTCCATCGCTACGGCAAATACATCCGCTTCCGCCAGCACGAGTACGATCGCGTCCATGCGTTCTTCGTAAAGTACGGCCGCTCGACGGTCTTCTGGTGCCGCTTCATCCCGTTCATCCGCGGCTTCTCGTCGCTGCCGGCCGGGATCTCCCGGATGCCGAAGCGCTGGTTCTTTCTCTACACGCTGCTCGGCTCGGCGGTGTTCTGCTTCGGCCTCGCATATCTCGGCGACGTCGCCGGAAAGAACCTCGACGCGATCATCGGCCAGCTCCACAAGGCGGCGGTGCTGATCGTGATCGGCGTCGTGCTCCTCGCCATCGCCGCGGCGGCATGGTGGCGGTTGCGGAAGAAGCGCGAGGCCGCCGACCTCGCCGGCTAAGGCCGTGACCAGGCTCGAACGCACGCTTTCACAGGTATCCGATCAGCCCGGCGTCTATCAGATGATCGGGGAGGACGGCCGCATCCTCTACATCGGGAAGGCCGTCTCGCTGCGCAACCGCGTGCGCTCGTACTTCCAAGACCGCGCGACGCTCGACTTCTTCAAGCAGAAGATGGTCGAGCGCGTCGCCGACGTTCGAACGGTCGTCGTCACCAACGAGATCGAGGCGCTGATCCTCGAGGCGAACCTCATCAAGCGCCACCAGCCGCCGTTCAACGTGCGGCTGCGCGACGACAAACGCTTTCCGTATCTGAAGGTGACGAACGAAGCGTTTCCGCGCGTCGTCTTCACCCGTGTGGTGAAGGACGACGGCGCGCGCTACTTCGGGCCGTACACCAACGCGCACGGGCTGCGCGAGCTGATCGACCTGGTGCGGATCGTCTTCCCGCTGCGGACGTGCCGCGAGCCGATCGACGGCAAGCGCAAGCGGCCGTGCCTGCAGTACCACATCAAGCGCTGTCTCGCGCCGTGCGTCGGCTACCAGTCGGAAGAAGACTACGACCGGCTCGTCGACGAGGTGACGCTGTTCCTCGAAGGCCATTACGATCCGCTGCTCGAGCGGCTGCAGCACGGGATGACCGATGCCGCGAAGCACTACAATTTCGAGGCGGCGGCACGGCTGCGCGACCGGATCATCGCGGTGCGCCGCACGATCGAGGCGCAAAAGGTCGTGTGGCACTCGCGGATCGACGTCGACCTGATCGCGATGGCACGCGGCCAGGGTCAGGCGTGCGTCGAAGTGTTCATGGTTCGCGACGGCAAGCTGCTCGGCCAGGAGTACTTCATCCTCGAGGGGACGACCGGCACCAGCGACGCCGAGATCTTCTCCGAGTTCCTCAAGCAGTTCTACACCGCGCGCACCGGCGTCGCATCGGAAGGTATCGACGGCGAGACGTTCGGTTCGCCGCTGGCGCTGCGCGCGGCGCGCGATCAGCAGGTGCCGGTCGCGGAGAAAGCGCGGGCGCGCCGGCGCGCCGGGTACGAGGCTGCGATCCCGAAAGAGATTCTCGTCGAAGCGCTGCCCGACGACGCCGGACTTATCGAAGCGTGGCTGACCGAGCTCAAAGGCCAGCGCGTCCGCGTGCTCGTGCCGCAGCGCGGCGAGCGGCGCGACTACCTCGCGCTGGTGAAGAAGAACGCGGAGCAGAACCTGCGCGCGTTCCTCGTCCATCAAGAAGCGACCGAGAGCGCGTCGGCGAGCGCGCTGACGGAATTGGCGGCAGCGCTCGATCTGCCCGCGCCGCCGCACCGCATCGAGTGCTACGACATCTCGAACATCCAAGGGACGAACTCGGTCGCCTCGATGGTCGTGTTCATCGAGGGGCGGCCGAAGAAGAGCGACTACCGCCACTTCAACATTCAAGCGGTTCAGGGACCGGACGACTTCGCCTCGATGCAGGAGACGCTGCGACGGCGACTGCGCTATCTGCGTCAGGACGCCGATCGTCCGCCGGTCGCCGAGAGCGACGCGGCGACGCGCGCGCTCGAGACGCAAGCGCGCCGCCGCGAGCGCTTCCACGAGAAGCCGGACCTGCTGCTCATCGACGGCGGAAAGGGTCAGCTCAATGCGGTCGTCGAGGTGCTGCACGAGCTCGACATGTGGGGAATTCCCGTCGCGGGGCTTGCTAAGGAAAACGAGTGGCTCTACGTCCCCGGCAACTCCGAGCCGATCGTGCTGACGCCGAACTCCCCGGGACTGCACCTAGTGATGCGCATCCGCGACGAAGCGCACCGCTTCGCGATCACCCACCACCGCAAGAAGCGCGGCAAGGCGATGACGAAGTCGGTGCTCGACACCCTCGAGGGCGTGGGGCCGGTGCGCAAGAAGCGGCTGATGACGGCGTTCGGTTCGGTCGGCGCGATCAAGCGCGCCTCGGTCGACGAGATCGCCGCGGTGAAGGGGATGTCGCCGGCGCTCGCATCGCAGGTCAAGGCCGCCCTGGGCGGATAAGGGACGGCGTATGGGCTTCCTGATTCGAGTCCTGGTGAACGCGGCGGCGCTCTACATCATCACGTACTTCAGGCTCATTCCGGGCCTCGAAGTTACGGGCGTCGGCGGCGCGTTGCTCTCCGCGCTGATCTTAGGCGTCGTCAACGCGGTGCTGCGGCCGATCCTCGTCCTGCTGAGCTTGCCGCTGGAAGTCCTGACGCTCGGGCTGTTCACGCTCGTGATCAACGGCTTCTTGTTCTGGCTGGTCGGCGCGCTCGGGGTCGGGCTGATCGTGCGTGACTTCTGGGCCGGCTTCTGGGGCGCGATCGCGACCGCGATCATCTCGTGGATCATCTCGCTCTTCACCGGGAGCGGCGAGCGCGAACGCGCGCGGTGATCGATCCGTATCTCCTCGCCAAACCGTTCCTGCACGCGATCGATCCGGAGAGCGCGCACGAGCTGACGCTGTGCGCGCTGGAGACGGGCCTCGTCCCGGGACAACCGCGCGACGACGATCCCATCCTCGGCGTCCAGCTGTTCGGCCGCACCTTCGCGAATCCGGTCGGGCTGGCCGCGGGCTTCGACAAGAACGGCCGCGTCTACGATCACATGGCGACGCACGGCTTCGGCTTCGCCGAGATCGGCGGCGTAACGCCGCGACCACAGCGCGGCAACCCCCGCCCGCGCGTCTTCCGTCTCCCCGCCGATCGCGCGGTGATCAACCGCATGGGCTTCCCGAACGAAGGCGCGGACGCGCTCGAGGCACGGCTGCAGCGCAAAGGCC
>DASYFS010000495.1:0-1841 GCA_036498305.1 Candidatus Elarobacter sp. | reverse complement strand
GTTCGTCCGGCCGCTCGCGCTCGGCGACGCGTCGATCGACGCGCGTTTCTCGCCGCACGTCGCCGCCCGGATCGCCGCCGTCCCCGGCGTCGCCGGCGTCGAAACGCTGCGCGCCGTCGAGATACCGTTTCGCGGCCGGCTGACGACGCTCGCCGCGACGGACCTCGCGAGCATCGCCGGCCGCACGCGGCTGCGGCTTGTCGCGGGGTCCGATCTGGGGACGCTCGCGCGTACGCTCCCGGGATCCGCCAACGTCCTCGCATCGGAGCCGTTCGCGACGAAGTTCGGGATCGCGCCCGGCGACCGCATCGTGCTGCCGACGCCGTCGGGGCCGGCGACGTTCACCGTCGCCGCGATCTACAACGACTACTCGTCCGACGCCGGCGTCGTTCTGGCCGACCTGCGGACCTACCGGCGTCTGTTCCACGACGACTCCGTGAACTCGATCGCGGTCTACGCGGCGCGCGGGGTCGACCTCGATCGGCTCCGCGGCGCGATCGTGCGCGCGACCGCGCCGTTGCGGCTCGACGTCGAGACGAACCGCGAGCTGCGCGGCCTCGTCATCCGGGTGTTCGACCGCACGTTCGCGATCACGTACGCGCTCGACGTCATCGCGATCACGATTGCGGTCCTCGGCGTCGTCTCGACGCTGTTTGCGCTGGTGCTCGAACGGCGCCGCGAGTTCGGGCTGCTGCGCTATCTCGGCGTGACGCGTGGCGGCGTGCGCGCGACCGTGCTGACCGAGGCGGCGGGGATCGGCCTGCTCGGCGCCACGTTGGGGATCGGCATCGGGATGCTGCTCGCGCTGCTGCTGATCTTCGTGATCAACCGGCAAGCCTTCGGGTGGCTGATCGAGCTGCACGTCCCGGGAGCGTTCCTCGGCGAGACGGTCGCGCTCGTCGTGGCCGCCGCGGTCCTGGCGGGGATCTGGCCGGCGGGGATCGCGGCACGGATTCGCACGGCCGACGCGGTGCGGACCGAATGATACGCCGTGCCGTCGCGCTGTTCTGTGCCGCTGCCGCGCTCGGTGCCGCGCCGTTGCCCGCAACGGTGGGTCCGGGGTTCGCGAACGCGCGGCTGCCGTGGGCGTTCGTCTTTCCGCGCGATCACGCGGCGCACGTCGCGTTCTCGAGCGAGTGGTGGTACTACACCGGCCACCTGCGCACGCGAGACGGGCGGCGCTTCGGGTACGAGCTGACGTTTTTCCGCTTCGGGATGCGCCCCGGCGATCCGACGCCGCCGCCGGGCACGTCACGGTGGCGCGGCAACCAGATCGTGCCGGCGCATCTTGCGCTCACCGACGAGCGCGGCGGCCGCTTCCTCTACGATACGCGGTTCGCGCGTGAAGCACTCGGGATGGGACGCGCGTCGACGCGCGCGCTCGACGTCGCCGCGCTGGGCTGGACGCTGCACGGCGCCGGGCCGTTCCGGCTGCACGCCGCGACCGAGAGCCTCGCGCTCGATCTCGTCGAGACCGCTGAGAAGCCGCCCGCGGTGCACGGCCGCAGCGGCGTGTCGCTCAAGGGCGCTTGCACGAGCTGTGCCTCGCACTACTACTCGATGACGCGGCTGCGCACGACCGGGACGCTGCGCTACGGCGGCGCGACGCTCCCGGTCGACGGCATCTCCTGGATGGATCACGAGTTCGGCTCCGACGAATTGCAGCCGGATCAGAGCGGTTGGGACTGGTTCTCGGTGCAGCTCGACGATCGCCGCGAGATCATGGACTACCGGTTGCGCCGGCGTGACGGGACGCTGACGCCCGAGTCGAGCGGGTCGCTCGTCGACGTGCGCGGCGGCGTGCGGCATCTCGATGCGAACGGCGTCGCCGTCGACGTCCT
>DASYFS010000494.1:0-8159 GCA_036498305.1 Candidatus Elarobacter sp. | reverse complement strand
GTCAGCGTCGGACAGCTGTCGTGGCCCGCCTCGGGGCCGATCACCTCACCGTTCGGGATGCGCAACAACCCGGTGACGCACGTCTTCACGCTCCACGCCGGGATCGACATCGCGGTCGCGACCGGGACGACGGTCGCGGCGGCGGCCGACGGGCGCATCATCGTCGCCGGCTGGGACGACGGCGGCTGCGGCAACATGATCGTGATCGACCACGGCAGCCATCTGGCGACGCAGTACTGTCACCTCTCCCACATCTTCGTCGGGGTCGGCCAGGACGTGCAGCGCGGCCAGGCGATTGCCGCCTCGGGCTCCACCGGGCACTCGACCGGTCCGCACCTTCACTTCGGGGTGCGCGTCGACGGCCGGCCGGTCGACCCGATGTCCTACCTCCACTAAGCGGAGGGCTGCGGCGGCTCAGGCCGCTCCAAGGCGGGTACGGCAGCGTTAAGGGTCCGTGACGCGCTGGAACAAAGCGCGCAAGGACCGGGTTCTACGGATATACTCGTAACCTGCGCCTCTCCCCGAAGGACCGCCGTTTGACCGCCCGCACCCGTATGCTGTCCGCCGCCCTCGTCGTCGCCCTCGCCGCCGCGGGCGGTGCCGCGTACGCGAACCGCGCCGCCGCCGCACCCGATGCCGTTCCGGCGGTCGTCGCGGACGGCCAGAAGATCGTCGGCCTCGATCTCCAGACGCTCCTGGGCCGCGGCGATCAGCAGACGCAGATGATCGAGTTCGCCTACGATCGCGTCGAGCGCGCCTACTACAAGCCGGTCGCCGACGGCCTGCTCGTCAACGGCGAGCAGCAGGCGCTGACGACCTATCTCCACATCGTGAAGAAGGTCCCCACGCCGCAGGTTCCTCACAACGCCGCGACCGGCGACCGTCATCGCGATCTCGCGATCCTCGAGAGCACGCTCAACTCGGTGCAGCATCGCTACGCGAACGTCGCGCCGCGCGAGCAGTTCACGCAGGTCGCGATCACCGGGATGCTCGGCGCGCTCGGCGATCCGTACACGACGTATCTGTCGCCGCAAGAGATCAACGGTCTCGACGAGCAGCTGCACGGCGGCGATTTCGGCGGGATCGGCGTCTACATCGTGCAGGAACAAAAGACCGGCGCGATCGTCGCCGATCCGATCGAAGGCAACCCCGCGATCAAGGCGGGCGTGCGGCCCGGCGACGTCATCGTCGCGGTCGACGGCAAGTCGACGATGGGTCAGAAGCTCGACCAGGTCGAGCGCGAAATCCGCGGTCAAAACGGAACCGTCGTCACGCTGACGCTGCGCCGCAAGGAGTCGGGATCGCAGGAAAGCGTGCACGTCACGCGCGCGCAGATCCACGTGCCGTCGATCCGCGAGAAGGTCGAGAACAACATCGAGTACGTGCGGCTCGCCGACTTCGGCTCCAACTCGGCCGACGAGGTGAAGCGCGCGTTCCTGGCCGGCAAGGCGAAGAACGTCAAGGGCTACATCCTCGACCTGCGCTTCAACGGCGGCGGCTTGCTCGACGCGGCGGTCGACATCTCCAGCCTCTTCATCCCCAGCGGGCCGATCGTCTCGACGATCGACCGAGCCGGCAACCGTGACGTTCGCAGCGCCGAGGGGAATACGATCAACACCAAGCCGCTGGTCATTCTCGTCAACAAGTACACGGCCAGCGCCTCCGAGATCACGGCCGGTGCGGTGCAAGACTACCGCGCCGGAACGATCGTCGGCGAGAAAACGTTCGGCAAGGGCGTCGTCCAGTCTCTCTACACCCTCCCCGACAAGGGCGCGCTCAAGATCACCACGGCCCGCTACGTCACCCCCAAAGGCCGTGATATCCAGCACAAAGGGATCGTCCCCGACGTGATCGTGACGCAGCGCGTCGACCTGCCGATCATCGACACCCCCAACGACAAGCAGCTCGAAGCTGCGAAGAACATCATCGAGAGCAAGAAGGACGCCTCATGAAACGCCTGGTTCCCCTGGCCCTAGTCGCGCTGCTGTCGCTGTCGACTGCGCCGGTCCCCGCCGCCACCGGCGGCAACCTTTCGCAGACGCAGACGCGCGAGCTCATCGAGAGCTACGCGCATCTCACCGGCGATTTCTACAAGAAGGTCGATCGCCAGGCGGCGCTCGACGGCGCGCGCACCTCGATGATCGAGCTCCTCAAGAAGCGCAAGGTCACCAATCCGACGTTGCCGGCGATGCTCTCGAGCAACGACGATCAGACCAACGCCGAGGAGCTCTCGCGTGAAGTCTCGATCGCGATTCAGAACTACGCTCCGAAGCTCGAAACCGTCGAAGCGCAGTCGCCCTCGACGCAGATCACGTACGCGGCGATCTCGGGCGTGCTGGGTTCGGTGAAGGACCGCTACACGGTGTTCCTCTCCCCCAAAGAGTACGCGGCGCTCAACGACAACCTCGACGGAACCTCGTTCGGCGGCGTCGGCATCTCGTACTCGATCGACGACAAGACGAAGAACCTGCACGTCGAGAACGTGATCCTCGAAGGTCCCTCCGACAAGGCCGGGATCCTCTCCGAAGACTTCATCACCGCGATCGACGGCAAACCGGTTCCGCAGCTGCTCGAAGGAGCGACGACGCTAGACGCGCAGCAGAAGCGCGTCACGCAAGCGCTGCGCGGCAATCCCGGGACCAAGGTCCAGCTCACGATTCAGCGCAACGGCGCCGCGCTGCCGCCGGTGACGATCACGCGCGACACGATCCATCAGCCCAGCGTCTCGTCGAAGATGCTCCCCGGCAACGTCGGCTACGTCGACCTCGCGGTCTTCGGTCAGACGACGAGTCAAGAGCTCACGACGGCGCTGCGGCGGCTCGACTCGCAGGGTGCGCGTGCGTACGTCCTCGACCTGCGCTACAACGGCGGCGGGTACCTCAACGCGGCAGTCGACGTCGCCTCGAAGTTCATCTCGAACGGCCCGATCGTCAGCGTGCAGTCGCGCGCCGGCACGGACACCCAGTACGACGCCGAAAACACGGCAATCGCACCGCGTCCGCTCGCCGTACTGGTGAACCAGTACACCGCCTCGGCGTCGGAGATCACCGCCGGCGCGATCCAGGACTCGGGCGTCGGAACGCTGGTCGGCGTGAAGACGTTCGGCAAGGGCGTCGTGCAGACGATCTTCCCGATGCCCGACGGCTCGGCGGTGAAGATCACGACCGCGCGCTACTTCACGCCGAAGGGCCGCGACATCAACACGGTCGGGATCGAGCCCGAGATCCGCAGCGATCTCCCGAAGGACCTCAAAGGGATCCGGATGGGCGACCCCAAGACGGACCCGCAGCTCGTCGCCGCGCTGTCGTACCTCAACGGCCGCATCGCACAGACGCCGGCGCAGCAGTAGCAGCACCCCGCAGGTACACGAAAAGGCCCCGAGCGTTGCTCGGGGCCTTTCTCGTTACGCCTTCTTGCGGGACGTCGCTTTCTTTGCGGTTGTCTTCTTGGCGGTCGCCGTCTTCTTGGCGGTCGACGTCTTTTTGACGGCCGGCGCCTTCTTCGTCGCGGTCGCCTTCTTGGCGGCTGCCTTCTTCGCCGGCTCTTTCTTGACGGCGGCCGTCTTGGCCGCAGTCGTCTTGGCGGCCGTCGACGTTCTCCGCGTCGTCTTCTTGGCCGCCGGCTCCGCCGCGGGCGCGGGCCCGCCGGCGGGGAGCGCCGGGACGGGCGCGGCCGCTTCGAGCGAACCGCCACGCGTCGACGCGCTGCCGGCTTCGGCCGGACGTGGGCGCCGTCGCGACGGACGGGCGGCCTTCACCGACTCCTCCGGCGCCGTCATCGACGGCGGCGGCGGTTCGACGGCGACGTCGCCGCGTTTGCGGTTCCAGGGTGCGATCGCGCGCGACGGCGTGGGCGGCGCGGTCTCGCCGGTCGGATGCGCGGCCCCGCCGGCATCGACCCGGAAGATGTGGCGGTCCGGAACCGCGGCGCTCTCGCCGGCGGCGGCTGCCGCGGGCTGACCCTCGGCGCCTGCGCCCCCGCGACCGCGGCGGCGACGACGACGGCGGCGACGCTTGCGCTCGCCGTTCTCGCCGGGCACCCCGGCCGGAAGGGCGGTCGCGACCTCGGCCTCGTCGTCGTCCTCCTCGTCGTCCGGGCTCAGCACGACGGCGACGCCGGGGAGGCGGACCGGCTGGACCCCGATCGCGCCGGTCTCCTGACCCGCTCCGCGACCACGACGGCGGCGGCGGCGGCGACGGCGGCCGCCGTCTTCGGTGCCCTCGGCGTCGTCGCCGGCGACGGTCGTCGCGGCGGCGGCGGCGGCGGCGGGGGGACGCACGAAGGCAGCGGCCCCGGCCGTCACCCGATCGCCGGAGAGGCGTTCACCCGGGAGGACCCCGGCGACGAGCTCACCGGAGAGCCGCTCGCCGGGGAGCGTGAAGGCTGCGGCGGCCGGAGCCGGGGCGGGCCGTTCGCGCTCGCGGTCGCGGTCACGCTCGCGGCGCGGCGGGACGCTCGGGCTGAGCGACTCGCCCGGCAGCAGCGCGACCTTTCCGTCGGCGGCCTTTTGCGCGGTCGTCTTGGGACCGGTCGTCTTGGCGGCGACCTCTTCGGTCGTCGAGATCCCGATCGAGGTGCGGCCGCCGAGGCCCTTTTCGGCCTCCTCGGCGAGCTCGCGCAGCTCGGCGGTCTGCTCGGCGGCGGTCAGCTCGCGGCCGCGGCGGTTGCGTCCCCCGCGACGGCGCTTCTTCTTCTCGCCGCCGATCGCCGCGGCAGCCTCGATCGGCGTCCGCGCCTCGGCGAGGATGTCGCTCCCGTCGACGTCGATGATGCGAATCTTGATCGTCTTGCCGGCGGCGTTGGCGGCGTTCTCGACCTCGATCAGGCGGCCGGCGACGATCGCCGCGGCCGAGGTCGCGTTCGGGAGCCGCGTGTGCAACAGCTCGACCTCGAACTCGTCGCCGACACGGATCGTCCCGAAGGGCGGCAGGTTCTCGTCGCCCCACACGATGCGCGGGCGTTCCGGATGGACGGCCGGATCGACGAAGACGTCGATCTGCGTGCCGAGCTGGGCGGCGAGCTGACGGCGCTCGTCTTCGTACCAGTACTCCGCCTGCGCCGCGACGTTCGGCGACGCGGCGACGTGAACGTGCTTGACCTCGCCGTTGCGGTGCGCGGCGATCTCGCGGAACGCGCCGATCGTCACCGACTCCGGCGACATCACGCTGCCCAGGCCTTCGCAGGTCGGGCACTTGCCGCGCAGCTGCTGGCCGAGATCCTTGCCGACACGCTTGCGGGTGAACTCCAGCAGCCCCAGCGGCGAGAACGACTGGATCGTCGAGCGCGTGCGGTCCTTGCGCAGACCTTCTTGCAGCGCGGTGATCACGCGGTTGCGGTCGGACTCCGACGACATGTCGATGAAGTCGCAGACGATGATACCGCCGATGTCGCGCAGGCGCACCTGGCGCGCGATCTCGGTCGCGGCTTCGACGTTGGTGCGCACGATCGTGTCGTCGAGGTTCTTGCCGCCGGTGAACTTGCCGGAGTTGACGTCGACGACGGTCAGCGCTTCGGTCGACTCGATGACGATCGAGCCGCCGGACGGCAGCTTCACCGTCGGCTTCATCAGCCGCGCGATCTCGTCGTCGATCTTGAAGTCGCCGAAGAGCTTCTTGCCGCCCTCGTAGTACTGGATGCGCTCGACGTACTGCGGGCCCAACAGGCGCATGAAGTCGCGGACGTTCTCGGTCTCGGACTCGTCGTCGAGCCAGACGTGGTTGACTTCGGGGGTGATGAAGTCACGCGCCGTCTTGTAGACGAGGTTCATGTCCTTGTGCAGCAGCGCCGGCGCAGGAACGCGCTTGTACTGTTCCAGGATGCCGTGCCACATGCGGATCAGGACGCCGAGGTCGGCGATCAGCTCGGCGTTCGAGACGTTCGCCGCTGCGGTGCGCACGACGGTCGCCATCCCTTCGGGACGGATCGCCTTCATGATCGCCTTGAGCCGGTTGCGCTCCTCGGCCGACTCGATCTTCCGCGAGACGCCGCTGAACTTGCCGGTCGGCATCAGGATCAGATACCGGCCCGGCAGCGAGATGTTGGTCGAGACGCGCGCGCCCTTGAGGCCGCGCGGCTCCTTGACGATCTGGACGAGCACGTCGTCCCCGCGGCTCACCTTCTCGGTGATCGTGTAACCGCTGCGGCCTTCCATCACCTCGACGTCGCCGATGTTGAGCGGCGTCTTGTTGATGTCGTCGACGTAGAGGAAGGCATTCCGGCCTAGGCCGATGTCGCAGAACGAAGCACCCATGCCGGGCAGGACGTTGACGACCTTGCCCTTGTAGATGGAGCCGATGACCCGCTCTTCGCGTTCGACGTAGATTTCGGCAAGACGACCGTCCTCGAGGATCGCGACGCGGTTTTCCCACGGATCGCTCGAGACGAGTATGTCGGTCGACAAAGTAGTGTGTTCTCCCGGACGGCGATCGGTCTTCCGCGGGCACATCGCGACGGCGCTTGCGCGTCTTCGAGCGGGCCTCGCGGGCGGACGTTCGCCCGTCCCTGAATTGAAAGTGGTCGAAAACTGCGGTCGGACGCTCCAACGCGAGCCCTTAAGGCCCGACGCGATCGCCTCACGAACGCTCTCTCCTTCCAAGTTCCGGGGGCCGGCAAGATCGTCCTCTGCTCGCCTCGGGGCGCTGGGATGAGCCGGCCGGCGTTCGCCCGGCTGTGGTTCGGCCAGACGACCAGCGTCTTCGGAACCGCGATCAGCGCGCTTGCTCTCCCCACCGTCGCAATTCTGGGACTCCACGCGCCCGTGTTTCTGGTCGGGGTTCTGGAGGCGGCACAGTTCGCGGCCTATCCGGTCCTCGGCCTCGCCGCCGGCGTCTGGGTCGACCGCTGGTCGCGCAGGGGACGATGCTGACTGCCGACGTCGTGCGCGGGACGGCGCTTGCGAGCGTCCCCCTCGCCGCCGCGCTGCACGTGCTCACGCTGACCCAGCTGATCGTCGTCGCGCTGGTCGTCGGCGCAGGCTCGGTGTTTTTCGAGATCGCGTACCAGGCGTTCGTCCCGTCGCTCGTCGAGAGCGACTGGCTCGAGCACGCCAACGCCCGCCTCGAAGCGACCCGGGAGACGGCGATGCTGGCCGGATCGGGACTCGCCGGCGCGCTGATCTCGGCGATCGGCGCGCCGATGGCCGTGATCGTCGACGCAGCGACGTACGTCGTCTCGGTCGGGGCGCTGGCCGGGATCCGCGTCCGCGAAGCGCACCGGGACGCCCTCGATGCGGCGCCGCCGCCGGACTTTCGCGAAGCGCTGCGCGACGGCGTGCGGATCGTCGTGCAATCGCCGGTGCTGCGCGGGATCGCCGCGTCGACCGCGTGCGTGAACCTCGGCTGGTCGATCGTGAGCGCGGTATGGCTGCTGTTCTTCTACCGCGTGCTGCACTTCTCGCCGCTGCTGACCGGCGTCATCATCGCGTTCGCAAACCTCGGCTTCATCGGCGCGCTCGCGGCGCCGGTTCTGGTGCGACGCGTCCCCGCCGGCCGCATCTTGATCGCGACGATGCTCGGCACGGTCGGCGTCACGTTTGCGATCCCGCTGGCGACGGTCGCGAACCCGATCGCGGTGATGATCGCGATCCAGCTCTGCGCCGCGTTCTGCATCCCGTGCTACAACGTGACGCAGGTCAGCTTGCGCCAACGGCTCGTCGCACCGGACCAGCTCGGGCGCATGAACGCGACGATGAAGACGATCGTGTGGGGCGTGATGCCGATCGGCGCGCTGATCGGCGGCGGCCTCGGCAGCGCGATCGGGATCGTCAACACGGTCTGGGTCGGCGCCGCGGTGATGCTCACCGCGATCCCGTGGCTCTTCGTCCGCGAGATTCGGACGCTGCC
This sequence comes from Candidatus Elarobacter sp., assembly GCA_036498305.1. Lineage (GTDB taxonomy): Bacteria > Vulcanimicrobiota > Vulcanimicrobiia > Vulcanimicrobiales > Vulcanimicrobiaceae > Vulcanimicrobium. Next base: position 318 of record DASYFS010000494.1, on the reverse strand, counting down.
CAGAACGGCGCCGGCGCCGTGACCCGATGCATCGCCTCGCTGACGATCGCCGCGCTGCTCGTCTCGGGGACGTTCGCGCCGGCGCCCGCGCAGTCGCCGCCGCCCGGTGCGGTCGTGAACGAACTCTACACCTGGTACTTCGCGGCCGCGCGGCGGAAGCACCCGTGGACGCGTGAGCTCGCCGAAGCGCGCAGGTTCCTCGAGCCGGGCCTCTACACGCTGCTGCGCTCCGCGATCGCTTACGACACGGCGCATCACAGCGCCGACATCATCGACGTCGACCCGTTCGCCGACGCGCAGATCCCCGCGACGTCGGCG